>DMST01000372.1:7293-25907 GCA_003454975.1 Cytophagales bacterium | reverse complement strand
GTTGAAGGGGAAGGCCACCGTGATGTCTTCCCATTCTAAAGCAAAATATCGGGCCATGGTGATGGAACTAACCGTAGCATGTGCCACCCCTTCTTCGCGAAGCCAGCGGCCTACTTCCAGACTCTGGTGGGTTTTGAAGTGGGGGCGTAGCCGCATCCCATGTTTTTGTGCTTTGGCCAGCATGGTGCGGGCATTGGCTCGGCAACGGGCAGGATCAATGATAAGGGTAGGTGTGCTGAGGGAATCCGTAATCATAGTTCCAGGGTAAGGGCGTAGTGCAGATAGTTTTCGTCGCGGCGGTAACCCAGCGATTCATATAGCGGTCGGGCGCTGGTATTGGCCACCTCGGTTTCCAGCACAATGCCTTTGGCTTTGGTTTCCACGGCCAGCTTTTTGGCTTGGTCCATCAGGGCCTTGGCTACGCCCTTCCGCCTATGATCGTCCGAAACGTAAAGGTCGTTCAGAATCCAGAGCCGCTGCATGCTCACAGAGGAAAACGAAGGATATAGCTGAGTGAAGCCCATGGCCTCTTTTTTGGTGCTGAGGGCTAAAAAGATGACCGAGTCGCCTCGCTCTATTCGTTCGCCTAAGAAGCGAGTGGCGCCTACCAGATCGCTTTGCCTTCGGTAAAACAGGCGGTACTGATCGAAGAGATTGACCAGAATGTCAAGGTGCTCTTGAGTTGCGCGTACAATGTGCATGATTTAGGGTGTTGTTTGCAGGGCCTAAAGATACAAGCCCGGGCCAAGTATTGGAGCAATTACCAGTTTCTTGGATCGAAATTCGAAAGCCTGATGGGATACTGCGTGCCCACGGAGGTAAGCTGTAGGTTTTCAAGCCACCGGTGTTCTACCCAAACTTTCCAGCTGCGGTAGTTGAGGGTGACGATTCCTTCCCAACCCCAGAGGCTTGCTGGCGGTACTGACGGGAATACGTACTCGGTCCTTTTATCCCAATACGTAGCGGTGAGCCTGGCATTGAGCCCTACCCGTTTTTTGGGGTGCAAGCGAAAGTATTGGTTCAGCCCCATTCGGTATAATAGGTAATCGCTGGGGTAGTTATAAAGATAACCGTCCGCGTATGTGCCCACGCCTATTCCTATCAGGAGGTTGGGCACCTTGGGGAAGTGATTCTGCTCAAGGTCTATCCAGAAGGAACGGTTGTGCAGGCCTTCTCCTTGTTGCATACGATTTCCGTTGATCCTAAGTGCTAATTGGCCCATAAGGAGGGAATGCCAGCTTTGAATTTCTAATGTCGCCTGCTCGAAAAGATAGTCCCTACCGAACCCTTGCCTTCGGTAGCTAGCGGAGGCTCTTGCAGAGTAGCCGATGTTTACGTCAAGGCCTAGGCTTGCTCCCCATAATGCTTGGGGCCACCCATAAATAATACCCGGCGTAAGGCTATTTTGAAGGCCACAACAGAGCATGACCATCTCAGCAAGTTGGTCAAGGTCATCATGCAGGGTAACGGAGATGCTTCGTCGGTTTCCCACCTGAATTTCTTCCGTCAGGTAGCCCACAAAGGAGAATACTAAGCTGCTTCCAGCCCTAGGCACCTCTATACTATATTGCCCATCTAAGTCGGTAATTACTCCCTTTCCTGTCTCTTTCAGAAGTACATTCACTCCTGGTAGTGGAAGTCCTGTAGTATCCGTGACGATGCCCGATACCTGGATTTGCGCTAGGCTAGGAGCGCAGGAAGCCATCAGAAAGGCAAAAAAGAGGTAGAGGAATTTGTTGAGAATGGAAGATGAGTACATAGCAGTTAAGGTTTCTTTACTTAACGATGCATTACCATGGCTTATTCCATAGATCCAGGATTGCGGGGTAGGGAAGGGGGAGCATTGAGTGATTCTACCTCCAGACCGGCTACGTAATTACGAACGCCCGTCATGGTGCCCGCTTCGTTTTTGAGCAAAATCTCCTGCGCCTCAGGTAAGGAAAATACCTCCGGCAGGGTATTCACACTTCCTGCGGGCACCCGCTCTTTGGCTAGTTGTGCCAGTAGCGTATCCCGATCCCAAGAGGCAATGGCTTCCTGAATTTGCGGTAGCAGTAGCTCCCGATGTATCACCCGCTGTGCGTTGGTGGCAAACCGTTCATCGTCTGCCCATGCTGACTGCTCTAATATCGTGGCTAGTTTTCGGAATTGAGCGTCGTTGCCCACCGCCAAGGTGAGGTAGCGGCCATCTTGCGTAGTAAATAGCGTGCCGTAGGGCACAATGTTGGGGTGGTCGTTGCCCTTGCGTTGGGGTACCTTGCCTGCCACCAGCCAGTTAGTCCCTTGGTTTGCCAGGCTGCTAATAGCCGCCTGTATCAGGGAGACGGGAACGTAGCTGCCCCGGCCCGTCCGCTCTCGCCGGATTAAAGCCACTAGGAGTCCCTCTTTCAAGTGATGGGCAGCCAGCACATCCGTGAGGGCAACTGGCATTTTGGTGGGCTCACCATCGGGGTGTCCGTTCATGTACGTGAAGCCGCTTTCAGCCTGAATGATGGCATCGAACCCCGCCCTAGGATTGTCAGGCCCATAGCTGGTAATATGCCCATATAGCAGGCGGGGGTTCATGCCCTGCAGAGTGGCATAGTCCACCCGCAGTTTCTCCGCGTCACCGGGCTTGTAGCTGGCAATCACTACATCCGTCTCACGGACCAATTCGTGCACTTGCGACTGGCCTTCCGCACTCCGTAAGTCAATAGCCAAACTCTGCTTCCCCCAATTAATAGCGGTGAAGTACGCGGGGCGGTCGTTGGCAGGGTCCTCACCAGCCCCCTGCCAGCTGCGCGTTACATCGCCTCCCGTATTGGGGTTTTCTACCTTGATTACTTCAGCACCTAGCTCAGCAAAAAATTGGCCTACACTGGGCCCGGCCAGTACGGTAGCAAGCTCCAACACCCGCAAACCTTCAAAAATGGGTCCCTCTCCGTTCATGACCCGAAAGTAGGAAGATTCTACCCGCCTACAGCCCCAAAATGTTGATGTGTTCGTGCTGTAGCCACTCGGCCTGTGCAAGCGTATTCAAGTCGATGGTGCCGATGACGTAGCGGTGCGATTGGCTTTGGTATCGCTCCTCAATGGACAAGAAGTCTTCCCAGTTTAGATCCTGCTCTTCCTCGTACCGGATGTACAGTTTTAGTGGATGGCTTTCCTGGCTCAATCCGGCGCCTTGGCCTTGGGTTCGCTTTTTGTACTCGTACTTGTATTGGTAGGTAAGAGCAGATATATCCGAAAGTACGGCTGAGCCCGTGGGGCGGTCTCCGGCCCCTTTGCCCACAAAAAGCTGGCTCTCCGAGAAGGCGCTTTCGAGCACCACACCGTTGTATTCGTGGTTTACATCCGTGAGGTGGCTTTGGCCATTTATTAATTTGGGAAGCACATAGGCATGGATGCGGTCCTCCTGCCGTTGGCACTGTGCCAGCAGCTTAATGCGCAGTCCCCGCTGCCGGGCAAAGGCAATGTCGTGATCGTTGATGCGGTGAATGCCAAAGTGGAAGACATCTTCGGGCGATACAATGACACCAAAAGCATGCAAAAGGGTAATGACTAACTTGTACTTGGGGTCCCAGCCTTCAATGTCCAGGGAAGGGTCCGTTTCGGCAAAGCCCAAATCCTGGGCCTCTTTCAGAGCCGTTTGGAAATCTAATCCTTCGTCAAAAATCTTGGTGAGGATGTAGTTGGTAGAACCATTAAAAATGCCTTCCACGGAGGTGAGCAGATCGTTATCGTAATATTCCTCCAGGTTGCGAATAATGGGAATACTGGCGCAGCAAGAGCCTTCGTACAGCAACGGAACTCCGTGCTCTTTTTGTAAGGCTACTAGTTCCTCCAGGTGTTCCGCAATCATCTTTTTGTTTGCCGATACCACGGCTTTTCCTCGGGAAAGAGCGGTCGTCACAATCTCGAAGGCCGCTTCGGCATCATCGATCAACTCCACCACCACATCAATGGTCGGATCGTCCAGAATCAGTGCTCGGTCCGTGGTAAACAGGTCTGTGGCAATAGGTCGGGGCTTGTCGGGGTTCTTGATGCAGATTCGCGCAATATCTGCCCGTATGCCTTGGGTCTGTTGCAGGACCTGGTACAATCCTTGACCTACACAGCCAAAGCCAAAAATGCCCAATCGAATGTTTTCCTTTTGCATGAATAAAACTGTTGTGCTCTTAGCACGCGCAAATCCAGCAAGGGAGAAGTGAAATTGTCTAGGAAGGTGGAACTCTTCCTGACAAGTAAGGAAGAGCAATAATTCCGCAGCAGAAGGGGGGAAGAATACTCTACTCACTTATCGATCCACGGCATTCGTGGTTGGTAGTGGCACCTTATCGTCCTGCTATAAGCAGGGCCACAGGTTGCCAAGGTATCATCGGGCCAATTCCCTCCACCTTTCTGGATAAGTATGTGCGAAAGAACGAGTTGGACTGCAAAAGTAATAACCACACGGAGAATACCGACCTTCTCAGGAGATTTCTTCCTGGTAGCCATCCTAGTGTGATTTAAGTATGGGTCTTGGGTTAAATTTTTGGACAAAAAAAGGAAGCTTTTGTATCTGATAGGGCAATAGCCAATTGTTTTATACTTTCCCAATGCATTGGAGTTTTCCATCGGGATATGGGGTTTGTAAGAAAGGTATTTGAAGACATTTCCAATTTGGGCGTGGAGCGGGCCATGCCGCTATTCGAGAAAAGGCAGCTTAGGCTACTCAACCAGCTTAGTGTCATGGTGTTGGTATTTGCCGCTATTGATGCCATTGTTAATGTACTGAGATTTCGTTTCAATCTGATCTACGGCGATTTGTTGTTGATTCCCATCATGGCCATTCTGCCATTACTGAATGCCCGCAGAAAAGCCTTGGTCTCCCGTTTTCTATTCGGGCTGGTCATTCAAATAGCCATTGGCATGTCTCTTCTGCTGGAATGGGAATCCATAACCTTAGGGATATACCTTCAGCACCTACTGATGATCCTCATGGCATCCGCCGCACCCATTCTCTTTGTCAATCCCTGGAACGAGAAATGGGAGTTCTGGCTTATGTTTAGTACCCATGTCTTGCTGCTGGTATTTGTAGGCGGGCTTCCCTATTTCAATAGTTATTTTCGACCTGTATTGGTTGCAGGCCATGATTTTGACTTAATCATGATGGGGGCCTTTTTTATATGGGTTTGTTTGATCGCGCTTAGCTGGTTCTACAAAAATGGATACCTCACCTACAATGAAAAGATGGAGGAATACCGGCAAGCGGCGGACATGTCGCAGCAGCAAATTGACGAACTGAGCCAACGAAATGGGCAATTGGAAAGGGAAATACGCAAGCACCACTCCCAATTGTACCAAAGTATAGCCGAACGCACTCGGGTGCTTGAGGCCGATAACCAACGCTTGCGGGAGTATGCTCTGGTCAATGCTCATCTGGTACGGGCTCCCCTGGCACGTATTAAAGGGTTATCCCAGCTCCTGGAAATGGAGGAGAATCAAGAATCAGGGCCCGTTGACGGAGAAGTATTGCATCGGTTACGGGAATCTACCCTGGAGCTGGAGAATATGATTCGCCGCATTCAGCAGTCCATGGGAGAGCAGCAAGACTAAACCTCCATCTCTTTCTCTAGCAACTCCGGACTCTGAACCTGGCCTAGGTTCAAGGTGAATTTGGACCCCTTATTCACTTCGCTGATGACATTGATCTTGCCCCCCAAGGCTTCAATCTGATTGCGGGTGATGAATAGGCCCATACCACGGGAGTCCTCATGGTCATGAAACGTGTTGTGCAGACCAAACAGACGGTGACCGTGCAGTTCCAAATCAATACCCAAGCCGTTGTCTTCTACGGAGATATACATGGTGCCATTGCTCCTCCAAGATCGTAGGTGAATCTCGAGTGTACGATCCGGGTGTCGGTACTTGATGGCATTGGTCATAAGATTGAGCAAGGCACTTTCCAGATACACCTTCGGGAAGAAGACAGCTTCCAGGTCGTTGAAATCGTGAGAAATTTTAGCCTTGGCTTCCCTTACCTGCATGTACAGGCTTTCCTTCAATGCGGCCACTACATCGGTCAGAACCAATTCCTCGCGAACTACTTCTGCTGAAGGTTGGCTAGTAATAACCTCGGTAAGGTCTGCTAGGGTATTTGTAAGCTGTTTGCTTACATCCCCCACCTTTTCAATGAGCTCCTCTTTTTTCTCCGGACTTTTCTCCTGGTGGTAGAATTCAAGTAACAGACGAAGGTTCCTTACGGGAGAACGCAGATTGTGGGAGACAATGTGGGAAAAGTCCTCCATCTGCCGATGTTTTTCCGATAGGCTTTTGGATAGCTCTTGCAAATCAGATAGCCGGGCACGGAGCCGGGCCTCGGCTTGTTTGCGTTCGGTGATATTCCGCCGGACCACCAATAGGTCCGTTACTTCCTGATCAACATTCAAAATTGGCACCAAAGTGATGACAAATACCGATTGATTTTGGCTCTCGAGATCAATTAGGTCAGGTTCAAATTTAATCGTGCGCTTAGTGTCCACTACCTCTTGGAGTAGTTCCAGGAATTGGTCGGAAAACTCCCGCTCTACTTCTACCTCGTTTACCCGGCGCCCTAGAAAATACTCTAGTGGTAGCCCTGATGCTCTCAGGATCGCCTGGTTGACAAATAAATACTTGAAATCTAAATCCAGCCGGGCAATATGATCGGGGTTGTTTTCTACCAATGCATCAAATTGCTGCTTTGTCTCGGTTAGCTCTCTTTCAGCTGCGGTAATGGCTACTTGCAGGGCTTGTAGTTCAGCCTCCCTTTTCAGAAGAGGATTCTGCTTTACCTGTTTGGTGTACTCCCGATAGATATTGATACCCAAAATAGCCCCCAGGAACAGTAGGAGGATTAGTAGTACGGGCGAGGCGGAACTCCAGGGTAGAAAATAGTTGAGGCCTTCCAGAATGAAATGGAATCCCACGGCTAGGACAAATACCGAAAACCAACGGACCGATTTGGGGAAATTGAGTTGGGTCAGTTTGACGATCCGAAAGCAAAAAATTCCGATGGTACAAAATAGTAATCCCACTAACCATGCTCCTGCTATGTGGAATTGATTGGGTAAATTTTCCCAATCCGACCAGGCATTCGGAGTAGGTTCGTGCAGAAAAACGGCACCCAAAATATGTGCATTGCTTTCCGTGCTCACAGCTTTAGTGAAATCGATTACCACAATATATCATAAAAAAGTCCCAATGCCCCTACAAGGTAGGGAAGCGGCATCGGATAGGTTTTATCCCTTCAACCAACTATACGGAAGAAGGAAGTCCTTGGGTACACCCTTTATAGCGACCCAATTCATAAAAACAGGTTTGTTTGAAAAGTCTGAAAGATTTACTCCTTCCAGCTCATGGGATAATTTTCATCTATGTAAGCCAAGGCTTGCTCTGTGACAAACAAGGGCCGAAAGGTATCCACCATCACCGCAATCTCTTCGGTAGCTTTGGCGCCTATGCTTTTTTCTACCGTACCAGGGTGTGGCCCATGGGGCAACCCTCCAGGGTGCAACGTGAAACTACCCCGATCAATTCCTTTCCGACTCATGAAATTGCCTTCTGCATAGTACAGCACCTCGTCCGAATCTATGTTGGAGTGATTGTACGGGGCCGGAATGGCTTGGGGGTGGTAATCGAACAGGCGGGGTACGAAAGAACAAATCACGTAATTAGGCGCCTGAAAGGTCTGGTGCACCGGCGGTGGCTGATGGATTCGGCCCGTGATGGGCTCAAAGTCATGAATGGATAGGGCGTAAGGGAAAAGAAAACCGTCCCAGCCTATCAAGTCGAACGGGCTATGGGCGTACACATACTGGTGTAACTGACCCAACTTCTTGATTTTTACGATGTACTCGCCCTGTTCTCGCTCAGGTTCCAGCTCCATGGGTGGGCGGATGTCGCGCTCGCAATAGGGCGAATGCTCTAGCAATTGGCCTAGCTCATTGCGGTAACGACGCACCGTTTCTACCGGGCCGGTGCTCTCAATGATCAGCAGGCGCAAAGGGCCCTCATCCCATTCCAGTTTATAAATGGTGGTACGAGGTATCACCACATAATCGCCTTGGCGAATGCGGAGTCGGCCAAATTGCGAAGTGAGGTAACCGTTGCCATCGTGGATGTAAATGATTTCGTCGGCTTCACCATTTTTATAGTAATAGTCCATGCTCCGCTGGGTAGGCGAGCATAGGTGCAGCGTCACGTCGGCATTGGTAAGCAGAGGCAACCGTGATTCCAGATAGTCATCTCCGGTGGTAGTAACACCTGAAGTATTTAAGTGGGTTTGCTTCAGGGTATAATCACTAGCAATGGCAAAACCATAATCTACAGATTCAAGCACCTTTTCTACCCGTGTAGGAGGATAGATATGGTACAGGTTGCTGTAAATGCCCGAGAAGCCTTTGGAACTCACCAGTTCTTCATGATAGAGGCTATTGTCGGGTTGTCGAAATTGGATGTGACGTTTCGGGGGTATCTCTCCGAGTCGGTGGTAGTAGGCCATAATTAATTACTCAAAAGGTCTTCGGCTTGATCAAAAAGTAGGAGTGCCTCGCGGTACACCTCGTTATCTTCATTAATTATTGGGTAAAATCCATTGTTATCCCAGATGCCACGGGCAATAAATGCCTTCAACCGGTTGGCAATCAGTGATTTGGAGGTGTTGTATTCGCTGCGGTTAAAATCTACTCCATTCTGCTCACCCACCTCAATCAGTTGCTGTAGCATGGCATCGGTCACCTCAAAGTTGTCCTTAAACGTGGCAAAGGACATGTCCTCCAGGTATCGCTTATTTTCTTCTACATAGAACAATGAGAACTCCCGGATGGCATTACTATAAAATAGTTCTCGCATGTAGCGGGTAGAGCTGGCCGTGTCTAACGGCACAAATACATCCGGCATAATGCCCCCACCCCCGTATACCGCACGACCGTTTTTGGTGGCATATTGTAGGGAGTCGTTCACCTTTACAGAATCCGCATTGAAAAACTCACCGTTTGCGTAGCGCTCGGTGATATCGTTGTCGTAAGATATTTCCTCACCGAAGGGCTTCTGGATACTACGGCCGCTAGGGGTATAATACCTCGATATGGTAAGACGCAACTCAGAACCGTCGGAAAGAGACATGCCTACCTGCACTAGCCCTTTGCCGAAGCTACGGCGGCCTACAATCAGGGCACGGTCATTGTCCTGCAATGCACCGGCTACAATTTCGGAGGCCGAGGCGCTCCCTTCATTTACCAGCACAATGACCGGCATATCTTCGGCTATACCCTCGCGTTCGGCATAGTAGCGTTGGTCAAAACGTCGCTCCTTCCCGTCGGTATACACAATCAGCTCTTCGCCTCCCAAAATCTCATCCACCATCTCCGTAGCTTCGTCTAGCAGTCCACCAGGGTTGCCTTGTAGATCCAGCACCAGGCGTTTCATCCCTTTTTCTTTCAGCTCCGTAAGGGCTTCCAGGTATTCATCGTACACCGTAGCCGAGAAACGGTTCACCTTGATGTAGCCTGTTTGCTCATCGATCATGTAGTGGGCGTCTACGGCATAGGTGGGGATCTTGTCGCGCTCCAACGTAAATTCTAACAGCTCAGATTCCCGCTTCCGTTTAATGGTAAGGGTAACCTCAGTACCCTTCTCACCCCGCAAAACTTCGTGCACGCGACTATTGGTCAGACCCGGGCCAGAAATCTGCTCACCGTCCACCTCTATGATTTGATCGCCGGTTTGTAAACCTGCAGCCTCGCTAGGGCCACCACTGAGGGGGGTAACCACATAGAGGGTATCCCGAATGATATTGAACTCGATGCCAATGCCTTCGAAACCCCCTTGCAGCTGGGCTTGCACCATTTCCAGCTGTTCAGCAGGAATGTAGGAAGTATGCGGATCCAACTTGGTGAGCATGTTGTCAATGGCCTCTTCAACCAATGCCTCGCTGTCTACCTCATCCACATAGTTGTCGTCAATCAACCGAAGCACCTCCCGGAGCTTGCTGAAATTTCCTCCAATACTACGGCCGGTAGCTGGTGGGGCGTCCATCATGTTGGAGCCGATCAACATACCCACTACCAATGCCATGGAAATGAAAAGAGGTAAGCGAATGGACTGATTTACTGATACTTTTTTGGGACCTACCGGTTTGCGCTGGGTAGGATTGTAGTGATCTTCGCGAATTTCCATGCAGGAACTATATCGATGTCTTTCTTCCGAACTGCCAAGGTACTAAAGAATTACCTTGGGTAATGCATAGGTAACGGTGTGTGAAAGCAGGAGTTCTGCCCTAGGGGGTAGAAATACAAAAGCCGACACTCACACGAGTGCCGGCTTAGGCCTGGAAATAGTTAAATATGGCAGATTATTTCCAAGAAATGCCAGAGCCGATAGAAACGACGTTGTAACCAGAGGAGTTGATGGTATAGTCGCCATACAGAGTGAATACCCACAATTTTATTTGTGCCCCTACCGTGGCCCGTACTCCGTTGGCATTGTACCGGATGGGATCCAGGGCATCCAGATCAAAGATAGACGTGCTCGCGATGGGGATGGTGGGATTGTCAGGGTCAAGGGTATAAACCGGAATATCGAATGAACCGCTCATGCGGGTGCTGGAACTGGCCAGGTTGAATCCTCCGGCAATGTATGGGGTGAAGAACAACAGCTTTTTTGATACCAAAACTTGCGCCGTGAGCGACTGCCCGCGCAAGGCCAAGGAGGCCAAATTCGTCACCCCAGTAGGGTCTAGTCTTGCGGTCATCCGGCTGTTGGTATACCCTACGAGTGCAGACATGGAAAAGGGGAGTTTTTCCACTACCGGAATCCACTGCTTGAAGTCATGCTTTACGGCTAGCCCCCAGGCAAATGCAGTAACGGGTGCGCCCAATGCCGGAGGAATACCCACGAAGCGGGCACTGATATCGGTATTTTTTATGGCGCCTATGGTGAGATTTAAAGTAGGAATTGGGATAGGAATATTGTTGACCGTAGAGGGGTTGAACCGATTGGTACCGGTATCAATCACCCGGAGGCCCCCAAAGGCGTCTGCGGAGGTGAGTTCATAAACCTCGCCATTTACCTCGGCATTCAAATTAAGCTGAGCGTCATTGGCACTACCCCCGAATACGTTGGGTAATGTGGTGGCATCCGTACTAATTGCCTGGAAACCCAGCGCAGATACATCAAAATTGCCCAGAGATTCTGGTACCAGCACCCAGTTAGTCGTGGTACTTATGTCGAAGCCTAAGGTTTCGTGGGTAAGAGCAGTACTGGTCCAGCCGTTATTCATGCCCACCACCAAAGATTCACCGAGGGGTGCCAAATAGGCTCCGATGTACTGGTAGGCGTCGTTGGCTCCCTGATTTAGCTGATCAGCAGAGGTTTGAAGCACATCATTAATGTTGAAGAGCTCATCCAAATTTAAGTCCGGGAACCGTCCTTGTGCATATGTGGTTGCCCAAGGGCACATTCCCAGAATAAAAAGGATACTTAGTTTTTGGCGAATGTATTTCATTGTTGCGTAGGGTTTGGATGGCAAAAGTACAAAACAATCTCGGTGTTGTTATAACGCACCTATTGTGTATATCTTGTTTTGTATTCCTAACCGATGTGTCATTACACGTGGCACAAACGATTGTCTGCTACTTGCGGGCTATTTGGATGGGGGATTTTGATATACCCGACCCTACAACCTATTTTTGGATTCCTTAAATACACCTCAAGCAAAAGACTTTATGGCGGAAGTGATCACGATGCCCCTGATGAGCGATACGATGGAGGAAGGTACCATTGCCTCCTGGCATAAGAACGTAGGGGATACGGTAGCAAGCGGTGACTTGCTGGCGGAAATCGAAACCGATAAAGCTACCATGGATTTTGAGTCCACAGCCGATGGGACTCTACTATATATTGGCGCCAACGAAGGCGAGACCATCGCGGTGAATGCCGTGCTGGCCGTGATAGGTGAAGCGGGAGAGGACTATCAAGCTGCGATAGCCGCTGAAGGGAATGGCGCTGCCGCTCCTGCCGCCGCTGAGGCGCCCTCTGCTCCGGCTGCCGCGCCTGCTCCTGCAGCAGTAGCAGTAGATACCTCTAGCATCAATGCTGAGGTGATCACGATGCCTTTGATGAGTGATACCATGGAGGAAGGTGTGATTGCCGCCTGGCACAAAAATGTGGGTGATGCGGTAGAATCCGGTGAGCTGTTGGCTGAGATTGAAACCGACAAGGCTACCATGGATTTTGAGTCGACCACCGACGGTACGATCTTATATGTAGGTTCTGAAGCGGGTAGCGCCATTGCGGTAGGTGCCGTACTAGCCATCATCGGGGAAGCCGATGCAGATTATAAAACTCTTTTGGCGGCACAGGCGGCTGGCGATTCTCTGGCCGAACCATCAGATCCTGCTCCTGTCGCCGCAGCGCCTGCTCCGGCAGCGCAACCTGCTACAAGTCCGGCTTCCACCCCTGCCGCTGCACCTGCAGCTGTTGCCACTTCTTCCAACGGGCGTGTGAAAGCATCGCCTTTGGCTAAGAAAATGGCTCAAGACAAAGGCTTTAACATTGGGGATATCCCGGGTAGTGGCGAAGGTGGCCGTGTGGTGAAACGAGATGTAGAGAACTTTGTGCCTGCTGCAGCGCCTGCACAAGCAGCGCCCGCTGGTGCACCTGCTAGCGACAAACCGGCCGTAGAGTTACCTACTGTAGTAGGCGAGGAAAGCTTCGAAGAGAAGAAGGTGTCGCAAATGCGTAAAACCATCGCCAAGCGTCTGTCAGGAAGCAAGTTTACATCGCCACATTTCTACCTCACCATGGACATTGATATGGACAAGGTGGTAGAGGCACGCAAGAGCATCAACGAGATGCTGGCGGACCGGGGCTTGAAGGTGTCCTTCAATGACATGGTGATCAAAGCTGCTGCTGCTGCCTTGCGCCAGCATCCGGATGTGAACGCCTCTTGGCAAGAAGACACCATTCGCTACAACCACCACATACACGTGGGGGTGGCCGTAGCCGTAGACGAAGGCTTGCTAGTGCCGGTGATTCGTTTCGCCGACAATAAGTCGCTCTCGCACATTTCTACAGAAGTGAAGGACCTCGCCAAGAAAGCTATAAGCAAGAAATTGCAACCCTCAGAGTGGGAAGGAAATACCTTCACCATCAGCAACTTGGGTATGTTTGGCATCGAAGAATTTACGGCCATCATCAATCCACCAGATGCGTGCATCATGGCCGTAGGGGCCATCCGCGATGAGCCGGTGGTGAAGAACGGACAGATTGTGCCCGGCAAGCGTATGAAGGTGACCCTGAGCTGCGACCACCGTGTGGTGGACGGTGCCGTGGGCTCACGCTTCTTGCAGACCTTCCAGGCGCTGTTGCAAGATCCCGTCCGGATTTTGGCGTAAGCAACTCCTACTACGAACTCCTAATAAAAAGCCCTGCCGCGATTACGTGGCAGGGCTTTGTTTTGGCGACTGGGCTGGCTCATGCCATGCCCAGGTCCTTGTCCTTTTCAAGTTCACTTCCTGCGGCGGCGGGCCATCTCTTTTTTCACCAGGGTAAACTCGCGGCCGCTCTGTCCGGCCACGGAGGTGTTTTCCTCGGCCCGACGGAATAGGTAAGGCATCACCTTTTTTACCGGGCCATAGGGTACGTACTTGGCTACGTTGAACCCTGCTTTTGCCAGCGGATAGCTGATGTGGTCGCTCATACCGTAGAGTTGGGCAAAGAAAATTCGAGGGTCCTGGGCGTCGATGTCCGCCTTGTCCATGAGCTCGGTGAGGTACAAGTTGCTTTTCTCGTTGTGCGAGCCCGCGCAGATGTACATACCCTTTAGGTTGGTCATGGCAAATTCCAGCGCCCGATTATAGTCAGCATCGGTGGCCGCTTTGTTAGGTTGGATAGGGTCATCGTATCCGTGCTCCTGTGCGCGCTCCCGCTCCTTCTCCATGTAGGCACCGCGTACCAGCTTAGCTCCTAGGTAGTATCCGCTTTGCTGAGCGCAGTCAAAGTCTTTTTTAAAGTTCTCCAGACTAGCCTTGGCATATAGCTGGTAGGTATTATAGATGATGGCCCGCTCTTTGTTGAACTTGCTCATCATGCGGTTGGCTAGCATATCGATGGGTTGCTGCAACCAGGTTTCTTCTGCATCAATAAAGATGGGTACGCCCAAGTCGAAACCGCGCTGGCAGATACGTTCCACCCGGTTTTGTACGCGCTCCCAAGCTGCTTTTTCCTCCTCACTCAGTAGGCCTTTGGCCTGTACCTTTACCAGTAGCTGTGTAGGGCCTAGTCCGGTTACTTTAAATACCGAGAAGGGTACGGCAGGATTGCCATCTGCTGCCTCTATGGTGCGGATGGTCTCCTCCATGGCTGCATCATAGCTGGCTTCGTCTTCCTGCCCCTCCACACTGAAATCCAGGATAGTACCGATGTGGAAGTCGGCAAGCTGCTTCACCGTAGGTTGGCTCTCTTCAATATTCTCTCCCCCACAGAAGTGGGCATAGATCGTCTTTTTCACCACACCTTTGATAGGCAGGCCTAGCTGAAAGGCTAGTTTCACTGCACCGGTCCCCACTTTGACCATCCATGGGCGATTGATAAGTGCGAAGAGTGTGTAAGTCTGTCGCAACTTGGCTGTGGACTGCGCCTCAAACGCCACCGAAGTATCCTCGAAGGATAATTTTGTCTTTACTTCCATCTACTTCTTACTTGCCGTAAAGGTGAACGAAACCCTAGCGTGTGCCATTTTGTTAGCTTTGGCACAAAGATCGGCAAAGATACAATGAAAACGATTTCGATAGATACTCCTTGGACGAGTTCGCTGCCACATCCGTGGATAATTGCCGGGCCGTGCAGTGCGGAAACGCCCGAGCAACTACGCACAACCGCCTCTGCCCTGGTGGCTCAGGGCATTACTACGCTACGGGCTGGCATCTGGAAACCGCGTACCCGTCCGGGGTCTTTCAGTGGTGTAGGTGTACCGGCCTTGCAGTGGATTCAGGAGTTGAAGCAGGAGCTAGAGGCGAAATGGGCGATAGAGGTGGCACACCCAGAACACGTGGAGGCGGCCCTGAAGGCGGGTATCGATATCCTTTGGATTGGCGCACGTTCTACGGTGAATCCTTTCACCGTACAAGAAATTGCCGATTCGCTGAAGGGCGTGGATGTACCCGTTTTGGTGAAGAATCCTATCAATCCGGACTTGTCCTTGTGGATGGGTGCTTTAGAGCGCCTTTCAGGGGTGGGCATTACGCAGCTAGGGGCTATTCACCGGGGTTTTAGTGCCTTTCAGACGGGGCCTTACCGCAACCTACCGGCGTGGCACCTACCCATTGAGCTGAAGCGACGCTTGCCGGAGTTGCCCCTACTCTGTGATCCTAGTCATATTGGGGGGGATCGCTCGCTCATTTTTCCGGTTTCGCAGAAGGCGATGGACCTGAACTATGACGGGTTGATGATTGAAACGCATCCTGCCCCGGATGCGGCTTGGAGTGATGCCAAGCAGCAGGTAACCCCGGCTCGTTTTCAGGAGATTATTGAGGGGCTGCGGGTTCCATCTCCTAGCAGCAACCAGCAAGACTATGTGAACCACCTGGAGACGCTCCGTGACCAGATAGACCATACTGACCGGGATATCCTGGAGGCTTTGGCCCGCCGGATGGATCTGGTGAAGGAGGTAGGGGAGTACAAGCGAGAGAATAATGTGGCCATTTTACAGATGGACCGCTGGGAAGAAGTGTTCCGTACTCGCCCCGAATGGGCACGTTTGCTCAACTTAGACGCGGATTTTATTCGCGACCTCTATAACTTGGTGCACCAAGCCTCTATTAAACAACAAGAGGCTGTGGTTAATCAAACCCCATCCCCGGATGCTACCTGATTCGCTTGTTTTTACCGCTGATATAGCGGCCGAGCTACGTAATTTTTTGCAGAGCAACGAGTACAGCAAAATCCTGCTGCTGTGTGATACCAATACGGAAAAGCATTGCTATCCTTTGATAAAGGAAGTGATGCCAAAGGAAATTTCTATGCGGGTGGCCATCCCCCCCGGCGAGGAGCACAAGCGTATTGAAACGGTGGTGAGTTTGTGGGACGGCCTCACCCGCCAGCATTTTGATCGGAAGGCACTCATGATCAACCTAGGCGGCGGCGTGATTGGTGACATGGGCGGTTTTGCGGCGGCTACTTACAAGCGAGGCATCGATTTCATCAACATTCCTACCACACTGCTGGCCATGGTAGATGCCAGTGTGGGGGGCAAGCTAGGAATTGACTTTGAGGGCTTCAAAAATCAAGTGGGGGTATTCAAAGACCCTACCCGGGTATTCATTGACCCGGTATTCCTAAATACCCTGCCCGAGCGGCAACTGCGCTCCGGCTACGCCGAAATTTTGAAGCACGGCCTGATTGCCAATGCTTGGTACTGGGAGCGACACATCGAATCGCCTTGGCGCGAGCACCCCTGGGCTACCATCATCGAACACTCGGTGGGCATCAAGCAGGGGGTGGTAACGGCCGATCCTTTCGAGAAAGGGCTGCGTAAAATTCTGAACTTCGGCCACACCATTGGGCATGCCGTAGAGACTTTCTTCTTGAAAGAGGGGCCGGTGCTATTACACGGTGAGGCAATTGCCGTGGGCATGGTAGCCGAGGCTTTTCTCTCTACCAAGCTTACTGGCCTGCCCGAAGACCAGCGCGATGCTATTGCCCGCTATTTGGTTGACACCTTCGGCCACGTAGAGATTCCCGATAAGCTATTGGAAGAGGTAGTGGAACTGGTAGGCCAAGACAAGAAAAATGAGGCCAACGTAGTGAAAGCCAGCCTGCTGAAAACCATCGGCAACTGTACCTTCAATATCCCTGTTTCTAGCGGCGACGTGATTGATTCACTATTCTACTATCGTTCCTTGGGCGTACAAGCCTAAAAGAAGGAGAGAGGCAGAAGTACGAGTGAATAGGATAAGGTGGCATTCCTGATGTTGTGGCCTTGCGGATACTTTGGGATGTTTCTTGCAGGCTATTCGTTATTCGCCAATCGACCCTCCCTAGTTGTTATATTTATAAAATATCCTCACTATATCTTGCGGGATGGCCGCCATGCCTTTCTCGTCGCAGTAGTCCATCACTTCCATAATGGCACTGGGGTTTAAGCCCATGCGGATACCAAATTCGAGCAGAAGTTTGCGTTCGGCATGGTGTAGGTGATTGTCTGAAATGCCCATCAGAACCAAGCGATGGAATAAACCATACAGCTTGAATTCTTTGCGTGGGAGCTTCAAATCATTTCGGTCAAACTCTTTGTGAACCACGTCCTCCAGAGGTATTTCCAGCATCTGGGCTATTCGGTTCAGGAAGATGTCTTCCACCTGTGAGAAATCCTTGTCTGCCATGGCAATTTCCATGAGCATGTGAAGGTGGGTTTTCTTTTGTTCAAAGTTGTCCATGGGGCCGTTTTATCCGGTTGAGCTTGTCTGCAAATATGCGGAAATATTTGTACTCGATATGCCGAACCTTGTTATCGACCAATGGGTTTGGAACTCCCCGGCTTGGGGACTACCTTTGTTATTATTTAGAATTCGTCTAAACAATTTCAGGTAAACATGGGATTTAGTCGCTGGGGAGGCCTGTGGATATTTTTTTTGCTTTCGAATGCAGCCATAGGCCAGCAATACACCCAAGTATTGCGTGGGCAGGTAGTAGATGTAGAAACCCAAAGTCCTTTACCAGGAGCAGTATTGCGTATCTCACGGGTTTTTGACGATTCGGTGATGGCTGCTGCGGTTACGGATGCAGAAGGAGCCTATTTAATAGCAGAAATGCCAGTAGGCGTTTACCATATTTCGGTGCAGGCAGCCTTTTTTGCACCTAACATCCGTGAGGATGTAGCGGTGGTATCCACCAAGGAGACCATCATAGATTTTGCCCTTTCTCCTTCCCAAATCTCCTTGGATGAGGTAGAAGTAACCGCCAACCCGTTTCGGGGAGAGGCGCTCAACCACTTGGCGAGTGTAAGTGCGGTGACTATCACCCCTGAGCAAACCCGCAAGTTTGCGGGTAGCTGGGATGATCCTATGCGGGTGATTACCGCCTACCCGGGGGTAGTGCAGCAAACTTCCGGCTTCAATGACTTTAGTATCCGGGGCAACGCTCCCACCGGTATGCTATACCGACTGGAAGGGGTGCCTATTCACAATCCTAACCATTTTGGTCAAGCTGGTACGGCCGGTGGCTTTGTTACCCAGTTTAGTTCTGAATTGCTCAGTAGGAGCGATTTCTTTTCCAGTGCATTCCCGGCAGAATTTGGAAATGCTACGGCCGCAGCCTTCGACTTTCGATTTCGTAGCGGCAACAACGAACGCCGAGAGCATACCGTAAAGGCCAGCCTTTTTGGATTGGACTTGGCCACTGAAGGACCTTTTTCACAGAATAGTAAGGCTAGTTATCTGGCTAACTATCGGTACTCTACTTTGGGTATTCTAGCATCGTTTATCGACGTGGGTGGGGTACGACCAAACTACCAGGATTTCTCCTTTTTAGTCGATTTGCCTGTCAAGAACGGTGGTACGTTCAAGGTGTTTGGCATTGGTGGGTTGAGCGATCTCACGGTGGGCCAGTCAGGC
>DMST01000372.1:1707-7252 GCA_003454975.1 Cytophagales bacterium | reverse complement strand
TCCGACAGTACCGAGCTGTCATTGGACGAACGGCGGTCGCGCCGTCAGCAAGGGAATAACTCCGGGGCCATCGGGGTTGCCTATTACCAACCTACCTCTGGGCAAAGCTATCTGCATGCGGCCGTAGCCACTTCGGCAGCCCACTACTATGACAATGCCCAGTTTCTGGAAGACGATTTCACCTGGTCGGAAAGGGATTATTCTGACTACAGAATGGGACAGGTGTATGCTACGGTAGACTATAACCACCAGTTTGGTAACCGGCATTCTAACAAAACGGGGATAGTATTTGGGCATCAGCAGCATACTTACGGTGCTGGCCGCTACGCTATCTTCCTCGACGGTATTGATACCCTCAACGAAACGGAGGGTGCAGGCCAGCACTTGCAAGTGTTTAGCCAATCGAAATTTGACCTCACGCCTCGTCTCAGCTTGAATGCCGGAGTGAATTACCTGTATTTCTTCCTCAACGGACGCAGCAGTGTGGACCCGCGGGTAGGGCTTACTTACCTCTGGTCAAGCGACAAGAAACTTTCTCTTGCCTATGGTCACCACAGCCGCATAGAGAATCTGACGGTATACTACACCCAAAACCCTACAGGCTTTGAAGGACAGGGCTTAGTAAATCAGGATTTGGAACTGATGAAGGCCCACCATGGGGTTCTCAATTATACCCAAATGATTACCCCTTCCTTAAAATTATCCATGGAGGGATACTTCCAGCACCAGTACAACGTACCGGTAGAGGTAGGCGGCCTGTATACAGTACAGAATCTATATGGTCAGCTGCCCAACGTAGCGCTCGCCAACACGGGTATTGGTCAAAACTACGGCATGGAGCTACTGCTGCACCGTTTCACCAAAAATGGCCTGTACTTCATGGCCTCGGCTTCGGTATTTGAAGCCCGCTACGACGTAGGCGATGGTATCTGGCGCAACCAGGAGTTCAACCAGGGCTTTTCTTACAATCTGCTGGTAGGGAAGGAGTATAGCTTGAAGCCCAAAGGTGACAAAGACCGCATCATGGGCTTGAACATGAACTGGCGCCACTCCGGCGGTACTTGGCGCAACCCCATCGATTTGGATGAGTCCCGCCTATACGGCTGGACCCAGTATGATTGGTCGAACCCCAACTCGGTAGAGCAGCCTCAGATTTACAACCTGGATTTCACCTTCACCTGGCGCACGCTCCGTTCCAAGATTTCGGGAGATTTCTACGTAAGCATTAAAAACCTGTATAGCAACCGCGCGGTGATCAACATTGAGTATGACGCGGTGCTAGATGATATCGATACCACGCTGGATTATACTACTATCCCGATTATTGGGTATAAGGTGACCTTTTAGAGGCTGCGTTTCTTCCCACCTGCTAAGGGCGGTACGCAGTCCTGTGGTCAAGATAAACCCGGATCTTGCATCCGGGCTAGAGAGAAGTACAATAAAAAAGATTTAGGGTTTGTTAGGCTGTCGGAACTGTCGGATGGTCCCGGAAAGTTGTCTCCACACATCAAACCAAAAGGGGCCTCCTAGTGCCAAAGCTAAAATAGTGATGAGGTATCCCAGAATTTCTTCTAACTCATACCATTTTAGATAATCGTACTTTTCCTTTTCAGGAGGGTAATATTCAACCTCAGCCTCTATACTCACGTTTCTATTCGCTCCTCCAGTGATAGTGTAGTTGACATTGATAACATCATCGATTTTGGGATTAAAATCCCAATTGAATTGTGTGCTATCCCCATCCCAAGAAATTTCTAGCCTTTCATCTGGGGAATATGGCCATTCTCCTGGTATTTTGATGGATGAACTAAGTTCTGAACTACTAACCAGCCATTTGGGATTGGGAGTATGATAGCCAACAATACGGTTGATTATGGATGGCGGTTCGGTATGTGTTTTCGGTAGAGACAAATGTAACTCACCTTCATTAAAGAGTGCCGGTGCAAGAGTTATTGTATCATAAACCCTTTGTTTAAAATAGTCAACAAGTTCATTAGCATTTTGGGTTTGAGAAATATTATATCCAATTTCAAATGGCCAAGATTTTCCAAAGGTGGTATCATTTAATTCATTCTGGTCAAACTTAATTTCTGTAATCGATATTGAATTCCAAATCCACTCTGGGACCGTATTTCTCCATAATCTTGGACTACTATCACCAGATAAAAAACCGGGGGGCACTATTTTGAACTCTGTAGTAATGGTTGTATCTTTTTTTAGTTGTGGTAAAGCACGTGGCCTGTATATAGGCAGTTCCCAATTTTCATCATTAATTGTTTCCCAAAGTTCATTGAGGTCTGCCATTGTCTCATCATTTTTATCTTCAATTACAGTCGTTTTATCTATAAACTGACGTAGTTTTTCAATTTGTGCCTGGTTTTTAGTCAAATAGCGATAAACCCTTCCCAAATTCAGATCAAAGGCTATCGTTACAACAATAGCTGCTAAGAGCAAGGCAGTTCGTAAGCCTATGTCATACCGAAACCGTTTTTTACTGATTCCCCCAAAGTCTTCGAACCATTTTTTTATGGCTGCCTTTATTTCATTAATGTCAGTAGCTCCTAGGGTAATAGTGCTGATTTTTTGTGCAAGCCTTTTCTTTTCAACCATGCCTATTGAATCATTAGCTTGATCCCTAGATGCTTCATTTTGGGTTTCAGGTTTTTCCTCTTCATCGGTACCATTGCCATGTAGTACTTTCAAGCCATTTTGGAATTGTTCAAGACCATTCCCACTGCCTCGGCTTTTCACCCAGGAAATTAACTCATTAGTGAATTCATCGGAGGGTACTTCAGTAAGCTTTGGATGCTCAAAACAACTATAATACCATTGGGCAATTTTTCCCTTTAACTGCGGTTTAGGTATTTGAAATTTTTTTCTGAGGCCAGTTTTCCATATTTGAGGCCCAATTAACCTTTCCATTTCTCTATCCAAAAACCGCTGGCGAAGCCAACTACCGAAAAATCGTTCGATAAGTTGGGAGGTAAGCGTGGAAAATGTCAGTACCAGAAAAAGCAGTACAAGAATAATCGTAAGGGTATTATTGAAGGTCAGCATAAGACTTAGGGATTACATTCTTTGAGTAGAATATACCTAAATCAGTGCACTGCTTTTACCTCCTGGAGCTATAATCCACCAGTTTCCAGCGGCAAACCACGGGTTTTCCCTTGGGGTTATCGCCTCTCGGGCGAGTAGGGCTTTGTGCTCACAATCACCATTTTTCCCTCTACGATCTCCCCGTCTACACGCTCGCAAAGACCTTCGGGATTGAGGCGGGTATAGGCTCGTTTGGTTTCCACCCATGCATGCTCTTGCCAGGCATAGGTAGACCAGGATTGGGTGCAAAAGCCCTGCGTTTCGAAAGAGGTGAGCTCTTGGGTTTCGGAGTTTAGGCTTATACCGGATAGCTCTGAAAGGAAATCATCCCAGACGTATTCCTCAGCTTGAGGATCGAATAGCCACACCACGTACCACCGGTTGCCGGTGGCTCCGGCGTTGTTGAAGGCCATTAGGTCGGGGTAGCCGTCGAAGTTGAGGTCCTCGGTACGCACCAAGCCACGCACTTGGTCCTCGGGCCATTCGCAAACACAGTCCTCCGGTAGGGTGAGAGTTTGCTCAACAGTTCCTTCCAGCCTGATCTCGCTAGGGTACAATAGGTTCAGAAATTTGTCAGTACTACCTGTGACGTGAATCTTCAATACCTCCCCAGCTGCGTTGAAAATCGAAGTAATGGAAACGGTCTGTTTTTGCCGTGTAGACCGCAAGAGCATATTGACTTGCTGTTCTACCCGGTCGATGTAATCCCTGGTGGTGTAAAAATCCGAGAAGGGATAAAAGATGGGAGAGAAGCCATTGGTGCGTTCACGAAAAGTGGCGTCGAAGGGGAAATAGTCTACACCCAGAGCCTGACCAATGCGGTCCTGTACCAGCGTATGCTGCACTACGTAGTCGCCAATGCCATAAAGACCAAACACCATGTAGTTTTTCACTGCCAGCAGTCTATATCCCTTTGCTTCTTCGGTATCCGTTTGGCGGCTACGGATGAGTGCGTTCTCGATTACCTCTAGCAGAAGCTTCAGGTCCTCTTCGTTGCCTTTGTATTGCTCCACTACAGGTTCGCAATGCATGAATTTGAGTGCATCGAGCCGGTCGGTGTCTGAAATTGCCTCAAAATACCGCTGATGCCACATTTTGATGGTGCCGCAGGCCCAAAGAGCAGGGGAAGCGAGTAGGAAGCTTAGGAGCAGGGTGGTGCGTAGCATAGTATTTGTGTTCAGCGGAAGCGGTTCTCAACGCAAATTGTAGATGATTTGCTGCGGCAGGATTGCACTGGCAACAGCTGAGTGCGAGAAGCATCGATAAAAGGTATCTAAATGAAAAACGCCGAACAAATGGGTCTGGTATAGCTAGGCCTTCACGGTGAGCAATTCGCTCCATTGGGTGGTATAGCGGGGGCTGCGCATCTCCGATTTCATTTGCCAGCTGTACTCCGTGCCTTCCTTGGCGTATTTAAGTGCCCCCTTTCCGTGTTGTGCTGTTAGTTGATCCATTACCTGCATCAGCTTGTCCGATTTGGCGAGAGCATCGGTTTGAAACAAGCCTCGCTGCGCGCTACTTTTTGGGGCTAACTCGTACAGGGTTACGCCGGCTTTTTTGTACCGGATGCCTTCCTGATAGATCTTTCGCAAGGCCTCCAGGGCATAGTGAATTAGCTCTGGAGTATGGTCCGTATGACCCGGAAGGGTAAGCGTTATGCTGTTGCGGTATTGCTGATCCTGAGCGCGGAATTTATTGGTTTTCACGCTTACGTGCAGTGCCCCAGCCACCTGTTTTTGCTCCCGCAGTTTGTGGGCCGCACGTGTAGTGTAAAAGGTTACGGCCTCTTCCAGGTCACTTAGCTTGGTAACGCCTTCACCAAACGAACGGGTAAACATCACCATGCGGCTGTCCTCGGGATCGTACCCTATTTCCACCCGGTCCTCACCCTGTAGCTCATGGGCTACCCGCTGCCCAATAACCTTTAGGGTTTTGCGAACCCAACCATCCGGTGCATCGCGTAACTCTTTGGCGGTATGGAAACCCGCATCTCGGAGGGTCTCCGCGAAGCCCCGGCCTATTCCCCACACTTTGCCCACGGGTGTTTGGTCCAGAATTTCATCTAGTTGCGGGTGGTCTACCAGACTCACTACACCCCGGCTATCGGGGATTTTTTTTACCTGATCAGCGGCTATTTTGGCGAGAGTACGACTGGTGGCAATGCCCACTTTCACGGGAATGCCCGTCCATTGCTGTATGGTCTGGCGAATCTTCTGGCCGTAGGTCCACAGTTCTTCGGTAGGTACGTGGCCTATTTCAGCAAAAGCTTCGTCAATAGAATACACCTCTACTGCAGGGCTGAAATGCTCCAGGGTATTCATGACCCGCTCACTCAGATCCCCGTAGAGGGTATAGTTGCTACTGAAGACCCGCACCCCGTGTCTGGTCATCTCATCGCGGGCTTTGAAGTAGGGCACGCCCATCTCAATGTTGAGGGCTTTGGCTTCGG
>DMST01000372.1:0-1661 GCA_003454975.1 Cytophagales bacterium | reverse complement strand
CGGGGCTGCGGGCAATCACGCAGCCGTCATTATTGCTGAGTACAACCACCGGCTTGCCTCGGGCATCGGCATCGAACACCCGCTCGCAGCTCACATAGAACTGATTGCAGTCGACCAGGGCGTAGACTTTCATTTCACGGCGTGGATGACGTACGTAACTACTCCCCATACCTCGAAGGCAGCACCCTCTTCCACCTTCTGCGGCGGATAATCGGGGTGCTCGGCTTCCAGGTACATACCGTCTGGCTTTTGGCGTAGGCGTTTCACGGTGAAGTTATCGTCTACCACTGCAATCACCACCTTTCCGTCAGCAGGCGGAACGGAGCGGTCCACCACCAATACATCCCCGTCCGAGATCTGAGCTCCTTCCATGCTCTGCCCGCTCACGCGCACCATAAAGGTGGCCGTAGGATTCTTTACACACAGTTCGTTGAGATCCAGCGCCCGCTCCATGTAATCGTGTGCCGGGGATGGAAATCCAGCGGGAATGGGAGTTGCGAGGAGGGGGATTTTGGTGGGCATGAGTCGTTCTTGCACTTCAACCTAAAACAAAATTGGCAATCAATAAAGTCCTTTCGGTATCCAAAATGGGCTAATAAAAGAAAACCCCGGCCTCAGGGAGGTCGGGGTTCGAATGTTAATAGCCTCTAGCGCCTTATCGGCCGCCGCCACTGCCTTGGAAGTACCGGTCCTCCGGGTCTTCTTCGGGGGTGTTCGGATCATCAGGATCCGACTGGTTATTGATCTGTTCGGTGATCTCTACTACCTTAAATTCCACGCGACGATTTTTAGCCCGTCCTTCAGGGTTATCCGTACCGTCCGGGTTAGTATTTCGAGCAATGGGCTGGGTCTCTCCGTACCCACGTGAGTACAACCGATCCTGATCGATTCCCCGCTCGATAATGAAGTTCACTGCGGATTCGGCCCGGCGTTGCGAGAGCAGCAAGTTGTCAGCATTAGAACCCACGCTATCCGTATGAGCGCTCAGTTCAATACGAATCTGTGGATTGTCTTCCAGAATCTGCACCAGATTATCCAACTCCTCGGCAGAAGCATCATTAATCTCGGCACTATTGAAAGCAAAAAGAATGTTTTCCAATACAAAGGCCCGGTCTTTCACAATAGGCGTTAAGACCAGATCTTGCTTGAAGGTCCGGTTGGTCACCAGTTCCGTCAAGGTGCTCTTATCCACGGATCTGCCAACAGTGCTGAATACCTCGCGGTCCGTAAAGTGGGTAGGCTGTTTGTCAGCAATCAGCTCGTAATCTTCCTCTGGGTACACCCGAAATTCGTACTGACCGGTATTGCTGGTGTAGGTTTCTTCGAGTATGCTGCCGTCTTCGCCAATCAACTTGATGTGCGTACCTGCCAAAATCTTATTTTCCACCTGCCCATCGGTCTCTACCGCTTCGTAGGCAATGCCCGCCAAGTAGTAGTTCACCACCTTCAGGTCCGGATCGTTGTTCACAAACGTATAGATATCATCATCACCTTTGCCACCCGGGCGGTTACTGGTAAAGAAGCCCTTGGCAGGATCAAAAAGGTAAAGACTAAAGTCATCTGCTGAGGAGTTGATGGGTACGCCCAGGTTTTCGATGGCAATCTGCCCGCGCTGGCGTATGGCTACAAACAGGTCGAAACCACCCAAACCAGGATGTCCC
>DMST01000216.1:6187-7788 GCA_003454975.1 Cytophagales bacterium | reverse complement strand
GTGGTGGCACCGCCTCCGTGGCGCCCCCGTCCTCACCCTGGAGGTATCCGAGCTACCCTATGAGGCCGGTATCGATCCCGACTTCCTCCTCATCGATCGTGCACCGGATGACAACGTCCGCAGAATCTCATTTTAGTTTTGAATTGTGAGTTATTAGTTATGAGTTGAAGAAATTCATAGCTCATAATTAATAACTCATAACTACTTCCCCGTACTACTGATCCCTACACGTTTCTACAGAAGCCCATTCGTCAATCGTCATTCGGCCCTCGTCAATTCATTAATATATTCCGGTACCTCCGGATCTCCCTTGAAGAACTCCCCAGTCTTCCCCTGGCTTAGCGCCCAGCGGTCTATCCAACTGATTCCGTAATTACCAAAGGCCGTAATTTCGGTTTGATATGCCGGGTCCTGCAGTACTTCCTCCTGACTCACAAAAGTGTAAGCACGGAGCTGATAAATCTGCAATACATCCCATAGGTAATGCGCATTGAGCAAGTTAGAGTGAATCAGTAGCGTATGCGAAATATTACGACCGAATAGCTTTTCCGATTGCTGCTCGAAAAACAAGAGCTTCTCCTCCATGTAGTTCACATAGTCACGCCCTATCTTCTGCATTAGCTCCGCATCGTCCTTATCGTAGGCGCGGGCATACGCCAGCGCAAACAGATACTCCGCATTGTCGATGGTCACCGGCGCGGCCGTATAGCCGTGCTCTTCCAGGAAGTCCTCCAGCGCCGCAGCCTCCTCCGCAGTTTTGCCGGCGTGCAGAAACGGATGCCGGAAGTAGCGCAGTTCCATGCCGTAGTCCGCCATCAGCGGCCTTATGACCTGCTCACCTTTCAGAATATCGGCCGTGTATTCCTCAAAAGAAGTTTTGTGGTAGCTGGGGTGCGAGTACGTATGGTTGCCCAATTCCAGACCTGCTCCCAGCCACTCCTGCAGTAAGGCCACCTGGTTGGCATCTAGCTCCCCATCGCGGTATAGCTTGCGCTCATTCACATACCCAATGGCCGGGGCGTAGTAATCTGTACAGGTCTCAATGATGAGGCCGATCAGCCCTAGCTGAAAAAAGTATCCATCTTCCCCGTAGGTCACGGCCGGCAGGTCATCAATGGTAATGCACATCTTCTTTTCCTGGGCAATGCCCGGCAAAGACAGCACGAGCAAGAGTATGAGAATCGAGTATTTCATGTGATGCGTGTTTGAGAGGGAAAGGTAGTCAATGTACCGCACGAATTAGTGGTCGGACGACTTAGAGTCGTCCGACCACTAGTACCCCTGATGAAAGTAGTTTATGAAGAATGATCGGCTAGACGAAGAGCCCCAGCCGTGGAGGGGCCTTGGAGGTTCGCAGACTTGGTTTCAATTTCATTTAAAGCGCGTAGCGCTCATCGGGGAGGAAAGGCCTTGGCATCGCAGCCCAACCGCTACCCGTTTGTCTTAAATCACCCTCATAGCGCCTGAAAAGGCGATTTCTGTAGCGGGGGTAGCATGCTACCCCCCGCTACAGAAATCTGCGAGGTGAGAACATCGTTCTAACTTTCCATGGGGTGATAAAGGGCATCACAAGCGTGGTCCTCCCACATCCGCGTTCGGAA
>DMST01000216.1:3311-6141 GCA_003454975.1 Cytophagales bacterium | reverse complement strand
GCGCGGATGTGGGAGGGGATTCCATACAAACCTTAGCTGCACGCTAGCCCACTTTTACTATGAACCAAGGCCCCTCACTTCGTTACGGGATGCCTGCGCGGTGTAGGATATACTACCTAGGAAAGGTAGTGTGGATAGCAAGGAGTCATGCTCAACACTATCAACCCATTAGCAACGCTTTAGTCGTAAATCGACAACACTTCTCAATTCCCGTCCCTATCTTCTGACTTCTAATTTCTGGCCCGAAGGGCAGCCCTTCGGGTATTTTTTGCATCCTCCTTTTCTCAGTGGTTAGATAACAGGGCCAATCGTCATTCGTCAATCCAACAACTGTCAATTCTAACTGGCTTTTCGCACGGGGGGCGTCATGCGCTCTATGGCTTCTATCAGCGCCGCTTCCACTTTGCCGACGGGCATGCCCAGGATACTGGCGATTTCGGTGGGGCTTTGCTGATCGATACGGTGCAGCAAAAAGACCTGACGCAGACGCATGGGTAGCAAAGCAAATACCGTTTCCAGGTTCTCCTGGAGTAGGTGATGGTCGCCTAGAAACTGGACCTCCTCGTGCTTCTCGGTATGCAGCTGCACAAAAGAAAGTGACTTGCCCCGTGCCGCCCAGCCGGGCTCATTGGGCAGCTGAGCGATCATCGTGCGCATTTCGATGTAAAGAAACCTCTGGGCCTCGGTGTACGAGAATATCCTGCCAAACTTGCGGAGGTGGTCCAAAACCTGATCGGCCAGCTCTTCGGCATGGGCCAAATGCCCATAGGTATAGAAAAAGCAATTGCGGACGCGCTCCCAATTGTGGGCGTACAACTTGCGGTAGCGACGTTTCCAAAAAAGTGATGGTATCATTTGTGTTCTTTTCGTATTTAACTTCTTACTCCCAGTATTATTACAAGCATCGGGCCGAAAATCCCCCCGGGGTTAGTTATTAGTTGTTAGTGGGGTTACCGCAGATGCACTTTAATGAACAATGGTTAGGTAAGCGATGGATCTTGTGTCCTGCGTCTTGTGTCTTGGATCTTGACTCTTGTGTCTTGCGTCTTGCGTCTTGACTCTTGTGTCTTATTTCTAGCCTCTAGCAGTAAGGCGGAACGCCTTGCGGTCTAGCATCTAGCGTCCAGCAGCGAAGCGGTCTAAAAAAGAAAAACCCGAACCATGGGCCCGGGTCTTTCGTGGATTGATCAAATTATGTGCTTACTGCAACATAAAGCGAACGGTCTGTAGGTCCGTGCCCTGCTCAATCTGGAGCAGGTAGAGGCCCGGCTGCAGGTGCTCAGGCAGCTTCACGGACTGCTGCAGGCCAATGGTACTAGGTTCTACAGATTCGGTATGGAGGAGCATGCCCCGCAGATCGCGAATGCGAATGACGGTGCTCTCCTCAGTATTCTGGCTGTGCCAGGTGTATTGTACCTTCCGGCCCTCGATGGGGTTGGGGTATACCTCCAAGGTAAGGTCTTGGAAGAAGCCCGCATCCTGGATGGTGGCTACGCGGCTGTAGACCTCGCTGCCATCGTTGCGCTGCACTCGTACCCGGTAGTAGATGTGGTTCGTAAACCGAACCTTCTCCTGGTAGCTGTACTCACTCTCACCCCGCGCCATCACCAAGGTGACTAGCTCAAAGGCTTCCCCGTCTAGCGAACGCTCCAGCAGATAGCCTTGGGTATGCTCTGCATCGTACTGGCTCCAGGTAAGGCCAATGCTGCCGTCTTCTAGCTGCGTACCTGCCAGGTCCAGGATGCCCATACGGGAGGTTGGATCTGCTGCTGCATCGTAGATCACCTCGAACACCTGCTCGTAGGTGGTGTCCAGGTCATTGCCGTGGGCATCGGTTGCCCCGCTGAGACTCAACTGCAGGCTTGCTCCATCGTACACGTTGGTGAAGTCCTGATCGAAGTAGATCGTCAGCTGATCCCCTGAAATTTCCACCTGCCAGTTAGCAGAGTCCACATCAAAGTACTCTGTAATGTAGGTGCCGGGTTCGAATACACTTTCGGTTATCACCTGCTCCTGTAGCTTGAAGTCCTTACCGCCCACAATAGACTCCGGGGCAATGGCTTCGCTGAAGGTAAGGGTGATAGCATCTCCGGTAGTCACCGTGCTGTCCTCAGGGGTTACGTGCACCAGCCACAGGTTGGTGGTATCCACGGTACCGCCCAGGGTGCCTGAGTACTCAGGGAATCCGTAATCGCCATAGGCGACAGCTCGCACCGCATAGCTGCCCTCGGTCAGGCCGCTGGGCTTCCAGGTGAAGATGTAGCTCACCGGATCGTTGGCGCTGGTGCGGGTCAGTGTATCGTGCAGCGCCAGGGTGGTTTGTGTGACACTTTCGATCACGGACCACTCCGTGATGTTGGCCGCCCGGTACTGCAGCTCAATCCGCTCCAGGGTGCTTTCTATCTCGTACACGTCGTACTCACCCACGGTGAAGTTCACCGAGTCGGTGGTCCGGTTGATCACCCAGTCCTCAGTAGGCGTCAGCAGGCTCACGGCTGAGGTTTCTGCGCCCCACTGCCCGATGCGGAAACTAAACCGCACGGTGTCCTCGGTGGCGCTGCCGTTGAGCAGGTTGCCCATCGCATCGGTGATGCCCCAGACAGCAATTTCTACGGTACCCCCAAAGTGGGCTTGTAGTTCGGCTTCGTCCAGGGTCCAGGCAATACCGCTACCGGAGGCCAGGGCTTGCGCCGATGCCAACGTAGTCGTAGCCGTGCCGTGGTAATCCGTCACCTCGGCCGTGAAGTGCACTGCACTGTTCCAGGCATCTGCATCAATGGCCTCGCTGAACGTGAGGGCCACCGCATCGCCGCTGTGGAAAATAGAGTCG
>DMST01000216.1:0-3281 GCA_003454975.1 Cytophagales bacterium | reverse complement strand
GGGGGTACCGAATACGGTAGGCGCCGTACGGTCGATGAGAGCGGTGTGGATGCCACTGATGAAATTCAACTGAGTAGCTCCGGTGGTGACCGCTCGTAGTTCGTAGGTGCCATCGGCCAGCCCTGTTGCATCCCATTGAAGTGTATCCACAGGTAGGTCTCCGGCGCTCAAGTATTGGCGGTAGCGTGCTTGCAAGCCATCCAACATCTTCGAATCACTTTCTACCCAGGTGGCACTGTCGGCGTGGCGGTGCTGCAAGGCAATGTCACTCAGAGAGAAACTGGCCTCGTATACATCGTAGTCCGAGATGATCATGTCAATCATCAGATCATCTGCCGAAGTGGTGGTGGTGATCCATAGCGGATCGGGACCGCTCAGCGTAACGGGTGACGGGGTTTGCTTCAAGAAGTCAATCTGGAAGCTCCAGGCAGTATCCACGGGAGTAGACACGTTGCCTACCATATCCTGAATACCCGTGATGGTTACTTCTACCGTGCGGCCGTCGTAGGTAGTTAGTATTTCATCGGTGAGCACCAAGCTTACCTTATTCTTGTTGGCGGCCACGGCGTAGTCATCCTCATTCAGGGTGGTTCCGGCAAAGGTACCCTCGGCGAGTACACTCACCGATATATTATTGGCGTCCGTCAAGAATGTAGGCACATCAATTAACTCACTAAAGCTAATACTGATCGCATCTGCCTGGGCCAACAAGCCATCCGCCGGAGCGGGGGTTTCGGATACCCAAGGGTGCGTACGGTCTACGGTACCGCTCAGGATGTTGGAGTAGGCGATACTACCGTTCTCGTGCACCACCATGGCCCGAACCTGATAGCCGCCATCCAGGAAGTCGAAAGGAATCTCCCACACGAAGGGGTACTTCGGCTCCGGATAGGTGTTGCGGAACTTGTTGTAGTACCACAGCAGTGTATCTACCCCGAGTACCTCCTGATCTAGGCTAGCGTCCGTCATCCGGGTCCAGTACAGCTCGTTGTCCCGCTTGTACTCCAGCACAATTTCCTTCAAGGAGTGCGTGAGCTGCTCTACATCGTAGTCGGACAGTTTAAAGACGGCTTGCTCGGTATCGGTGGTATCCACGTTGTTGATAAACCATTTGCTGCCCAAATCGGCCGACAAGGTGATGGGTGAAATGGGCTTCCGATAGTGGAACTCCATCGCTACAGAATCAAACACGTGATCGGCTTCCCAGTAGTCACCTACGGCGCACTTAGGTTTCACCAGCAGCTCGATGTCCTCGAAGTCATACACCGGCAGTCCTCCGCGTGCAACGTACAAGGTAGTATGGTGCACCGTATCCGGAGCAATCCAGAAAGTAGGCCCTCCATTCTGGCCGAGCGCTGCACCTTCTACCGTCATCTGCATGCCGTGCTCGTTGGAGCCAAGCGGCGTTACTAAGCTGACCAAACGGCTCTCGCCAAAAGGATTGCCCGAGCTAATGGCCACCGGAATGGGATGGCGGGTATCGGCTTCCAAATCGAAGTACTTGGTAGGCTGTAGTTCCATGCCCGTATTCATGATCTGGATGGTAGGCATATCGCGGGCGATGGTCCCCTCCTCGTAAGGGCAAGAGCTACGGCCACCTACGGTATAGAAGTAAGGAGACTGGGCAGTTCCATTTGCAGAGGTAGCGCTCTTGAATACATCTATACTGAAGTGATCTCCTTCGTCATCGTCTTCCAGTACAAAGCCCGATTTGAAGGATTCAGTAGCATCTACAAACTGGGCATTACTCCATGTATGGGTCGTACCCCCCAAAATAGAATATTTCATTTTTCCCTTAATCTCAGGACCCGTCAGCTTAGTACCTCCACCAAAGCCGAACCAGCTATCTGCTTGGAATTCTGCAGTAAACCCTTGCATTAGCTCGAAACTCAGGTTAAGACCGCCATTTCGGGCTTGAGTAGTGGTATGCGATTGCAGGGTGGTATTGTTGCGCGAAACGCTAGCACCCGCCGAGAAAGTAATATTCTCTAAAGGATCGAAGCCATCAATCTCATCCAAGACGTCGACCCAGCCCGCCCAGTTGGCGTTGTTTAGGTAATAATCGTTCGCCAACCGTTCCATTTCTCGCAACACCAGGTATTTGCGGTAATTTTTCCGGTATTTATCCCGGGTACCTTCGCCCCAAGAGGCTAACATCTGGTCCATAGTCTGGGTACATTCACCGCCCGAAAAGCCAATTTTCTGTTTACAAAATTGAAGTACTTCCTCACGATAATCCCACACCACGTCCATAGAAGCGTGCGCGTCATCCCCGTCATTGAAGAATTCTTCAATCTTCAGGTTTTTCACATATTCACACATCTCACAAGCGGGAGTAAAGTAGGTGTCTACTTTCTTGAGCAAATAATCCATCGCCTCGTACGAATCTTCAATACCTTCAATGATTTCATCAGCGTCGCTTTGATCCCCCCCACTCACGGTAATCTCATAGCCGCTATTTTCATCGGTAAGGTCCTTGTAGTACCGTACGGTATTCTCAATCTGACTCCGAGTATAAGCCCACACGGTATTTATTTCGGTAGGGTTCACGGTCAGTTGCCGGGTTTTGTCCACCTCACAAGCTTCATAATTCAACACTTCCGTCATACCATAGGCCATAATTATGTCGGCTCCCACAATGATATCTGCCTCGGCACCGTCCAGATACCCCTCAACGTTGGTGCTGGCGTCGCTGGTTTTGGGTGTAGCGAGGCCATTTTGATACGAGAGGGAGAATAGTCCGGTTTCGGTTTCTCCAGTTTCCACGGAAAAGCCCGTATTGAGTTTAAACCCAGCTAAATTGGCGAAAACTTGATTTTCAAACTCACGTTTTACTCCCAAATCGAAGTGCGCTTTGTAACTATTTTCCAGGCGAATGGAGAAGGAAGAATTCTCTTCGATATACGCGTAGCTTTTGTCTCCCGGAGGATCACGTAAGACATACAGAGGCACTGGTTGCGGATCATCGATGAGGATGAGTACATCATTACCCTCCAGTCTTGCCTGCCCTTCTACCAAAATTTCTTCGGTAGTAGCTCCTTGATAGTTGCCGTAGTCATCATAATAGTAGAACTCCAACAACTGTTTGAAAGGGGTCACCAAGTTGGGTATGCTCGCCACAATGACGGTAGATTCCCACTCGCCGTCTACATAGCGCAGCGTATCCTTAGCAAAATAGGCCGAAGTGCTGGTAAAGGAACCTCCCCCAGCAAATTTGGGCAGTACGTACCCCCCGGTTACCTTACAGGTTTGCCCGTTGATGATTTGCTCAGGGCGCACCT
>DMST01000493.1:8651-12011 GCA_003454975.1 Cytophagales bacterium | reverse complement strand
GGAACGGATGGCGGAACGGGCGGCGTCAAGGGCGGCGGAAAGGGCGGCGTAACGGGCGTCGGAACGGGCGGCGTCAAGGGCGGCGTCAAAGATAATTTGATAGTCCAGGGTACTGAGCAGGTGATACAGGAAGTTGGGTCGCTGCTCTTCTGTCCAAAAGTCTATCCGGCCATCGGCAAAAACCAAGGGTACCGCTAGGACGGCTGCGCTATGTGCGAAAGCCAAAACCTGCCATCTTTCTAGTTTATCTACTTGCGTTGATAATTCCTGCTCGAACTCTTCTTGTGTCATACCGCCGGGTTCTTTTTTTCTATATCTGAAAAAATGCGGGTAAAGACAAGTTTGGGAATGGCGCCTACTTTTGCTACCAAATGGATTAGAAGCAGGGTACCATTCAGTGAATGCAAGGGTGACCTGGAGTATTGAATTAAATCAGACCTTTAGATCACTATTTTCTGGAAAAAGATACCTCAGGCTACCCCATGAGCGCGGAGCGGGTTGCCGCCCAGCGTTTCTAATAAAATTCATGCCAAGCTAAAATTCTGCTCGGACGTGTTTCGGCTGCTATCCTGCCCGCAGCCATTCTTTTGCCCAATACCTCATGTTTGCCTTGGCTTACTACCCTCTTGGGATTGCCACTTCGGGTGAACCAAGCGCTCGAGTGACCACCGAAAGAGGTTATTTCCTTAGTTTTAGGAGGAAGTAATTGGCTAAATCCATGGGATTGAGATATTTTTACCACTGAACAATCGGTATTATTAATGAAAATTCTCAATCTACTGCTTCCCCTGCTGGGGCTAAGTACTACGCTATTTGCCCAATCTACCCTCTCGGGCACCGTCCCCCTGGAAGGTGAAACAGACTTCTCCAACATCACCGTTTCCTTCGAAGGCCAGTCGGCCAGTGCCACCTCCCGCACCGTCACCACGGACAGTCTGGGCCAGTATGCCGCAGGGTTGGACAACGGCTTGTATGACGTTACGTACTCAAAAAGCGGGTTCTTGTCCAGCACGGTCAAGGACCTATTCGTGACGACCGACTCGGTGCTGGCCGAGATCGTGTTGCTCTCTGAGCTAGCGCAAGAGCCGAGCGTGAACATAACCGGCAACATCCTGGATGGGAGCGTTTGGCACCCGGATACCAGCTACGTGATTGCCGGTACGACTACGCTGCAAAGTGGTGCCACCCTGGAAATACGGCCCGGTACCCGGGTGTTTCTCTCCTCCGGTGCTAGCCTGCAGCTTTCTGGTGACTTCACGATTCAAGGTACGGCTACGGACTCCATCTATTTTTTGAATGATGGCACCGGAGACTGGGACGGCATTGCCTTTTCGGCGGATGAATTTAGCGCTTCTGATCCTGTGAAACTGGCCAGTTTCCGAGGTGGAGAGGAGGTCTCTATTAATGGTAAGGGGGTGAATTTTGCGGACTGTAGGTTCCAGGGGTTGGATGTAGACCTGATGGACAATGTGCGAAGCTTCGGGGACATCACTTTGGAGCGTTGTGCTTTTGTAGAGGCTCCCTTTTTTATGAGTGCTGCAGAAAATGACCTCCTTATTACCCAATGCCGCTTTGAGGATTCGCATTTGTTCTTTGACCTCTACGGAGAAGTGGTGTTGGAGCATTCGGTACTTTCTGCCAGCAATTTGCTATTTGCGGGCAGTGGGAGTGATGACGGCCCGGTTACTGTACAATACAATGTACTGGCCAACTCTCCCAATTCGGCCATGGCTACCGCAACGGGTTTGAGTTCGTCCGGCACCACCTGGCAAGTGCGCAACAACACCTTTTACAACAACCGATACGGCATAGGATTCAATTCGGACCCGCCCCTGGAGTTGAACTCCAATGTGTTTTTGGCGAACACTACGGACATACTGTTGGAGTTTGGAAACTTGGATAATCTCAGCCTGGCTTATAATCTATTTGAAGATACGGTGGGGGTGTTCCAAGACTTTCAGTCGGATGCTACTACCTACAAACTGTTGGGGCAAATCATTTCTACCAATAACGGCTACGGTGCCGATGCATATTTGAATATCTTCCAGGATCCGGAATTGGTGACGGATTCTACCCAGCGGTCTTCCTTTCTTTTTCCCAGCTCGTCCACCGCTCCGGTGGTAGATTCGGGTGATCCTAATCGGCAGGATGCGAATGGCTCCCCCCTGGACATGGGGGCCTTCCCTTACGACAATCAGCCTCCTGGGGCCGTGGCGCTGGTATTGCCCGGGGTGGATACGGCCGGCTACGGTGATACCCTTACCTTTACTTGGTTCTCCAGCTCCGATCTAGACTCGTATGGCAATCAGGACAATGCTACTTACGCGTTGGTGATTGCCTATGACGCTACTACTGAGCGGTATTCGGCGGAAGAGGACACCACCCTTACATTTTTGACCCCAAGGGCGTGGCCGGACTCCACCACTTTTACCTGGTGGGTAGAGGCCTCTGACGGTTACAATGCCTCTGCCGTAGAAGAAACCAGCTCGTTCGTTACGCTCAGCCTTGGCTTGGAACCCGTTGCCCCGGTACTGCCCGGAGTAGACACGGCTGAGTACGGTGATACCCTCACTTTTGCCTGGTATCGGAGTAGTGAGGAGGGACGGTACGACAGTGCAGACAACATTACCTACGCGTTGGTGATTGCTTATGACGCTACTACTGAGCGGTATTCGGCAGGAGGAGACACTACCCTTACGTTCGTGACGCCCAGGACGTGGCCCGACTCCACCACTTTCACTTGGTGGGTAGAAGCCTACGATGGTGTGGGGTATTCAGAAGCCGATGATACGGGCTCGTTTGTTACACTCAGCCTCGGCTTGGAACCCGTTGCCCTGGTACTGCCCGGAGTAGACACGGCCAAGTACGGGGATGCCCTCACCTTTGCCTGGTATCGGAGTAGCGAGGAAGGGCTGTACGATAGTGCAGACAATATCACTTACGAGCTGGTGATGGCCTACAACAACGTAACGGAGCGGTTGGTGGTTGGGGGAGATACCACAATCACTTTCATAACGCCCGAGGACTGGCCGCAGGCCACTACCTTTACCTGGTGGGTAGAGGCCTACGATGGTATTAGTTACTCAGAAGCCGAAGAAACCGGTTCGTTTGTTACGCCGAATCTCGCACCAGAGGCCTTTGCCTTGCTAGCGCCTAGCGGAGAGGAGCTGGTGGCCACGGCCTATGCAGTGCCGTTCCGCTGGGAAAGCGCGGAGGACACGGACGCCATAGAATACACGCTGTACCTTCGTGGGGGACTGGAGCAGGATACCGTACTCTCAGGCTTGGTAGACACTGTCCTAGACGTGGCCTGGGACCCCAACGGGTTCTGGTCGCCCAACGGCGTCTATACATGGTACG
>DMST01000493.1:7849-8618 GCA_003454975.1 Cytophagales bacterium | reverse complement strand
GGTACGTAGCCGCTACTGACGGCACCAGTACGGTGTACAGCGATACGGTTACCTTCACGATGATCAACGAGCCCCCCACGGATTTCGAGATCACGGCCCCGGCTACGGGCACGGTGGTGGAACCGGGCGTGGAGCTTGCCATACAGTGGGAGCAGGCCTATGATAACGAACCCGTTACGTACGGGGTGACGATCACGGGCGGCGATTTGGATACCCTACTCACCGTAAGCGATTTGGCCTTGCCTTTCACCTATGCCTGGGGTAGCCAGGTGGACTATACCCTTCAGGTATTTGCGGAGGACGGACGGGATACTACCTACGCAGCGGCGGTGACCATCACGGGAGCCAACACCCCACCGGGTGCTTTTGCTTTGGTGGCCCCTGCGGCTGACCAGGAGATCAGCCCTGCGGATTCGATCGTGTTCTCGTGGCAGCCATCTACCGACGATGAGGTGGTGGCTTACACTTGGTATTTAGAGCCGGAGGGGCAAAATGTGGTGAGCCAGGCAGGCGTATCAGAAACTAGCTTGGTGTACCCTCCTCTAGACCAGAATACTACCTACCGCTGGTGGGTAGTGGCTACCGATGGGCTGAATGCAACAGGTAGCGATACCGCCACTTTTGTCGTGACCAATGCGGCCCCGGGGGCCTTCCGTTTTACCCGACCTACCTCCGATTTTGCTTTCAATAGCAATGAGTTTGTCAGCTTTGACTGGGAAGTGGCCGAGGATGATGACCCCGTAAGCTATGCGTTGCGGATTACCGGCGG
>DMST01000493.1:5993-7759 GCA_003454975.1 Cytophagales bacterium | reverse complement strand
CCCGGATTTCGAAAGGGCCCCGCCGAAACGAACGGGTGCGTTTGGCTTGGGGGCAGAATACGGCCTACCAGGCCTGGGTATACGCCACCGATGGGGTGGATACTACGGTATCGGATACGGTAATGCTGACGGTAAATAACCTGGTGCCGGGCGTGCCGGTGCTGGCGAGCCCGGAGGACGGCAATACCGTGGATGCCTCGCAGGCCATTCTGCTGCAGTGGCTTCCTGCGGAAGACGATGATGTACTTACCTATCAGGTCAACATTCAGGGGCCCTCCCTGGACGTGACGTTGGTGACCCAGGATACGGTACTAGAATACCAAGACCTCACCCTGGAAGATGGCGGCACCTACACCTGGCAAGTACGGGCTACGGACGGCCAAGATACGGTAGCCAGCGAGGCTTGGACCTTCTTGGTGGAAAATCCCGTGACCGGCCTGTTTTCCTCTGCAGAGGTTCTGCCGTTGAGTGCCTATCCTTCGCCTTTTAGCGGTACGTTTACGGTGCGCCTGCCCGAGGAGAAGTTAGCTGATCCCTCAAGCTCGTATACCCTTCGGGTACTGGATTTTCAAGGGCGGGCGGTGTACCAAACGGAGGTAGCTAGCGGCTACCAGAGGGTAGAAATTTCCGCTTTGGCCGATGCCCCTGGCGGGATGTATTGGATCACGGTAACTGCTACCGGCGCGGAAGGAAATGCCCGGGTAGGTTCCTTCAGAATCCTGAAGCAGTAGGCTACGTCGTTTACTTGCCCCAGTATTAAGCGCCAAAACCTAGGTGCTAGCCGGGTAGGGAAGGAATGCTGGGCATTCCCAATATGTCATGAGCAAGGGCGGCCCCGCCCGGTCGCCCTTTTGCTTGGTGCTCTTTTGCAAATCATTTCGCCCTTTCGGATCAGCAGGGCATGCCGATTATTTGCAGGAGAGCTTAGCCTTCCAGGGAGGTTTGCAGTAGCTCCATACCGCGGGCATTGGTTTTGTCCATGCCCTTGGCCGCGCCGAACAGCCACATAAAGAAGGCATCCACTAGCCCGGACTTGAGATCAAAGTCCTGCTGCACGGTGACGCCTTGGGCGTTCTGCGAAAACGAGTATTCGAAAACCGGCTGAGCCTGAAAGGGTTTCTGTATCTCGCAGCGCATCTTGATGTATTGGTCCTCTACGATCTGCTTAATTTCCTGATAACCGAGGTCCTTACCGTTGCGGCCCTCCCAGTGGTATTGTGCCCCCACCGTGCCGTCCGTGCCTTTTACGGATACCGTTTGGGTGGGATCTTCTTCCAGAAAAGGAGACCACTTGGGGAAGTTGTTCAGGTACTTTACCTGATTGAACACTTGGTCCATAGGGGCGGAAATGGTCACCGATTTGGTGATGTGAATTTGCTGTAGTTGACGGGCATTATAAAGCCCAAGTCCTAGAAATCCAGCCAATAAGAGGCCAATGATGATGAAGATCATGTTACGTTTCATTTTAAAATGTGGGTAAAAAGTGAGAGAAGATACCCGGGGCAGGAGAGAGGCCCCAGGGCATAAATGGGTAGGTGGAAGGTGCCTTGAATTACATCGGAACGATGCTGCGAACTTCCACCGTGCCGCCCATGGCGAGAATAGGACTTTCCTTAGCCAGGCTAACGGCTTCCTCCCGGGTGTTGGCCTTCACAATCATGTTACCACCCAGGGTTTGGCCTTCGGCCAGGTGTACCCCTTCCGTCAATGAGCCATCGGCTGCTATTTGGCGCGACTCAAAGCCCAACTGGTGCGTACTCACTAGT
>DMST01000493.1:0-5935 GCA_003454975.1 Cytophagales bacterium | reverse complement strand
ATGTTACCAATGAAGGTGCCCCAAGCTGCGGATGAGGCCGCTTGCTCTTCGGGAGTGGGGGTGTTACTTTCTTTCGGCGTGTAGCGGAAGATCATCATGTACTCATTTGCATTTTCCATTGTGTTGTGTGTTTGATGGGTAATGGATTGATACAAATGTAGCGGGGGGCTAAGTGGCAAATCTTGCCCTATGACAAGAAAGCGGAGAGATGCTAAAAAAGCTTGTGCTTACCCGGCTACGTTGAGTAGGAAGTCTAGTGGCAGGCACACCAAGTCCTTTAGACAAAGGAGATCAACACCCATACAAGATGACTTTCTATCCTTAAGCAAGGCTAAGCACCATGGTCATCCCGAGCCCTAATTTTTGGGCAAGCTAAACACTCAAAGCCTGCGCGGCCCGGCGTACGCGGCGCGGTGGATCGTCACCCCGGCGACCTGACAGCAGATCAAAAACCCTTGTCATCCCGTAGCGCAGTGACCGGGCTGGCGTTCCAGGGAACTCGGTTGTTATGGTTAACGAACTTGTTATTTGTTACTTACCTCACTGAGACACACATTATGTCACTGGTTCCTCAGGGAGGGAGCTTGGTAGATACTACTAACCGTTTTGATATTAGCTACTATACTTGCCTGTATCCATATTACCTCTTGTAGGTCAGCACCTTGAAAACAATATAGTCCTAAACCTGTCGCAAGCGACGGTAGATGGTAAGGTGCAGGAAGATGATGGTGGCAGGAGCAAAGGCGGGAATAAAGCAGAACGGGAAGCTAGCCAGGGCTTCTACGCCTTGGCTGCCGGTGGTCATGGCCCGCTGCGTGAGCATGGAAGCCAGGGCCGAAGTAGCCAGGATGTCTAGCAGGCCAAAGGTGTTCCACACGTACGCCCAGCGGCGAGCTTTGGGGGCGTTTTGCTTCAGTTGCTTGGCTACCCAGAAGCTGGTGGCGGCCGTCAGGATATCACCGGTACCGGCCACGATGCCGATGAGGGGCGGTAGCTCACCGAACAGGAAGAGCAAAAGAAAGAAGGACCCAATGAACCGGAACCGGTGCAGCCGCACCCATTCGGCGACGGGCAAGGATTGCGCTACCTGGCGGTAGTACCTCCAAGGGAAAACGCCTGGCAGCAGTACGGCCAGCAAAGGCAGGGTGGTGTACAGCAAGATGCGGGGCGGTAGGCCCGGCTCGGCATACCAACCCTGAGACCAACCCCAGGTGGCGTAGGCCAAAAATAAGGCATACCCTACCAGCACCAAGCTTTGCACCCGCTGGCCGGTTGGGGAGCCGTAGGCTGCGGTGGCCCCTTGGCTCATCAGCCGGGCAATCAAATAGATGGGCAGGGGTATCACCAGTAAGAATAGGATAGAAACCCAAAGGGGCAGGGTGGGAATGAACCAAGTCATGGGTTAGCGTTCGTTCAGGATTTCTTTGCGGATGCGGCTGAGGGAGGTATCGGTGATGCCCAAGTAGGTAGCCACGTGCTTCAGGGGCACGTTTTGGATTACTTCGGGCTGAGTCTCCAGCAAGTGCAGGTATCGGTCCTTGGCAGGGTCGGAGATCATGGATACGGCATGGTTCTTTAGCGCAAAGTAATTGTTGACCAGTCGGGTACGCCCCACCTCGCGAAACGCCTCTATGCTAAATAGCTTCATGAAGTCTTCAAACTGAATGCGCCAGCCCACCACCGGACTCAAGGCCTGGATGGACTCCCGGCAGGGTTGTTTCAGGAAGTAAGAATGCCAATCGATCACGATGTCTCGTGGCCCAAAAAACTTTGTAGTTACGTCATTGCCCTCAGGGTCCACAGCATAGGACCGGGCAAAGCCAGACTCCAGGAAGAAATAGTAATTGGCGGTGCTTCCGAAAGGAATCAAAAACTCGTTTTTCTTGAACTCCCGGCGGTGGTATTGTGCCAGGACCAAGGCCAATTCTTCTGCCGTAAAGTTTTCCGGTTTAAAAATCTCTAGCAGAAAAGCGGTATCGCTCATGGAGTAGTCGGTAGGGTGTTTTTCTAGTGGGAAAGATATCGTTTCTGCTCTACCTACAGGTTCCCTTGCTATTTTCTTTCAGAGAAAATTGAACGGACCCGTGGGGCCCCAAGCGGTGGGTTGCTGCCTAAAAGAACCCTACCCAGCGGAGTACCTCCGCCTTGGTTTCTTTCGGCATTAATTTATGCAAGCTTTGGTTCAGCGTTTGCAAACGCTGTTTGGGGTCTGGGTATTGCTTTTGGTAAGCCAGTTGCAATTGCTCCACAAAGGAGCCAGCGAAGTGCCGCTGCACCATAAAATAAGCGACCAGTCCGGCCCATTCGGCATGCACCCGGTGTAGTTCCACTTCCGGCTGATCTGCAAAAGTGAGTGTCTTTTCCTCCCGTAATTTTTGACTCACTACGGGCTGACACAAGCTCCAGTCGGCAGCCAGCTGCACCCCCGCCAGCTGAAAGGTAGGCAGCAAGGGGATAGCCCCGCTGGTGAGCAACATGCCTACATGCTCCATGCCCATGGATAGGGTGTAGGCCAGGGTATTCTCTTGCGCCGATTCGGTACTGGTAGGGTGAAAACTTTCCAGCACCTCGGGCCAGGTTTTGCTTTGTCCGTACCCGTGTTTGGCCAGCGTAGTGTGCTTTAGACTTTTTACATCCGAGTAGGATTGTCCGTCAAAGTCTGTTTGGGAGAGGCTCCGTTCCAGATAGTGCTGATTGAGGATTTGAGGGAGTTCATTTAGGGGCATGTTCCGTGCTTTCCGGTTTCGAGTCTGAAGAAAAGCTATGCCAGAAAGCAGCAAGGCGATGAGGGAGAGAAGGAGGAGGATAATCTCTAGCGTGCTCATGGGTGGGTAGGTTTTGTAATGCCAACCTACGGATTTATTCTGGTTCGAACCATGTGCAAGGGACAAGATGAAGGCACTTCAGGGTTATGGCTTGGCTCAGGGGTTGTTCCACTTGAAAATCCATGTTTTGGCTGTCTGCCAAATGACCATGGGAGAGAATTAGGTGAGATTCGGGATGATTTTGGCTGTGGGGTGTTGTAAGCAGGAGAGGAGTGAGGCAGAGGCGTTATCGTAATCCACACGGACTGTGAAAGCCACCGTACTATTGATCACGGCCGCCGCCTGTTGGGGGCTCAATTTCCACTTTGCCACCTACATGCTACAGGAGACCGCTTTTGTAGAAGCCGCCTTCTGGCGCTATGCGGTTTCGGGCGTTTCCTTACTGCTGATTGCCCTGCCCACCCTACGGCAGCTGCGCTGGCAAACGGCAAGCAAAAAGGGCGTGTTGCTGGTGGGCATTATCGGCGTTTTCGCCTTCAACCTATTCTTCTTTTTGGGCTTGCAGTATACCTCACCCATCAACGCTGCCCTTATCGTAGGACTCAACCCGGTGACAACGCTGTTTGCCTCGGCGTTAATCCTGAAGACGCCCATCAAACGCTACCAGGTGCTGGGGGCTTCCATTTCGCTGGCGGGAGTGGCTCTGTTGCTGGTCAAAGGAGACGTGAGCGCCTTTTCCAGCTTCCAGCTCAACAAAGGCGACGTTTTCATCTTCATAGCCAACTTGGTATTTGCCCTAGGCAACGTATGGGTGCGGCAATACAAGGGCGCCCTCTCCAATGTGCATTTTACCCTCCTCACGCAGCTGGTCAGCTTGGTTTGTTTTGCCCTGGTGCTAGCCTTCGTGGCATCACCTACACCCCTTCAGTACTCGGGCCACTTCTGGGTATCCGCCTTGGGCATCGGCATGCTGGGCACTACGGTGGCCTACTTGGCTTGGAACCAAGGGATCACCCTCATCGGGGCCGACCGGGCGGGCATCTTCATCAACCTCGTACCCCTTTCTACGGCCCTCAGTGCCATCTTTCTACAGCAGACGCTGTACCCTTACCACGCCTACACGGGCGCCATCATCCTACTCGGTATTATGGTCTCCCAAGTACCCAAACTCATCCAAGCGCAAAGGATGAAAGAATGAGTCGATGAGGTAATGAGCCAATGAGATAATTTGACAATGGGCTCATGTAAGGCCCCTCTATACTCACGCTTATACCCATTGTTTTTCCATCGACAATTTGTCTTGACTCTTGTGTCTTGGATCTTGATTCCATTCTTTTTTTAAAAAAAGTTGAAATCTCTTCGGGAAAAAATTAGGCCTGCCCCGTCATCCTCCCAAACACACAAAAAACCTAATTAATACACATGAAAAAATTTCGTCAAGTATCCCTGCTCACCGGATTAGTTGCTCTTTGTTTGGTAGGCTGTCAGCCCAACGCGGTGGAGGAGGAAATTCTAGCCATGGAGCCTGCACCGGTGCAAGGCATGGCCAAGGGTTCTTCGGCTACAGAAGGCATCACGGTAGAGAATGGGATGCTGAGCTTTGATAGCGAAGCTACTTACGCGAGTACTATCGAAGCCCTGGTAGTGGCCGAGAACGACCAGGCTACGGGTGGGGCCGTGGAATCCTTCCCCTCACTGGCCGACTTTGAAAGCCAGTTTGCTGGTTTTACCAGCCAGCGTGCCGTCATCCAGGATGCGTATTTCGGTGGCGACTATGACCTGGAAACCCTGCCAGACGCCAGTGCGGTCAAGTCTCCGGCCATTCAGGCAACCCTCAATGCCGACGGCCAAGTGAAGGTAGCGGGCCAGGTGTTCACGGTTTCGGATGAAGGCATCACTTCTGAGGAGACGGGTACGGTAGTGGAGAACAACCGGAATGGGGAAGCCTGCTGCATCACCTGGAAGTCAGACCAGACCGTGTATGCGCACAGTTCCAACCAGTACATGATTGGCCGGGGATACATCTACAGCTTTACCTTCTTTGGGGTGCAATACATCTTCGTGAAAGGTACTGAGGCCATCAACTTGCGGTTCAACCTGTTTTTCACTCCCTGGAACATGGAGAAGATCCGGGCACAGCCTTGGTCGGGCTGGTTTGCGCGGGGTGGTTGCGGAGGCACTAGAACGCACTATAACTTGGGTTTGCAGGAGAATGAAGACCATTACCAGGCTACTGAATCCTTCGTGCGTATTTCTTTGTTGCCCCAAAACCGCATGTTTGGTATAGATAACCAAATCCATTTGGTGCAGGGCCAGCAGAAGTCCACGTTTGCTTCCTGGATTATCAATTGTATGGATTGATCCGTCAGAGCACCCCGCAAAACTTACCCTTGCGGGGTGTTTTTTGCTTTATCCTGGTGAACAGGGGACTGAGTCACCCAGGACAGGAGAAAGGTAGTACTTCTGCTTCCCATCTCGAAAGTCAATATATTTACCCCATGCACGAGCGTGTGATGGCTTCCTTGCGAAAAACGGGACGGTTTCCCGACGATGTATTGGCTCCCTTTTTCGATATTCTAAAAGCCAAGGAGTACGCAAAAGGTGAAAACCTACTGGTACCCGGTGAGAAGTGCCAAATGTGGTTTTTTATCGATCAAGGGAGTGTACGTCAGTTCACGGAGGAGGAAGACGGCACCGAACGCACGGTGCACCTATTTCTGGAAGATGATTGGGTGTTTGATGCGCAAAGCTTCACGGCTCAAAAACCTGCCCGGGGCTATTTACAGGCCTTGGAGACCACCCGGGGTTGGCAGTTTAGCATCCACGATATACACGACCTCATCAAAACCAATCCGGTATTTTTTCAGCTAGGCACCCTGCTGGAGCTGGGCGTGAAGCAAGCCGAGTACCACCGCAGCCAGAACACACCCGAGGCCAAATACCGTGCCTTGATGGCGGAAAAGCCCCAATGGGTGCATCGGTTTCCGCTCAAGTACATCGCCTCCTACCTGGGCATTACCCCGGAAACCCTCAGCCGCGTCCGCCGCAAGCTGATGGACTGATTTTGGTAATCCTTCTGTAGTGTGTTTCAGCGGAATACCGCTCCTCCTCAAGAACGTCCCGATGGTACTTTTACATGCCCCTGAGCCATCGGACCGGATCCGTGCGCC
>DMST01000065.1:1203-2987 GCA_003454975.1 Cytophagales bacterium | reverse complement strand
GCAGGTGGCCCTTTCGGGTGTGGATGTGGAAGGAGCCTTGGTGAATCTACAGGCCGAGCACACAGGCTGGGATTTCAACGGGGTACGTGAGGGTGCGGAGCGTGACTGGGAGGCGCAGTTGGGTAAGGTGAAGGCGGCTTTTGCTACCGAAGAGGAGCAGGTAAACTACTACACAGCGCTGTACCACAATAGTGTGGTCCCCAACCTTTGGAGCGACGTGGACGGCCGCTACCGGGGCATGGATCAAAAGATATACGAAGGCGACCCGGTGCATCCGCGGTATACGGTGTTCTCGCTTTGGGATACCTACCGGGCTACGCACCCTTTTTACAGCCTCACGGAGCCTACGCGTCAGCGCGATTTCATCCGCACGTTTCTGGGAATGTACAAAGAGGGGGGCAAGCTGCCCATGTGGGAGCTGGCAGGTAACTACACGGGTACTATGATTGGCTACCATGCGGTGCCCGTGATCTTGGATGCGTACGTGAAAGGCATCACGGATTTCAACGCGGAGGTGGCCTTGGAGGCCATGGTAAGTACCGCTGAAACGGATGAGCTGGGCAAGGAATTCCACCGGGAGATGGGCTACATCCCCATGAATAAGGAGGGAGAGTCGGTAAGCAAAACCCTGGAATACGGCTACAACGACTGGGTGATTGGTACCATGGCGAAGCTGCTGGGTTACGATTGGCAGAGCGATAAGTACTTTGTGCGCTCGCAGGCCTATAAGAACTTATTTGACCCCCAAACGGGCTTTATGCGGGGCAAGCAGGACCATCGGTGGGCGCAGCCCTTCCGGGCCGAGGAGGTCAACTTCAACTACACCGAAGCCAATAGCTGGCAGTACAGTTTCTACGTGCCTCACGATGTGGCGGGCCTGGCGGAACTGCACGGGGGCGCGGAGGCCTTGGCATCCAAACTAGACGATCTGTTTTCTACGTCTTCTGACTTGGCCGGGCGCGACCAGCCGGATATCACGGGCCTAATAGGCCAGTATGCCCATGGCAACGAGCCCAGCCACCACATGGCTTACCTCTACAACTACCTGGGCCAGCCCTGGCGGTCGCAGGCGCTGGTACACCAGATCATGGACGAGCAATACCGCAAAGCCCCTGACGGCCTATCGGGCAATGAGGATTGCGGACAGATGAGTGCTTGGTACCTTTTCAGTGCCTTGGGTTTCTACCCCGTTACGCCCGGTACGGACTATTACGTAATCGGTTCACCCCGCGTGACCCATGCTGAGTTGCCTTTTGACAACGGTAATACGCTCACTATCAGCGTAAAGGAGGGTGGGCCAGACCGCCGGTACATTCAGTCGGTGACTTGGAATGGCGAGCCGTACGAGAAAACGTATTTACTCCATCGGCATCTGCTAGAGGGCGGCACCCTTGAGTTCACGATGGGGGAGGAGCCCAGTGCGACGTGGGGCGTAGATCCTGCCTCCTGGCCGCCGAGCAGCGTAGATTACCCGGAACTGATGCCGGTACCGGCCTTAGCCCAAGGCAAACGAGCCTTCCAATTTCGCGATACTATCGCACTCAATCATCCGGTACCTGGTACGGAAATGTACTTCACCGTAGATGGCTCGGACCCTGCGGATAGCACGAATACGGCACGGTTGAAATACACGCTGCCTTTCCAGATAGAAGAGACCACAACCCTGAAAGCGGTGGCAGTACACCCCACGCTAGGTGCTAGCGATGTCATTAGTACTAAGTTCCTGAAGATCCCTTCGGACTGGTCCATCACCATTGGACAAGCGTACTCGGAGCAGTACACGG
>DMST01000065.1:0-1194 GCA_003454975.1 Cytophagales bacterium | reverse complement strand
GGTGACCAGGCGCTGATAGACGGGCTGCGCGGAGGGCCGGATTTCAAAACCGGCGAGTGGCAGGGCTACCACGGCGTGGATATGGAGGTAGTAGTGGACTTAGGGAGTGTGCGGGAGGTGAGCACCGTTGCCCCTTCCTTCTTGCAAGATGAAAACTCCTGGATCTTCTTCCCCACCGAGGTAGAGGTGTGGATTAGCCGGGACGAAACAGAGTGGGAAAGCTTGGGGACTCAAACGCTAAAGGCTACGCCTCGTGACCCCGGCACGATTCTAGAAGCGCCAGAGTTTCGCGCCCGGGATTACGTGCGCTACGTGAAGGTAAAGGCCACCAACATGGGCACCTGTCCAGAATGGCACAAGGGCGCGGGCGGCAAGTCCTGGATCTTCACGGATGAAATCGTCATAAACTAGTTATCAGTTATCAGTTATGGGTTGTTAGTTATAAGTTGGATTATGATAAGATTTCTCAAGAGGTCCAGGAGTTGTCTAAATAGTTGAGAGAAAGTATTTATCAGTTTCTAACTGACCAATGCTCTTCGCTAAAACCATTACCTCATAACTGATAATTAATAACTCATAACTCTTCTCACCCCACAAAGCCTATGGTTCTTCTCGTTGCTACTGACAAAGGCCTGATGGTCTACCAACTTTCCGGTTCGGAATGGAGTCTGCAGGATATTCATTTCCTGGGCATGCCGGTGGGTACCGTACACGTGGCGGAGTCGGGTACTTGGTGGGTGGGCATCAACCACAAGCACTGGGGGACCAAACTTCACCGGTCCGGGGATCAGGGGAAGACCTGGGAAGAGGCAACTCCGCCCCGATTCCCTGAAGAGCAGCAAACGGCCGTGAAAGCACTCTGGCTGATAGAGTCGGTAGGAGAGCGCTTATACGTGGGCGTGGAACCGGCGGCCCTATTTGTGAGTGAGGACGGGGGGCAAAGTTTCCGGCTGCTGGAGGGTCTTTCCGGGCATGGCACCCGGAGCCGATGGATGGGCGGCGGTAAGGGCTCCAAAGACCCTTTCGTGCATACCCTGCTGATTGACCCCCAAGACTCCCAGCACCTGACGACCGGTATTAGTGTGGCGGGGGTGTTTCAGAGCTACGATGGCGGCGCTTCCTGGGAGCCCACCAACGAGGGCTTGATCGCGAATTTTCTGCCGAACCCGACTACCCAGATTGGGCAGGACCCGC
>DMST01000500.1:9895-10835 GCA_003454975.1 Cytophagales bacterium | reverse complement strand
GGGGTATCGGCTACGCGGTAGCCGTATGCTTGTAGCAGTTCTTTGGCGTTCATTAGGCAGGGAATAGGGCTTTGAGGGCATTCCAGAGCTGGCCTTTGCGGTTGCGGTCGGCAGCAATCTCAGCTAGCCCTTCCGCGCGCAGCGCGACGTGGTTGGATAGGGCCGTATTTTGGTAAAGGGGGCAGTTGGCTACCCACTCGTGGTCTACCCCAAAACTAACGACCTGCTGGGGGTGTAAGGTGGCCCAGTCGGGGTGATCGGTGGGGCAGTGCTGTACATTAAGCAAAGCCACATCGGCCCAGTCCAGCTTTACGGCCGCCAATATCTTACCTAGGAAATCCTTGTGCTCCTCGGGCAGAAAAGTCTGATCTGGGTACTGTACCAGAATGGTGACTTTCTTCTGGTTTTGGCCCAAATATTCCAGGGGCTCCACGGTTGCGGCAGGTGTTTCCTCAGCCACCATTGCCGGGCTGTCCTCGGAGGGGCTAGGGTAGGGGGCTGGTTCCTCTTTTTTCACCTCCGGCTTGGGCACATTAGTCGCTCGGTTGGGGGCGGCATATAGCGTATCCGTGAGGAAGAGGGGTAGGTAAGCGTCATCTTCCAACGGCATTAGGCAAAGAGGGTTTTGAGTTCGGTAGCGTCTTCAGGGTTCATGCGTTTGGCCAGAATGAGGCGCAACTGACGACGGCGTAGGGCGCCGTCAAACAGTTCTTGTTCTTTTTCAGTCTCGGGCACGGCCTCGGGCACGTCAATGGGCCTGCCGGTTTGGTCTACGGCTACAAAGGTGAAGAAGGCACTGTTGGTTTTCTTCTTGGTGCCCGAAGGAATGTCCTCGGCCCATACATCGATGTGGACCTCCATAGAAGAGTTAAACGAGCGCGTAACCTGAGCCTCCAGCGTGACCACATTGCCCAGGGCAATGCTTTCACGGAAGCTGATG
>DMST01000500.1:7524-9850 GCA_003454975.1 Cytophagales bacterium | reverse complement strand
GTCGGCCGAGGCTGTAACCACAATGCGGTTACAATGGCGCTGGGCGGCAATAGCCGACACAATGTCCATCATGTGCATGAGGCGGCCGCCCATTAGGTTGTTGAGGGTATTGGTGTCGTTGGGCAAGACCAACTCGGTCATCGTTACCCGCGATTCGGAGACTTTCTTCTGTATTTGGGCCATGGAATAGCTTTGCTGCGAAGATAACCAAAAGCAGGTGCTTGGTAGTTCGGCTTATCGAATAATGGTGAGGGGACTGGTGCGTTTTTCACCGGAGCAGTCGTCTTCAAGCAGGAAATAATAGATACCCTCAGGCAGTGCGCCTCCACCCCAAGTGTTTTGATAAGAGTTGTTAGAATAAAGGGCCTCACCCCAGCGGTTTAGTACCTTCAATTCTATCCCGGCCATATAGTCTGGCAGGGTGAAAAGGTCATTCACCCCGTCCCCGTTGGGGGTGAAAGCGGTGGGGATGGGGTCTAGGTAGCGGTCCGGAATAGTAACGGTAATTTCGTCCGTCTGATCGCCGCACGTACCTATTACCTTTACTTGGTAGGTACCGCTGGTGCTTACCCGGATGGCGGCTGTTTCCTCCTCAGTAGACCATAGGTATTGTAATGAATCCCCGATCGCACTGCTGTTTAATTCAAACAGGGGGAAGATACAGGTGGTGTTGATGGTAGAGGTGAGGTTGATTTCTGTGGGTGGAAGTATTAGCGCGTAGGTAGAATCTTGGGCCAGGCATCCGTTCTCGGGGGTGACTACATACCAGCCCGTCTGGAGGGCCGAAAGGTTGGGGGCGGTAGCTCCGGTATTCCAGGTTACTGCCACATCAGCATTGGTCAAGGATAGTGACACCGACTCGCAAGCGACCAGCGTATCGTGGATGAGTAGGTCCGGTTGGGGTTCCCATGGACGGAATTGATGGGCCCCATGGAGTGCAACGGGTAGGTTTTGGGCAAATAGTGTAGGAGAACCGGACCACGCTTGACTCCCATCCTGGCGTTGGTAGAGTTCTTGTCCCTGAGAAAGGGTGAGTGTCCAGCTTTCGATAACGTCAAATTGATTGTAGGGAATAAAAGCGCCCCAGTAGAAATCTTGCGCGCAGGTGAGGCCTTCCTCGTCCGGAAATACACCGTTGACTCTGTATAGTATTTGGTTGTAGTTGTCGTCAAAGGCAGCCAGTACCGATATACCGTTAATCTCCCAACGAATTGATTTTTCATCGAAAGTGGCCGCTCCTTCAAAGAGGAAATCGTCGCCTAAAGGAGCCCCCGACTTGGACCGTGGTACTTGACCCATCATCTTGAAAGAAGAGCCACCGGTACGGTTAGAAAAAGTACTATCCAGACCGAGTACATCAAAGGTCCAATAATCCCTTAGGCTATCCTCATTACCTCGAAATTTTCGGCATAGGTTCGGGAAAAGTAAAGTTTGGAAACGCCACCCCTGCCATATCTTCACCTCATCCACTAGCCCGTGGGCGTAGTATTCCTTGCCGTCTAAGTGCCCTTTTCCAATTACAGTTTGGCCATTGCCCACGGTGCCCAGTGATACAGGTTGGCCGGCATCAAAATTCCCCTGTTGCAATCCATCCAAGTACGTCACAATCAGCTCTTGACTGAAATTAGCCGCCACGTTGAACCATCGGTTGCGTGGTAGCGGGATAGATATCACCTGGCTATATGAGTGTAGGGAGTCACGGTTGAGGGGCCCTTGCCCGTCACCGTAGCCCATGACCACATAGTCTTGCTCTGGAAAAATCCATAGCCATATGCCGGCTGCAATGCCCTCAGGATTGTCTTGTGACACAAATACGGGGAAGGGCTCCGAAAGGCCTTCGGGCAAATACACCCAAGCTTCCAGCATGAGGCTCAGAGATAAATCTGTAAGCGGTTCTTCCAATTCCAGGTAGCCATTTCCGTCTGGCTCAAGTGCCAGGCCTGCTCCGGGTGACAAGCTTTGCCCCATAGACTGGATGGAGACTGCTAGCACCGCGAGTAGTACTAGAAAAAGCCTACTCAGGGGATTTGAGTGTGACAGGGTATAGGGCTTTACAGCTGCTTCCAAGAGAATGTGTGTTTTGAAGAGTTAGGGCCAATAACTATTTCCCCCATCCGTCCTTACCTTTCAGGGGTACAAAAGCGAACTGGTCGAATTCCTCTTTGTGTAGCTGGTTGCCTTGGCCTCGGGTAAGGCGCAGCATGGTTTGTTTGTCCTGATTGCCTACGGGTATCACCAAGCGGCCACCGATCTTCAACTGGTTAACCAAGGCGGCGGGTATTTTGGGGGCGGCGGCAGTGACCAGGATGGCATCGTAAGGCGCCTG
>DMST01000500.1:0-7469 GCA_003454975.1 Cytophagales bacterium | reverse complement strand
TGAGAGGGCCAGCCTTGGGTGCCGTCGCCGCATTTGAAGAAGGGCTGGTAACCCATCTGCGGCAGCAGGACCCGAGTACGGTCGTACAGGGCTTCTATGTACTCTATGGTGTATACCTTCACCCCCATTTCCAATAGCACGCAGGCCTGGTAGCCGCTGCCAGTGCCGATCTCCAGCACTTTGCAGCCGGGTTTTACGGCTAACGCTTGTGACTGAAAAGCCACCGTGTAGGGTTGGGAGATGGTTTGGCCTTCGCCAATTGGAAAGGCCTTGTCCTGATAGGCGTGCTGCAAAAAAGCGGGGTCGAAGAACACGTGGCGAGGTACGGCACCTACGGCCCGCAAGACGGCTTCGTCCGTTATGCCCTTCTTCTGGATGGTTTGTACCAGCTGACGGCGCATGCCCTTGTGGCGGTAGGTGTCTTCTTGCAGCATGCTACAAAGGTAGGAGAGGGGCACCGTGGTTACCAAATCTGCGGAGATTTCGATCGGGCTCTCATTCACCAGGGGTTGAGTAGAGAAGGTCCTCCTACATCAAGATTTCGAATGATAAAAGAAGCTCGCGAAAACAGGGTGTGTAGGTGATTATAGCAAGCCGTTTTCCATCGCGAAACGTACGATGCCCGCGGTGGAGCGCACGCCCAACTTGCTGATGATGTTGCGGCGGTGGGTTTCTACGGTGCGGGTACTGATGTTGAGTTGTTCGCCGATCTCCTGGCTGCTCAGGTCTTGGCTTACTAGCTTAATGATTTCTTTTTCTCGCTTGGAAAGGGGGGAAGGTAGGGCGGTTTTTCGCTTCACGTCCTTAGGGGCCTCCTCGCGAAAGTCCTCCATCACTTTTTGGGTGACGGCGGGGTCGTAAAAGTGCTGCCCGGCGAGCACCGTTTGTACGGCAGCCACGAACAGCTCTAGTCGAGAAGTTTTCAATAGGTACCCCGCTGCGCCGGCCGCCAGTACCTTCTTTACGTATTCTCCCTGATCGTGCATGGTCAGGATGAGCACTTTCACCTCCGGATGGTTGAGCTTGATCTCTTTGGAGGCCTCAATGCCGTTCATCACGGGCATATTCAGGTCCATGATCACCAAGTCTACGGGCTGTTGGGTCAGGAAGTTTAGTACCTGCTGTCCGTTTTCTACTATGCCCACTACTTCGTGTTGGGTGTCTTCTTCCAGTACAGGTTTTAGGCTCTGGGCCACCAGGTGATGGTCGTCGGCCAACAGGAGTTTTGCCATGGTGCGTGCTTTTTGAGGGTAGTTAGGTGTCGGAGCGAAAATACAAAAAGCCTTCAATTCCAGAGGCCTAACTGAGCTAGGCTGCTTGGGGCTCGGTGGGTTCTTCCTCGGGGAAGGGCAATAGAACGCTCACCGTGGTGCCTTCACCCACGGCGGAGTCAATATCTACCTCAGCCTCCCATTTCTCCATGCGCTCGGTGAGGCCCGATATGCCCAGTCCCCCTTCGCCCCGGACTTGCATCGCGGCTACGTCAAATCCCTGGCCGTCGTCCTCTACCATTAGCGTGAGGCTGTCCTCTACGCGGAGTAGCTGCACGGTCACCTCTTGCGCCTTGCCATGTTTGATGGCGTTGCCCACCAGCTCCTGGGTGGCCTGGTATAGGTCTAGCTCCAGGGCCGTGGGCAAGCGATCCTCTAGCCCGTGGGGGATAAATTCCAGCTCTAGCTGCCCGCTACTGCTCAGGCTCTCGGCCAGGTTTTGCAAGGCGGGCACCAGCCCGAAGTGCTTCAGATCGCCGGTAGCCAAGTTGTGCGCAATGGCCCGCACGCTCTGTCCCGTTTCCTGTATGGTAGCCTGTGCGTTTTCCGTACCGGATGCCACCTCTTCCAGGCTTTTGGCCCGGCGCAGTTTGCCCACCTGCATGTTGATAGCCACGATCATTCCGCCCAGGCGGTCGTGCAGGTCTTGCGCGATGCGCCGCCGCTCGCGCTCCTGCCCGTCCAGCATCGCCTGTATACTGCTCTGCCGCATATCGCCTAGCAGCTGGGTTACCTTGCTCTGGTGTGCTTCCTCCTTGCGAGCAAACTCTACCGCCTGTAGGCGTTGCTGTTGGCGGTAGTTGCGGATCAGGAACACACTCAACAACACCACCAGTCCCCCGATGATCAGGGTAGCGTTGCGCTGCTGTGTGCGGTGCCGGGTTTCCTCGTCCTTCAGCGCATTTTCGGCCTCTAGCTGGGCTATCTCCTGCTGCTGTACTACGGTGTTGTACTTCTCCTGCATCTCGGCTACGGCTTTGCCCCGTTCCTCGTTGAGAATCGTTTCCCGAAGGGCCAAAAACTGGCGCATGTAGTCGTAGGCTTTTTGGTTTTGGCCGAGTACATCGTACAATTCTGCTAGGTTATCCAGCGCATTGGCCTCTTCTAGCTTCATGCCTAGTTGTCGGGCGTCTTGTAGTGCTCGTTGGTATGCTGCGCGTGCTTCGGGGTACCGCTTCAGATAGAAATAACAAGCCCCGGCATTTTGGTAGGTGATGAGCAGTAGCGCTGGATCACCCAGTGCCTCTTCGTTTTCCCATACTTTTTGATAATCCAATAAGGCTTGAGTGTAAGCTGCCTGCTCATAATAGATTCGTCCGCGTACAGCAAACGCATAACTCAATAGCCCAATCCGGTTATATTCCGTGAATACAGTCAGACTCGTATTTATCAAGTCTAAGGCTTCTTTGTAATCTCCTTGTATCCCAAGAGCCTCCCCTAGGTTTAGTTGAATTTCTGCCCGTTCCGTAGGCAATTCCAGAAAAGCATGTAAACCCAAAGCCCTTTCATAGTACTGAATTGCTTCGGGCAGGTAGTTTTCTAAGTGATAGAGCAGTCCTATATTTTTATAGGTTTTCGCCAGCTCCAAGGTATCGCCTAGCCGTTCCTTGGTCAGAGCGCTAGCTACAAAATAGACCATGGCCGAGTCAAAACTCCCTTGACTGAGGACCGCTAACCCTAGGTCATTCTGCGTTTTTGCCAGGTTTTGCTCGTCTTGCAAATCCGTCCAAATAGCCAAGGCCCTTCTTAGCCAAACTTCTGCTTCTGGATAATGACCTTGTTTGGCCTGCAGGATACCTAGCCGTTGTATTGCCTTGCCTTTACTAAGGGTGTCCGTAGTGTTCTCTAACAAGAGTAGGCTCTGTTCGCATGCTTCCAAAGCTGCTTTCCATTGGAGTTGGGCTTCCAATACATAGGCTTTTTGAAGATAGCTTCTGCCTTGTAGGGCAGGATCCCCCTGTGATTGCCCATGCCTGATAGCAGAATCTGCCAACATCATCGCCCTATCGAATTCCCTCAGTTTACGTGCTTGCGCGGCTGCATTGATTAGCACTTCTCCAGTAGCTTGTACAGAATCTGAAGGGGGTAGGGTGGATGTCAAAGGAACGGCAAATCCATTGGCAAAGAAGGAGGTGAAAGCAAAAAGGAACCAAACACGGAGTGATCTGATGTGAAAACCCATCGGAGGAAATTTTATGATCAGTAGGTCCATAGCAGTGTATGCAAAAAAGACTGGATGAGTCTCATCCAGTCTTCAAGATACTTTCATCCCCTAGGGACCCAAAATCCAGACCAAATTTAATCGGGATCAGAGTAGCTTTTTGTGGCCGCACTGCTAGCCACTGGATCATCGTTTTCTATAAAAAAGATAATGGTTCCTCCAGGATTACTCTGCCGTGAAAGGCCGCGGATAGCTGTGAATTTACCATTGATAGCAAAGTAGGAAGGAGTGGCGCCATTGCCCGCTGAGGAAGGGGGCGACGTGGTCGTATGCAGTACCACCACAAACTGAGGGTTACCATTAGCATCGTTTTGCTGTGTTCTAAAAACTCCCAAGGCCTGCCCATCCATGCTCGATTTTATTCCTTCGCCTAGCGTGTACTCGCTGGGGCTGGAAAGTTCCTCACTAGTGCCCACATTGGCGACTTGGAGCCAAGCATAGGCATGGGTTTCAAACTCAATCTCTACCACATAAGTGCCATTGCCCGAGGGATCGGGAGTGGTGGTTACCTCTATGGATTTAAGTTCTACATCTTCCCCTGTTTGTCCAGAGGCCGAACCCGTTAGGGAGAAATCCTTCACAGGAATTTGATCGGCTGTATATACTTCCTGAAAGTAATTAGGGTCGGAAGCAAGTGTTAGTTCAATTGGTGAATCTGACATTTTGTTGATTTTTTTTAGAGTGTAAGAAATGTTTGCTAGTCGTGAAATCTAGAATTTAATTTCATCGTAAATCTATTGATTTTGTAATCTCTTCTGATGCCCATCATTCTGTAATCGTTAGATTGATCATGACTGCGTAAAAGGATCGCTACGTAGTTCCACATAGTTCATAAGTTTAGGTGGTTATATCTATAAGCTATGCTTAACGTTGTCATCTAAGTCACGCAAAGTCTAGTATGGATGGCAGGCAAAGGGGAGCATAAACAACCGCTAAACCAAGGCTAGCGGTTCCTCTTATTTATCATTCGTAAGATTTCGATGTCCAGTATCCTGCTCTAAACTTATGACACATAGAAGCTTATTGCTTCTGGGTGTTGGCCTCAGGCTGCCGCTGCCTCTATTGACGTTGCGGGAGTGGGATGTGTCATAGGTATTTGGCGGGTGATCTGCCCGGTGGTGCAAAACTCCTGATAGGCTTGCATGACTTCCCCACGAAAGCGATCAGCGATTGGCGAAGCATCAAAGGTTTCCGCATAGGGCAAAGCCATAACACAGTAGGCATGGTCCCTATCCAGGGCGCTATAGGCCTCCTGCTCCACTACCTGAAAACCATATTGCTCGTAGAAGCGATGCTGTTTGGCGGCCATCACAATAATGGCGTGGCGTTTTGCCTTAATGCAATGCTCCACGTAGGTAGTGATGGTGCACTCTGTCAGGAAGCGGGCCGCCTTAAGGCCTCTAAATTTCTTGAACAGGATGATGCGACTGCCTTCCATCAATTCCAGGCCTTGCTGCTGGGCCTCGGCGTAGTACTCCTTTAGCACTTCAGAACCTTCTATCCATTTGAACACGTGCACCGAGGGACCAGATTGCCCACGAAGCGCGGCTTCGCTGTGGGTTTCCTCATGAAAGGCACTGTACTTTTTGCCAATGCGGAAGGCCTGTGGGTTGTAGTAGTCTTGGCGGGGCAGAATCACCCGGATAAATCCGGCGGGCTCGCCGTCACAGAACAGCCCGAAGGGTAGCGAGTGCAGGTCGTAGGTGTCGATGTCTACGGGGTACTGAATTAGGTTTTTGAACTTACTGTCGGCGTAGATTTCCAGCCGTAGCTTCATGAACTGCTCTAGCTCTTGCTCGTCGGTGATCTGACGGAAGGAAAAGGTCTTATCTGCGGAATTGGTGGGTGTTTTTTTTAGGGTTTCCATGACTGCTTTTTGTTTGGTTATCATCGTTTTATTTCGTTGATACAAAGGAGCAGAAATGGGCTGCGCGAGAAATCAGGGGCGGTTGGTAGATTGATCTTTACTCAATTCCACGTAGTGAGCGCTTTGCGAGTCTGGTATTTGAAGTTGAGATCTTCGAGGTTGGAGGTTCGATGCTCGAAGTTGTAATGTCCTTGTGCGGTTTGGTTACTAGCCCAAAAGCCTGAGCGAGACGGCAAAAAACTGCGGGCCTTGGAGCCCGCAGTTGTTGTCTTGCACCTTACCTCTTATGTCTTTTGGCGCTGTAGTCTTACCTTTTCATTAGTTTCTGTGTGCTTACCTCGCCGTTTTCGTCCGTGATACGGAGCAGGTACAGACCCGTTTCCTCGTTGCTGATGTCCAAGCTTACCTCTTGGTACCCTTGGGCCTGGCTGATCTGACGGCCTTGCAGGTCCAGTACCTCTACCTGAAACTCACCCTGGCCTTGTACTTTCACCCGGCCCTGGGTAGGGTTGGGGTAGAGGGAGAAGGTAGGCTCCGTCGCGATTTGCTCTGTGGTGGTGTTGGCGCTGGTGCCCCGGGCCGAAGCTCCGTGAGGATTCACCGTGACCAGTGAGGTGCATTGGGCGGCTTGGTTGCTGGTGTTGACTACCGTAAGGGTGAAAGGAATGGCTGAGGCCCCCTCATCCTCCCAGGTAGCCCCGTTAAACATGCGGGCAGATCCTGTTCCTGACCCTTGGTTTACCTCAAAGATACCCGTACCGGCTGTCCAGGGGAAGAAGCCCACCAAAGACGCATCCGTATGCAAGGGCGTTTGCATGTATTGGGTGATCTCAGCGGCGGTGCGTTCCTCGTCCCAGATACGCACGTCTTCCATCTTGCCCTCCAGGAAGTAAATGGTATTGTTCGTATTGAAGGGAGCACCCAGGTTCGGTTCCTTGCGGTCAAAGTTGATGCTACTGCTGCTCAGATTATCCGCTATGGTAGTCAGGCTAATCGCTTCGCCATCTACGTAGAGGGTCACGCCAGAGGCATCCGTAGAACCGTCATAACTGAGGGCCACGTGGTGCCACTGGTTATCGGTTACGAATCCGCTGGCGGTGCTTTGCACAATCAACTGCTCCAAGCCTCCGCCAGTAGGACGGTTGAAGTACTCGAAGCGCAGTTTATCACTAGTGATGTACATACCGTAACCGCCGTATCCATTCACATTGTCTCCGGCCCGAAACAAGTAGCCGGGCGAATCCTCCGTTTTTACCCACAACTCCCAAGTGAAGGCTTCGGTGGGTTGAAATTCGTACTGATGACCGTTGCTGAATTGGATACGATCGTCTACCCCATCAAAAGAAGCGTAGTAGTTCGAGATGGGCGACTCAGTATCGTTCTGGTTGAGCGTTTGCGATCCGGAGGTGTAGATACCGCTGATGGTGCCGTCGGCGTAACCGTCCTCATCGGTAAGCTTTACCGGATGCACCGTTTCCATATCGTAGTAGGCTTTCAAGGTGCTGGGTAGCGTACCGGTAAGGGCGTAGTCCCGGTTGCTGCTAATCTCAGATGCGGTTCGTGCTTCGTCCCAGATGCGTAGTTCATCAATCAGGCCTTTTAGGGGGTTGCTGCCATTGCTATGGCTACCGATCTTAGCCGGATAGCTGGAACTGTATTGACTAACCTGATTTTGGCCCAAACCGTCGTACGTGGTACCGGTCCATGGTTGCCCGTCAATGTACAAGTCTATACCTGTAGCAGTTCCGTAGGTGTAGGAATGTACCGCCGCTACGTGGTGCCATTGGCCGTCGTTGATCGTGCTGCCCGTAGCAATAGCCACGGCCCGGCGGCCCCCGTTATGGTCGCTAGTCAGGTTGAAGACCAGCTCTCCATTCTTTAGCTTCATAGACCAGCCGCTATAGGGACTGTNNNNGATCGCCCCGTGATGATGCCGTCGGCGTCAGTAGTCTTTACCCAAGCCTCCACGGTGAAGGCATGGTAATAACTGAAGTTAAACTTGCTATCCAGGCTGATGGCATCGTTATCTCCGTCTAGTGAGAAAGCGTAGCTGCCAATTTTGGCGTCTTCGGTGTAGCCGTAGGCAGCCCGGCTGATGTAGCGGGTGCCC
>DMST01000424.1 GCA_003454975.1 Cytophagales bacterium | reverse complement strand
CAGATAGGGGGCAGGATCGATGCCCTGGCTTACCAATTGCGAATGCCAAGAGAGTGTCTCGATGTCGCGATACTGTTCTATGCTATCAAACCGGAGATTGGTCATGCCAAGCTCGTCACCATAATATATAAAGGGAGTACCGCGCATGCTGAGAAGGAAAGTGTGCAGCAATTTGGCACTATGGGCTCGGTGCTCGGGGGCATCGTTGCCCCAGCGGGATACCATGCGCGGCTGGTCATGATTGCCCAGGTAAATACTGCCCCAGCCTTGCTCCGCAAACACGTCACTCCATTGGGTATGGATGTCCTTAAACTGAATGAGATCGAACCAAGCCGAATCCAGCATTTTGTAGCCCAACTCTTTGGAGTAACCCATCTTTACGGCATCGAAGTGGAAAAACAGGTCTAGCTCGTTGCGCTCTTTGGCTACAAAATCTACCGCGTTATCAATGGTAACACCAGCACCTTCACCGAGTGCCATCATATCATAGGCTTGCAGCACCTCACGGTTCATCTCCTGCAAGTAGGAGTGCAAATTGGGTCCGCTAGCGTAGTAAGCAGGCCATATATTGCGCTGGTACCTTTCCAGCAGCTCCATCTCGGTTACAATGGGCCAGGTGGTGTCTTTGGATATGAACGGGATCACATCCATTCGGAACCCATCCACGCCTTTTTTGAGCCACCAGTGCATCATTTCGTAGATCTCCTGGCGCATCTTAGGGGTTTCCCATTTCAGGTCGGGCTGCTTGCGACCAAAGTAGTGCAAGTAGTAGGCATTTGTGGGTTCGTCGTACAACCAACCTTTGCCTTCAGGATCAAAGAACCCCGCCCGGTGTGGAGGCTCGCCGTTCTCAGCATCCCACCAATGATAATAGTCGCGGTAAGGGCTGTCGCGTGAGGCGCGGGACTGCTGAAACCATTCATGTTCGTCACTGGTATGGTTTACTACCAGATCCATCACCAACCGAATGCCCCGATCGTGCAGTGCAGCTAGCAGCGTATCAAAGTCGGCCATCGTTCCGAACCCCTCCATAATGGCTTGGTAATCGCTAATGTCATAGCCATTGTCGTCGTTAGGCGAACCGTAGATAGGGTTGAGCCAAATGATGTCGATGCCCAAGCGGTCCAGATAGTCCACTCGCTGAAGGATGCCCTTTAGATCGCCTACGCCATCCCCATCTGTATCCTGAAAGCTACGGGGATAGACTTGATAGACGATGCCTTCTTTCCACCAAGCCCTTTCATTGGCTGATAGCGGATGTTCTTCTTCAGCGGTAGGGGAACAAGCCCATAGAACGAAGGGTAGAAAAAATAAGAGTCTGAGCGAAGGCATAAAAATTGGGTGTTCGATGTGCTAGAGCAAAGTAGTAAATCCTCTCTGCATCTTGCCTTCAATCCCGATGTCCTTCGTAATTTTTAACCTTACCTTTTAAGATGACTGAAGCTCTGAAAAGCTAGGGGTTGGTAGGGATTCGATGACATAGGTTATGTTCCGAATCCCTTCGTGAAAGTTTCCTGCAAATGCTCTGGGTTCGCCGCCAGCAGAGCAGACGAAAAATGGAGATGCCCTACTGCACTTTGCAGATGATATCTAACTCTACGGTGCTACCTATGGTGAAGCTGCTATAGTCTTCGCCAACTTCATAGTCATCGCGGTCAATCTCGAAGGAGCCCTCAAAGGTCTTATTAGAGTAAGTGAAGGGGATCTCGATGGGCTTTTGGATGCCGTGGAGGTCTAGGGTGCCCTTCATCAAATACCCAGAGGAGGTTTTGCTCACCTGAGTAGAGGTAATGCAAATGGTAGGGAATTCGGATGCGTGGAAGAAATCCTCATTTCTTAGGTGTTCGTCCCGGTCTTCAATGCCGCTGTTCACGGTACTGGTTTTCACGCAGACAGCAAACTTGGCCGCGCTTACGTTTTGCGGGTCAAAGTTGATAGTGCCGGACATACCCGTGAAGGTGCCCTCCACCCAGTTGACATATAGGTTACTCACCCCAAACTCTACTTTGGAGTTTGCCGCATCAATAGTTTGGGCGTATCCTAAGCCCATACTTAGGACCAGGATAACGGCTGTAGCAAATGTTTTCATCATTGTAGGTCTATTTGAGATAGGGAACGCAAATATGCTGCCCAACATTCCTGTGAGCCTTAATGTAGGTTAATAAATGTCGTGCCCGTGCTTCTCATAACAATTCTTTTCCCAATCGGCACAAAATCCCATCTTTGATCCAGCTAAACCAAAAACCAATGCGCAAAATTGCCCTCTTTTTCCTCGTCGATTTTCTCCTGCTTATTGTGGCATTTGTAGTCTTCTATTTCTGGGGAAGTTCTACTCGGTTGCCCACTGAAGAATACCACCGCGAGGTACCGTATGCTTCTGATACGGCCGAGCCTAAGGATACCCTCACCTTCATGACCTATAACCTGGGATACCTGTCGGGGATGACCAATAACCTGGCGGTGCGACCCGAGCGGGAATTCTACGCCGATAATTTACGCAGGGCTGAGGAACTGATGGTGGCCATTGACGCGGATGTGGTTGGTTTTCAGGAGATTGACTACGGATCGCAAAGGTCCTACTACCAGCAGCAAATGGATGCTATGGCTGAGGCGGGTCAGTATGCATTTGGTGTGCAGGGTGTAAACTGGGACCGCAATTATGTGCCTTTTCCATACTGGCCACCCAGTGTGCATTTCAAACGAATGCTATCTGGGCAGGCTGTACTGTCCAAATATCCGGTGGAGGAAAGCCAGCGCATCGTGCTGGAAAAACCCAAGAACGCTCCTTTCTATTACAACGCATTTTATCTGGACCGTTTGGTACAGGTAGCCCAGATTGACATTGGGCGCAGCATTGTGGTGCTCAACGTTCACTTGGAGGCATTTGATTCGGAAACCAGGGAGACACAAGCCAGGATTTTAGTTGATATATATCAGGAATTTGCCGAAAAATATCCCGTAATCTTGATGGGAGATTTCAATGCACCTCCCCCTTACGCCACCGAACCGGCCAAGGACGAAGCCGGGAATGTGACCGGGGAGAAAACCATTGATCTCTTTTTGGAGGCGGGACTCCAGGACGCCATTGCTGAGGTGGCCTACATGGCTGACGAGCAAGGGAATTTTACCTTTCCATCAGGAGCCCCAGAAGTGAAGTTGGATTATATCTTTTATGATCCGGATGTGCTCACTCCTATTGAGGGACGTGTGGTAACAGAAGCAGGGGACATCTCGGATCACCTACCGGTGCTGATGACCTTTGCTTTTAATCGATAATGGAATTTATCTCTAGTCTACCTCCTTATGCGACCTTCACTCCGCGTGATCGAGATCGCTTGTTGTACCATCGCTCGGGCGAAACCCGCCTAGGGGAAACTGCTGTGTTGCTGCCCGAGTGGGGTACTGTAAAAGATTTCCCGCAGGTGAAATTTGTGATCCTGGGGATACCGGAAGGATTTGGCCCACTAGCTAACCGCGGACGTGCAGGGGCGCGTCAAGGCTGGTTTGCCTTTCTGCGCAAGTTTCTCAACATGCAGGACAACCGCTTTCTGCGTGGCGAGTCCATCGCCATTGCCGGCACGGTAACTACCATCGATCTGCCGGATCAGGTGAATGCCAAGGATTATCAACCGGATGCCTTCGATGATGCACATGCGCTGGTAAGCAAGCTAGATGAACGGGTAGAGCAGGCTGTGCGTGATTTGAATCTTCCCGAAGGAGTTACCTTGATTGTGATTGGTGGTGGACATAACAATGCATATCCCATCATGAAGGCACTAGGCAAGGGGGCTACGGTGGTAAATGTAGACCCGCATGCCGACTACCGGGCCAAAGAAGGACGACATAGCGGCAACCCCTTTCGCTATGCAATGGAAGAGGGATTCATGGATAACTACTACCCGGTAGGCTTGCACAAAGCATACAACAATGAGGAGGCCATCGTAGCCATGGAGGCTGAGACGCGAATAGCGCCCCTCTGGTGGGACGATATTTCAGATCCTGAGCAGATTTTCTACTGGGTGACCGATCGCCTGAAGGGCAATGTGGGAGCCTACCTGGGGTTGGAGATGGACATGGACGGCCTGGCTCAGATGCCTGCAAGCGCCTACAGTCCGGAAGGGTTAACCCCCCGGGAAGCCCGCCGTTGGATGCGGCGGTGGGCTCAG
>DMST01000491.1 GCA_003454975.1 Cytophagales bacterium | reverse complement strand
CAGCAGGGACCGGTAGCCCTCGGTATTGCCTCCATGAATAATATAAGGCCGGTCCAGCTCCAAATTACCCATGGGATAAGCACCGCCAGGCGTATACGGCACCCAGCCGTAGCCGTATGCAATGGGCGAGTTCACCCCTTGCAGGTGGTTGGCATACAGCTGCTGACGCAGCGAATCGGGCAACAGCCGGTCGTCGGTCATCGCTTGACCCCAACGGTAGAGTTCCCGTCCTGTGGTGAAAATCCGACGGCCCAAGGTAAGATCGATAAACCCGTTGCGCTCCCAAGCGCCCTCACGCCACAGGTAGCCCTCCGCCACCCGAGGGTGTACGGCCGCGTTGTCGGTGCTAGAGAAGGTATGCTCCAGGCCCAAAGGATCGCAAATTTGACGTTGCAACAACGCATCGAACGGCATTTGGTATACCTCTTCCAACACAATGCTGAGCAGGTGGTAGGCAAAGTTGCTGTAGTAAAACCGCTCACCCGGGGCTGCCATCGGCGGCAATTGGCTGATGAAATCTACGTACTCCGCGCTGCTAAAGTGGCTCCGCTTGAGGGACCGATAATTGTCTGTGCGCAGTTCCTCGGCCACCCCATCATAGTCAGGCAAACCCGAGCGGTGCGTTAGCATATCATGCAGGGTTATATCCGGGTGGAACTGGCCGGAATAGGAGAAGCTAGACAACCTGTCTACCAGCCGGTCCGAAACGTGCAGCTTGCCCGCTTGCTGTGCTAGCAACATCAGCGCCCCCACAAAGGACTTGTTGAGCGAGGCCATATCAAATCGGGTGGTCGAGTCGATCGGAATGCCCCACCCCCTGTTGGCCAGGCCTACGTGCTTTTCATAAAGAATACCCTCACGGTTGCCCACCACCACACTGCCGTGGAAACGGTCAGCTTCGTGTTCGGCGGCCAGCCAGGCCTCCAGCCCAGCCAAGGCAGGGGTCTTCGGTTGAGGTTTGGGCTGACAACCCAGCAGGAGAATTACCAAGGTCAGGAGCCCTAGGGTACGCATCATCATGGCAACAAAGGTGTGGGCAACCCGGGTAGGCCTGCAAAAGAAAAGAGGCCTATTGGGTGAAATGTGGGTATTTGGGGCGAAATATCACTCCCCTACTCCTACAGTATTATTTACCGTCACCCACAGAGTTGTATGGTTAGCCATAACCTCTATCTTAGAAGAACCTAAGCCTAAACCTATGGCGGAATCTTCCTCCCTCAATGATCTTAAACAAATGCTGGCCGATGAGCTGGCAAAGGAGCAATTGCCTCCCTCTCCCTCCCTTGATGCCCCCCCTGCTTCCGCCCAAAAGACCATCGAGGTAGAGGGGCCTACTCTGTTTCAAGATTCGGTATTGTGGCAATGGCAGCGAGAGTTTTTTGCCCAGGCAGGCCCGGAAGCCTGGCGCGGGGGCATAGTGCCCCACTACATCACCAGTAGCAGTTACCTGGCCTACAGCTATGCACAAGTAGTACTAGCCTACCAGCAAGACCGTGCCTTGGCCGGCGAAACCGCCCCGCTTACGGTGATGGAACTAGGGGGTGGCTCGGGCCAGTTCACCTTTCTATTCTTAAAGCACTATTGGGAATCTGCGGCGCCCTATCTACCCCCACTGGAGTACGTGTTTACCGACGTAGTGCAAGCCAACCTGGACTTCGTGGCCCAGCACCCCCTGCTGGCTCGTCCGCAGGAGCATGGGCTGCTAGACGTCGCCTTGTTCGACATTTCCCACCCACAGCCCCTCACCTTGCAGGGTTCTGATACCCCATGGCTCACGGAGCCGACCGATGGGCCTCTGTTGGTGATTGCTAATTATCTGTGGGATACCGTGCCCATGGAGCTCTGGCGGTTTCAGGAAGGGCAAGCGTACCCGCTGCAGGTAGCGCTATCGCTCCCTGCTTCTCCGGGGCAGCCCGTAGATTATACCCGGCTGCCTGATCTGGTATTATCGTACACCGAAGGCAAACCAGAAGCGCCGCTACACCCCATGCTGACCCAACTACTGGCTGCCGATTTTGAGGGAGACGTGCTTTTTCCCAAGATCGGGCTCGACTGTCTGGACTGGCTCAACCAGCAGGTACAGGGGCAGTTGCTTCTGCTTAGCGGAGACAAACCACAAACCGAAGGAGCAGCCCCCCATCAACCGCTGCAGCCCGTTCATCACGGTAGTTTCTCACTTCCCGTCAACTTTGAGGCCTTCCGCTGGTGGGCCCAGCAGCAAGGAGGCTTCGCCTTTACGCCGCTCCGCTGGCACCGCAGCCTACACGTAGGTTGGTACGCGGCCAGTCATGAACCAGACCATCATCTGCAGCGGGCCATTCACCAGTATCTGGAAGACTTCCATCCTGGCGACCAGTTTGTACTCAAGCGGGCCGTAGAGGAGCAGTATTCAGAGCTAACCCCGGAGGAAGTGCTGGCCTACGTGCGCTTTAGTCGGTACGACTCCAAGGCCCTGCGCCGTGGGCTGGCCACCCTCATGGGGTATGTAAACGGCTATACCGAAGCCATGCGGCAGGAAATTCTGGAGGTCATCCGCCGGGCCTGGGATAACTATTACCCCTTGGGCGAAAACCCCGATTTACCTTTTCTGATCGGCAGTTTGCTCTACGAGATGGACTTCTATGCCGAAGCCAAACAATTCTTCGAATTCTCTGCCCAGCTATACGGCCCCGACGAAGGCACCCTGGCCAATATAAAAAGCTGTCAGGAGATGATGGATTAGTAAGGTGCCCAACGCTTAAAGGGTTTCGGAATTCCTCCCTTCACCGGACCATATCCTGTTTTTTTACTAGGCTCTGAATAGTCCATATTGATAGGATTGAACAGGTCATTGACGTAGGGGAACGCCTTTTTTGTCAATTTGTAGCCCTTGGATCTATTGATGGCTTTAAACAGTGTAACCTGATCCTGGATGAATCCATTTTGAATACGGTAGTCTACTATCTTTTCTGCTAACTTTCCTGCACCGTTATTAGGTAGAATATTAACGCCATTAGCATCCAATAGTACTTTCTTCAACTGCTTTTGCGTCAGGTGATTAAACATGAGCGGCGTACTATATATCTGAGGCACCATGGGAGCCTCTGCAATTACTTTTTCCGGCTTCCTGGGTTTTGCCTTGCTATTGGGTAACCCATGCAGTGCCGTAATCCCAATCGTGGTACCTCCGCCAGTCTCCTTTCCTCCAAACCCCTTTTCTACAATTGGGTTATTCAGTTTAAAGGTAAAGTCATTCGTCGGTACCTGTTCCGATTTGGAGTTTTTCGAATAGAAATGTTCCTGCTTATCCGTAAAATTTGCCATCCCAAACCGATACGGATTCTCCTTCAATTCCATCTCACTAGTATCTATTTCAGCTTGGGTTTTCCACTCCTTGGGTATCCGGGTGGCAATATTGATCGTTTTACTGCCTACATAGCCGTTTTTGCTTACCTCATCCGAGCTCAATAGGTTTTTGGCAATCAAATCCTTAACGGTCACAGAGTACTGCTCAGCAGCATAGGACAACTCTATCGTAAGCTTGATTGGCACCTCTTTATTGGTACTATTGGTGTTTTTATTGACCGCACCTTGAGCTACCAGTTGCTCGATCAAACCAGAATATACCGGAGCGTTAAATTTCTCATGTTGGGGAGCTAGGTTATAGTCTTTGTAGGATGCATTCACATCATCAAACATCTGGTCGCCCACCAGATGCCCACCCGCATACACCGGAGTTTTCTTTCCCGACTGCAAGGCCACTTCCTGGTCACCCATATTGCCTACCATAGACTGTAGGCTGGTGCCCTTGCGTGCACCTGGATCCCGGCGCTTTCCAGAGATCACCGCCACCACCTTCTGAGGCACCCCTACCTCTTGTGCATACAAATTAAAGTCGTTGCTATCGCGCTGCAGATTTGGGTTGTTCCATTCGTTAGCTGGGTACAAATAAAAGTTATCAATCTTCGGAAGTGCATCGGCCAACGCCTTCAAAGGGCTATCTTTTTTCGGAGCCGTTTTGGTTTTAAATGAAACTTGTCGTTGAACAATGGACCTTCTTTCACCGGAGTACGCCATCTGTCCCCGCACCGAATAGCTCCTTCCCGCTGCTACCGCCTCACCCGCCCGGTCGGCATCTTGCTCTAGGGCACTGCTGTCGTTGATGAGGTGTCCGGTCTTCATCTGCAGGGTGGGCTTTACGCGGCCACTGGCCTGCTGCACGGTGTGCCA
>DMST01000461.1:23319-36015 GCA_003454975.1 Cytophagales bacterium | reverse complement strand
GAGGGATGCTACTGACCGGGGTGGACAGCCACCGCAACGGGTACGGAACCATGGAGGGGGATTGGGCGGAGAACCAAAAAGGGGTGCGGGGCTACGAGGGCCACCTAAATTTTGATGTGGTTACCTTTCCCCGGTTACTCCAGGCCAGTGGGTACCATACGTCCATTGCGGGAAAATGGCACCAGGCCTATCCTGCACACGACGAAAGGTTATGGCCCGACAAGCGAGGTTTTGACCGCTCGTTTGGCATACTACAAGGGGGTGCAGGCCATTTTGACGACATGCAACCCATGTTTTCCTTCTATAAGGAATCTTTGTATGCAGAAGATGGAGTTCTATTAGATTCTCTCCCAGAAGGTTTCTATTCCTCTGACTTCTATACACAGAAGGCGATGGAATACATCTCGGAAAGCGTGGAAGAAGGCAAGCCGTTTTTCTCCTACATCACCTATACAGCTCCGCATTGGCCGCTGCAGGTGCCCGACAAATACATGGACCTGTACCGAGGGAGATACGACCGGGGATACGAAGTCCTGGCAGCAGAACGAATAGAACAAGGGAAAAAGTTGGGCATTCTCCCCGAGCACACACCCAGTCAAGAGCTTACGCCCAATGTAATGCCTTGGAACGAGTTGAGTACAGAAGAGCAGGCCAAGGCTTCCCGGACCATGGAAATCTACGCTGCCATGGTAGAACGGCTAGACGCCAACATTGGCATCCTGATGAACCACCTGCAGTCGCTCAACAAAGCAGACAATACGCTGATCATTTTCATGTCTGACAACGGGGCGGAAGGAAACAACATCAACAACATTGTGGACACCCGGGACTGGGTGGCCGAAAATTTTGACAATAGCCTGGCCAATATGGGAAGGCCGAACTCCTATGTTTTTACGGGTCCCTCCTGGGCACAGGTGAGTTCGTTGCCCTACAAGTGGTACAAGGGCTTTTCTACCGAAGGGGGAGTTCGTTGCCCGTTGATTATCAGTTATCCTGAATGGACCTCCTACACGGGAGAAATTAGCAATGAGTTCATCTCAGTCAAAGACCTGGCCCCTACCCTACTAGAGTTTGCTGGGGTACAGCACCCGGATACGGTATTCGAGGGCCGCAAAATCTACCCCATGGATGGCACCTCCATGCTTGGCTGGTTAGCTGGAGAACGGGAATATACTCACCCCAGTGATCAAGCGCATTGTTGGGAATTGTACGGCCGCCGAGCGGTACTGAAAGGCGAATGGAAAGCGGAGTATTATGACCCACCCTACGGCAAGGGTTCCTGGGAATTGTATAACCTGCAAGAGGATCCCTCCCAGGTGGTAGACTTAGCCTCCAGCCAGCCCGAAATACTCAAGGAGCTAACCGAGGATTGGGACGCCTACGCCCAGAAATATGAGCTTACACTCCCCAATGAGCATGTAGGCTACGGTGATGATGAAATTTGGAGGGGAGAAAGAGACTAGCAGCGATGCTGGTACTAAAGGTCCTTTCCAAGGCCCCGGTAGGATGGCTCAAAAAACCTTACGGCCCCAGATGGCCTTATTTGCCCAGCCGGGGTATCCTCGATAGAACACCGCCCAAGTAACTAGGATGGTGAGTAAGGCTACTGCACTACCGACGATTACATCTTCCCAAAAGTGAAGTACTAAGTACATGCGGCTCACGCCTACGCCCGCAGCCAGCACAAAAGCTAGGGTCGTACTCCACACACGGCGGTGCAACACCATAACGAACAGGGCCAACGTAAATGCCGTTGCCGTATGACCAGAGGGAAAACTATTGAACAGGTGCACCTTCACACCTTCCACGTAATTCAGCAGTTCCGGCTGTTCTAGCCATGCTTTAGGCCTTGGCGCCCCTTTGAAAATGGCCCGCTTACCTAGGTGAACCAGCACCGTCTGGATGACTACGGCGAAGAGCAAAGGGAGTACATGGTATACCCGCACAAATAGCACCAAAAACACCAACGCTACAGCGAACATTAGGCCATCGCCAAGGAAGGTCCAGGCAACCATGAGGCGATCCAGAGCAGGGCGGTGCACTGCATTAAGAGCCAGCACTACCGTCCCTTTGTCCAAAAAGATCAAGCTAATGCCTCCCCCAACTACCCAAAGGGCCATGAGGAATCGAGCTAAGGGAGTAAGGGGCTGTTTTTCGATCTCCATAGTCTCAAAGATGAGAGGGAAAATTGAAGGAAGCTAGTATTGGAGTTCCCGAAGTTTGAGTCAAGAGGAATCGCAAATAATTGGGAGGTTTTGGGCTAGGTGTTTCCTACCCAACCGCAGAATTTTCACGGCACCGAATGAGATCTCCAGCCAATCATTTCTTTACAAATTCCACTGATTTTCAGCCATGAAAGTTAGCTGTGAACTTGCAGATTTGAAACCTTTAATTCCGCACCAATCGGATTGCCTACATTTAACATAAGCCTAACACAAGGTTGATTATCAGCACTATACACACCCCTCTCAGATAGTTTATTTTGTAATTATACAATCTGAGTATTAACCATCCCATCCATGAAACACATTTACCTGACCACATTGGCGGTCTTGCTTTGTCTGGGGAGTGCCTTTGCACAAACCGATACCCTGATGCAAGAAAGCTTTGAAACTGACGGAAGCGGGGGGACCCGATATACACTGTCTGCCGCCCACGCCAACGACGGTGGTTTTGAAGACTACTGGGAACGCGGGAATGATACCGACTTCGACAGCTTTGGTATGGATATGGCTCCCATTGCCGGAGAGGACGGCTCCAACTACATTGGTGCGGAAGACATCGATGCAGCAGGTATCACTGGAGGCGCAGTTACGCTTACCTTCAATAGCGTAACTATTTCCAACTATGAAAACCTAGCCATAAGCTTTCTGTTGGCGGCCAATGAGGTCACTAACTTCGACTACGCCACCCGTAGTAACGGAGACTATGTACTCGTTGAATATCAAGTAGACGCAGGTACATTTGATACCTTGGCATTTTTCAGCACGGCATTCAATGCCTCCAGCCAACGCCTGGAATGGGACACCGATGGTAACGGATTTGGAGACTCGCTCACCTCTGGCGATTTCACTCAGTATTCCTTTAACATACCAGAGACGGGGAGCACCCTTAATTTGCGCATGTCAATGCGGACCGATGCCGGGGATGAGGAAATAGCGCTCGACAACTTCCTGGTGGAAGGAAACCTCGTGGTTGTTGCAGGAGATCAAGACTCGGAGGTGGTGTCGGCTACCCAACCTAGTGCTGGTACCTTAGCCGCTAACACGGTTACTTCGGAAGGAAGCGCTGCTTCCGTGTTTGCCTTTGCCATTCAGGACCAAGGCACCGCTGATGGTTTAGACACGGAAGTGACCCAGATGGTATTTAACCAGGCTACCAACAACACGGTGAGTGATTGGTCGGCCATCATAGGAGGAGCCGTACTTTTTGACGGAGGCTCTGAAATCACTGAGGGCTATGCCGCCACCATCAACGCAAATAATATCACGATTGCTTTTGATACGGCATACACCGTTACGGACAACAGCACTAGCAACGACCTAACGCTGAAGATTTGGCTACAAGAGACGAGTGCGGTAGAAGATGGCTCTGTAATTGCCGTAGAGGTACCAACTAGTAACCCCGGCTGGACTGCGGATGGGGTATCCGGCTCTATTTTTACCAGCACCTTTGGCAGCGCCGTAACGGGTAATGACTTTACCCTGGAGGTAGAGGCCACTACGTTTACTTTCTCGTATGCTACCAGTGATTTCTTAACCGACACGGATACCGAGCTTACGCTATCGGCCACCAACGCCTTTGGGGCCGTCGCTAAGAATTCACACCTCGTTACGCTGAGCAAAGCGAGTGGCACAGGAAACCTGAGTTCTACGGCTGGGCTCACTCAGTCACTAACTAACGGTACCTATACCTGGACTGACCTGCGATATGACGCGGCCGAAGAAATGGTCTTGAATGCCAACAACGATTCAGCCTCTTATAGCACAAATGACACGCTGACTTTCCGAGGATCAATCACGGGGTCCACCTCTCTAGCGATAGGCGACCTGGCTATTCTGGGTGCTAACACTGATGGCGACGATGACTTTGCCTTTGTAACCTTGGTAGACCTTGGCGAGGACACCGAAATTTTCTTCACGGATGATGAATGGAACAGCAGTACCCTCCGCTTCAACACAGGAGAGGGTTTTCTATCCTATAATGCTCCTTCAGGTGGAGTTGCAGCCGGAACGGTAATCGTAATCAATCCTGCTGACGAAAGTGCCTCGGATGGAGGAACCGTAGTGGAATTAAACGGCAACTTTAGCCGCGGCACCGGTGGCGACCACCTATATGCCTACCAAGCCCCCACCTACGATGCAGATGACTCCATTACCGTGTTGTATGCACACACCCACTTTGAGACCTGGTTCGATAGTAACATAGATGGTTCTGGCCTGAAGAATGACATTACAGCGGTATCTCCTTTTTCCTCTACGCTGGACAATGTGGAATACAATGGATCCCGCAGCATCACCAAAAACGGTCTGTTCTCCAATCTATCGGTAGCATCCAATTACGATACCGACAACTCGGTGCAGCGAGTATTTGACACCACTCCCTTTACTTTCCTGGCTGCTGATCTGGACATCACTTCACCCTCTGCTCAGGTAATTGCGGGGAGCATAGAGGTACCGGACAACATCGCCCGTGATAGTGCTCAGGATGTATTTACTGTAGAAATCACGGACAACGGTGGAGACGGATTGGATGCCACCCTGTTCTACTTCCCTATCGTGGCCGGTGCAAACAACACGTCTGACTGGACCCAGGATATAGCCGATGTAGTAGTGAAGGAGGGTGGAATGGAGATTGCCGACGATTACACGGTGACCATTGATGAAACTCAGATTGATATTGTATTCACCACAGGATATACCTTCACAGACAATACTTCCACGGATCTCACCCTGGCGGTTCAGGTAAATGGCAATCCTGACTTGGCAGATAGTACCCTCATCGTTTTTGAAGTATCCGATGACCTATTGTGCTGGGTATTCGATGGGGGCGGTTCTAACCCGGACTTAACCGGAAGTACCATCACGGGTACGGATCAGATTATTGACGTACTGGCTACGCAATTCAACCTTACTCAAAACACCACTACTATTAAGACAGACAGCGCATTCTCCTTCACGGTAGAGGCGGTCAACGGTTTTGGCGCGACAGATACAGAACCTAGCCAAACCGTTTCGATTACTTTGGTAGATACCGCTGCGGGCGATTTGTCTGCGGGCGGTGGCCTTACGCGTTCTTTGGTAGACGGTGTGGTCACCATCGACGATTTAGTGTTCGATGAAATTGGTGACTTTGAGTTAAGATTTACCCAATCACCTGAGGGCTTCAATACTACCTCAGGCACCCTGAGTGCCGTGGATGGTGCGGTTACCAGCGTTTTCTTCACCAGTACCGCAGATACTACTGGCGAAGCCGACGGCAGTTATACACTATGGGTCAGCCTGGAGCAGGCCGATGCTGATACGGCTACTTCGGTAGATGTAGTATTGGTGAGTGGTGATACTGCAGGCATAGGAGGGTATACCACCCAAACGGTCACTTTCCCTGCCGGATCAGACTCCACGCTATCGGTTACGGTCACCCTAACCGACGATGAAATAATCTCAGGCACTAGCGAATACATTTTCCAACTACAAAATTTAGTCAGCACGGTTGAAGCGCAGATTGTAGAGCCCGATTCGTTTAACCTTACCGTCCTTGACAACGACTTTGTGGTCATCAACGAAGTAGATGCCGACCAAAGCGGAAGCGACTCTGAGGAATTCATTGAGTTGTATGACGGTGGGCAAGGAAACGTGTCCTTGGATGGCTATGTGGTGGTGCGATACAACGGTTCGGATGACCGCAGCTACGATGACGCCATCAGCCTGGACGGACAATCTACGGATGCCAATGGCTACTTCGTGATCGGTTCTTCTACCGTAACCAATGTAGATCTGGTGTTTGCTGATGCAGAAAATAACGTGCAGAACGGTGCCGATGCGGTAGCCTTGTATTTTGGAATAGAGGCGGCCGACTTTGGTGAAGATACCGACCTGGACACCTCAGATGCACTGGTAGATGCCATCATCTACGATACCAACGATAGCGATGATAGCGGCCTGGCACCTCTGCTGCTTGCTGGTTCTCAAATCAACGAGGACATCAATGGCGACAAGGACAACCATTCTATTCAGCGCCTGCCCAACGGAGCAGGTGGTGCCCGCGACGGTTCTTTCTGGTCTGCGGATATACCTACCCCTGGTACAGAGAATGTTGATAGTTTCTTACCTGGTCTGGTGGCCACATCGCCTTTTGAAGGTCAAACCGATGTACCTACGGACAATGGCTTGGCATTCGAACTGACCGAAGCGGTAACCGCCGACGAGTTCGCCAAGATACTACTGCTGAAGAATGACGGCACTGGCCTGGCCATCACCGATACCATTCTTTTCGGTGATCCTGAAGTTGATATTGAGGGAACTACCATAGAAGTAACCGGACTCACCTTTGACGCCGGTACACAGTACTTTGTATGGGTAGACAGTGCTGCGGTAAGTGATGCCAGCGGCAACGTAAATCAGGAATATCGATTTGAGTTCTTCACGGCAGGCGACGTGCCCAACTTAGCTCTGGTCACTGATCCATTCCAGTCTGAAGTTACTTTGAGCTTTGGCCGGATAGATTCTGGCGCTAGCGAGGTACGCGAGCTCGTGATCTCCGGTAGCAATCTTGTAGGAGACGTGAACGTTTCGTTGGACGGTGATGATCCCGGCATGTACTTGGTAGGTACTGACGGCAGCACCTTCTTTACCTCTGTAGCATTTACACCTGATGGCGATAGAAAAGTAAACGACACCCTTTACGTCCTTTTCAATCCTACCGAATGCGGAGAGCTAAAAGCCCTATTGGTTGTGAACACTCTCAACGGTGAGCAGCTCACGGCGAAGCTAGGAGGTTCGGGTTCGGGAGCCAGCTGTGCTGACTTCTTTGCGGATACCGAACTGCTTGACTTCGGAGTTGGGATTGTAGGCGAGACTAGCCTCAAATCGCTTTTTGTAACCGGAGCAAACATCGACACGGCTAACATTACGTTTACCGCTGGGGCTTCTGGTGCTTTCAGCATAGGATTGGATACCGCCAGCCTCAACACCGCGGGTGTTTCCATCACGAGTGGCAACTTTACGGACACCGAGGTGTTCCTAGCTTTTGATCCTATAAACAGCGACATCTTCCAGGATACGCTCCTGCTTTCGGACGCTTCCGGCGAGATATACGGAGGCGTAGTATTGCGGGCCATCTCTGGCACCAACGATAGCATTGGCACTATCGCCGAAGCCCGTGCTGCCAGCTTAGAGGCCACCATTGGCGCCACCGGCGTGGTGATTGCCGCCAACGAGTTTGGTGGTCCTGCATATATCCAAGACGACTCAGCCGGTATTGCCATCTTCTGGGAAGACCTACACGAAGGTGTTGAGATTGGTGATTCCATTTTGGTAGTAGGTGAACGTGCTGAATTTTTCGGCCTGGCGCAGATCTCTGGTGACGAGGTGTACTTCAGCGTTATCGAGAATGTGGGCGCCCCTACGGCTACCGAGGTGGATGGAGCTGACATTGGCAACCATGAGAGTCGCCTGGTGAAGGTATACGGTAAGTTTGATGATACGCGCGATCTGCTGTATCCTGAGTCCAACTACGACTTCACTACCCGCGATGGAACTACCATCGAGATCCGCATTGACGGAGACACTCCTTTCGTAGGGCGCACCCGCCCCCAAGATTCGGTATACGTTACCGCGGTAGTCAGTCAGTTTAGCGGTACCTACCAGATTTTGCCTCGCTTCCTGGACGATATGGAGGGCACAGAGGAATATGTAGCTGAAAGTGGAAGCAGCTATCCTACAGCCAATACCCTGGACGTAGTTAGCTGGAACCTCGAGTTCTTTGGCTCTACAGTAGATGGCTTTGGTGCCGACGACAAAGACCTGCAGCTGATTAACACCAAGACCATCATTGAGGAATTGGATGCGGACATCATTGCAGTACAGGAGGTGTCTAACACCCAAACCTTGGCTAGCCTGGCCAACTTACTGGGCTGGGAGTCGGTATGTAGCGACGTATACAGTTTCTCATTCAACGGGCCCGATCCGGATTTCCCTGCGCAGCGCTTGTGCTACCTGTACGATCCGGCCACTACCACCCTGCTGGATGAGTTTGTGATGTTTGAGGACTTCTACAATGCGGAGCGCCTTACCCCCGACTTGCTAGCCAGCCACCCCGGTGGTAGTGCACAATCCTTCTGGTCGAGCGGCCGCTTGCCCTATGCAGCCCGGTTCCAGGCCAACAACGACGGATCTAGCGGTGAGGTTCTGCTGGTAAACATACACGCCAAGTCAGGTAGCGGCTCCAACGATATCGACCGAAAGGAATTCGATGCCAACGTACTGTATGACTCACTTCAGGAGTACTTCCCCGATGAGAACATTATCATCTTGGGTGATTTTAACGATGACCTGGACGTTTCCATTGACGGTAGCAGTGTAACCCCTTACAACACCTACCTCACCGATTCATCTGGTTTCTTTGCTCCTTCTAAGGACCTCTCGGATGCAGGTCTGCGTACCTTCATCTTCAATACCAATGTTATCGATCATCAGGTGTTCTCTGACGAGCTGGAAGACGCTTACCTGGACGGATCGGTTGAGGTATTTATCCCCTTCGATGTAGTAGACGACTACAGCGGTACCACCTCTGATCACCTTCCCGTGGTCACCCGCATCGACTTCACGCCTTTCTTGTTGGAGTTTGCGAGCTCGGATGCATTCGTGACCGAGGGTGATGCCGATACAGTAACGATTTACTTGGAATTTGAGCCTAGCCCAACAGAACGGACGGCTACCATCACCTTGGATTATAACAACCTTGTGCAAGACGAGGATGTGGATGTATTTGACGCCGATACTACGTCGTTGACCGTCACACTGCCCGCCTTTGACACTACGGCTTCTTTTAGCGTCGCCATTTTGGATGATATGATAGTAGAAGCCAATGACACCATCTTCTTCGTCATCGACTCCTCTGCTGACTACACCGTGGGCGACAATGACCTCATTTTCATCGTAGTGGAAGATGATGACAGCGTTTCGGTAGAATTTGAGTTGGCAACTGACCAGGTAACGGAAGGCGAAGTAAACGTACCCGTTACCCTGGTACTGGCTACTGCTGCAGAAGTTGATCTGGAAGTAGAAGTGGATGTCAACCCTATATCGGCCGACACCGCAGACTTCGCTTCAGTCACATTCCCCTACTCCGCTACCATTGCGGCGGGAGATACTACGGCGACTTTCGAGTTCGACGTTACTGATGACACAGAGATAGAATTGGATGAAACTTTCGAGTTCACCATTACGGATGCTTCGGATGTAGTGTACATCGGTTCCATCTCGGAAAGCGAAATCACCATCACGGACAATGATTTTGTAGAAGTAGAATTTTCTGCAACCGCCAATACCGTCGTAGAAGGCACCAATGACAATGTGGTGACGGTGGAGCTAAGCCAATCGGTTTCTTTCGACGTGGAGGTAACCGTAGGCGTTGAGGATGTAACCACCGTATCTAGCGACTATGTATTGCCCGATACCTTCCCGATAACGCTGACCATCGAGGCCGGTAATCCTTCCGCGTTCTTCCAGTACGAAGTAACCGATGACTCGGATACCGAGGACGACGAAAGCTTCTTGTTTGTGATTACGGATGTAGAAGCTCCCGCCACCATAGGCGACACAGATACGTTGGTGATCACCGTGGAGGCCAACGATCCCCTACCTACCGAGGTGAGCTTTGCTGATACTGCCGCCACCGTTTCAGAAGGAGACTCGGCAGTAATACTCACGTTGGACATCCTTAACCCTAGCGATGAGTTTGACACCGAAGTAGAGGTAAAACTGCTCTCTGGTAGTTTGGCAGATGTAGAGGGTATCGAAGAGACCACTACGGTGACCTTCCCCGCCGGTAGCAGTGCTTCCAAAACCATCACGGTACTGATAAAGGATGATGAGGATGTAGAGGACACCGAGACCTTGCTGTTTAGCATCAACGCCGTAAGCGGCGGTACGGAAGCTTCCGCAGGGGAACCCAATAGCTTCTACCTTACCATCACAGACAACGATACGGTGGCTGTGAATCCTACGGAAGTGACCTTCACTACCGAGAACCTTTCGGCTACCGAGGGTACGGACAGTACGGTGACCCTGAGCCTGACCATTGCAAACCCTAATGCCGATACGGCTACTACGGTAGAGGTGGTCATCACAGGAGGTAGCGCGTCTGACGTAGGTGACTACACTACACAAACGGTAACCTTCCCCGCAGGTAGCACCGACAAGCAGACCGTGACGGTGAGCATCACCGACGACTCCGATGTGGAAAACGATGAGGTGGTGAGCTTTTCGTTGGACAACATTAGCGGTGGAAATGGAGCTTTCATTGGAGAGAGCGACGTTGTGAATCTGGTCATCTCTGACAACGACAGCACCTCTACCAACCCTACTTCGGTAGAGTTTGCCCTGAGTGAACAGGCTGAAGACGAAGATGAAGGCACCATTTATATCCCTGTATCCATCACCAACCCTTCTGATTCGGTAGCTACTACGGTGGAGGTAATCTTGAGCGAGGGTGACACCAGTAACCTGGAGAACTTCACTGAACCTATCACGGTAACTTTTGCTGCGGGCAGCAGTGAGTTCGAATTCGTATCGTTGACCCTGGCGGACAATGATGACGTGGACGGAAGTCGCTCACTGGAATTTAAGTTGCAAAATGTATCGGGTGGAAACAGCGCCTCGCTGGGTACCAATGTGGAAACGGTACTAACCATTGAAGACGATGACACTGTAGCCACGGGCACGACCGAAGTATTCCTGGCCGACACTGAGTTGACGGTAGAGGAAGACGAAGGGAAGGTTTATGTAGAGGTGCGGATTGTGAATCCGAACGCAGATACGGCTACCACTGTAGAGCTGGCGCTAACTAGCGGCGATGCTGCTGATGTAGACAGCTACGCTACTCAAACGGTCACCTTTGATGCGGGTGAGTCCGACGCCAAATTTGTGGCCATCGAAATCACCGATGATATCAAAGACGAGGATGACGAAGCAATTGTATTCACCCTGCAAAACATCAGTGGTGGAAACGGGGCTGCCATCATCGATCCGGACACCTTCACACTAACCATAGAAGACAACGATCTGCCTACTACGGAAGTAAGCCTGGCCATCAGCGAGGACACCGTAGCAGAAGACGCTGGCACTGTAACGGTGACGGTGAACATCGCTAATCCTTCGTCGGATGAGGCAACCACCGTGGAACTGGCCCTGACCAGCGGAGATGCCGAGGATGTAGATAACTACACCACACAAACGGTGACTTTTGCTGCAGGAGACAGCACCGCACAGACGGTAACTATCAACGTAACCGACGATAGCACCTCAGAGGATGCGGAAACCTTCATCTTTGAATTGCAAAACGTTAGCGGTGGTGCTAACGCTATTTTGACCAGTGGAGCAACGGAGTTCATCCTCACCATTGAGGCCAATGATCCCCTGCCTACCACCGAGGTAAGTTTGGATGCCAGTACGGCCACCGTAGCTGAGGATGCCGGTACCGTTTCGGTAATCGTGAACATCACCGATCCTTCACCAGATGAAGCTACCACGGTAGAGCTAGTGCTCACCTCGGGTGATACGGCGGACATAGGAGGCTATACTACGCAAATGGTTACCTTCCCGGCCGGTAGCGACTCCGCACAGGTGGTAACCATTACCATCACGGATGATGCCGTAGAGGAAGATGATGAGGACTTCACATTTGAACTACAGAACGTAAATGGGGGTACCGAAGCCATTCTGGGTAGCCCAGCTACCTTCACCCTGACGGTAGAAGCGAATGACCTTCCTACCACGGTAGTAAGCCTGACCAGTGTGGCCAGCGCCGTATCCGAAGGAGTAGGAACTGTGAATGTAACTGTAGGCATCACGGATCCTTCGCCTACGGAGGCCACCACGGTGGAATTGGCCCTTACAGCGGGCGATGCCGCTGATTTAGGCAACTACACCACCCAGACTGTAACTTTCGAGGCCGGTAGCACTACCACCCAGTCGTTCAGCATCACCGTTACCGATGACGAGGACATGGAATCGGATGAGAGCTTCACCTTCGAGTTGCAGAACCCTACCGGTGGTACCAGCGCCATCCTGGGCAATGCCACTACGTATACGTTGAGCGTATTGGATAACGATGTGGTAGACACCACGGTGGTCAGCTTTGCCAGCACTACTGGCACGGTAGCCGAAGATGGTGGTAGCGTAACCCTAACCTTGAACATCGAGAATCCTGCCGACGAGGCCACCACCGTGGAGGTATCCATCAGCAGTGGAGACGCTGCCGATGTAGATAACTTCACTACTCAAACGGTAACCTTCCCCGCAGGCAGCAACGGTGATCAAACATTGACGGTGAACATCACTGACAATGATGTGGACGAAGCCGATGCTTCTGTTACCTTTGCGCTAGGAAACGCCACGACCAGCAGTAGCAGCTATGTAGCTACTGTAGGTGACAACGGCACCTTTACGCTGACCATTACGGATGAAGACGAGC
>DMST01000461.1:13628-23270 GCA_003454975.1 Cytophagales bacterium | reverse complement strand
GTGACCGGTTTGGATGAGTTGTGGTTGGAAGGGGTAAATGTATATCCTAACCCTGCGCAACGTCAGTTGACCGTAGCCTTGGCCGAAGGTATCAACCCGGTACAGGCATCTATGGTAGTATACAGCGCAGAGGGCCGGGTGATGTTGGAGCAAGACGCAGAAGGGGCGAATACTACTTTGAAGGTAGACTCTTTGCCTGCAGGCATGTACCTGCTGAAAGTAACGGCAGGTGATCGTATGGCGACCCTGCGCTTCCAGATTGCCCGCTAAGAGCGAATTCTAATTAACCACGTATAAAAAAGGCCGTCCCTTCGGGGGCGGTTTTTTTATTTGGTCAAGAGCCAAGGTTCGGGATGTGAAACTAATTGACAAGCTGCATTGCTGTTAGCTTCTAGGGAGATGCCCCCCTCCCCAAGCAAAGAGGCTGATGATTAATTACTGTTCACCATCAGTCCCTTATCCTTTGCCCATCCCCGTACTTCCTCTAATGACGGATACAGCTGATTGAGCTTCTTGATGTATGACTTGGAGAAAACCGAAGGCTCCCGGCCGTAGGCTTTGGATAGCAACAGATGATTGACAAGGCCCTCCCGCACGGCATTTTTATCCGCAGTAATCTCAGCTTTTTTCAGGAACGCAGGAAAGAAGTGGTACCGCAAGCCGAACATCATTAGGTTAAAAGCGCTGCGGTCTTTGTAGTCCAGAATGTGGCCTAGCTCGTGGCCCAACCAGCCTACCAGCACCTCGTGGCGCGGGTATTTTTCTGAGTATTGTTCTTCATTCACTACCAGACTCTTCTTGATACGAATGCGGTACTGCCGGTGGCGTTTGCTAAAAAAACGCAGGTTGACTACCGGCTGGGCCAACATAAAGGACTGAACCGAGATGTGGCTATATTCAAACCGGACGGGAGTATTGGCCAGTTCGGGAAAGAAGGCCAAAGCCGCATCGGCTTCCTTCTTAAAATCTTGCTTACAAGGGTGAAGAGTTTTTGCCATAGTGTTGAGCCCTAAAATGCATTTTCGGGTAAGAAATCCCTAATCCGGCTACACCAGTGGAAGGCAAATTCCGCCAGGGAAGCAACTGCCCTCCCCTTTCAGCCCTAATCCCCAATAGCTATATTGCAACAATTTTCAACCAACCTCCTAACTAATGACACGCGAAGAGCATCTCTTTTTTTGCAAGCAATGCCTGTTGAGAAAAATGGAACTCAAGAAGGGCATTGTCTGCTCCCTTACCAACGAATACGCCACCTTTGAAGGCGAATGTGCTGATTTCAAACCAGAACCGTCAACGTCACCTCCATCCCTGGTGCAAGACAACCGCCCTCCGGTGGTACAGGAAGTCGACTCTCGGTACGAGACCATTCAAGCCTTGCCGGAAGAAACACTAAAGCACCTGCGGGAGCATCAGGACTTCACCTACGCTGTCATTGGGGGTGCTTTGGGGGTGCTAGTCAGCGCACTGCTCTGGGCAGTAGTTACGGTGGTAGCTGATGCCCAGATTGGGTACATGGCGCTAGCGGTGGGCATCATTGTAGCCTTTGGAGTGCGCCTGTTCGGGGCAGGAGTAGATGCCAAATTTGGGTACTTGGGCGCAGGCCTGGCCGTGCTCGGTTGTTTGCTGGGCAACCTGTTTGCTCAGGTCGTTTTTATAGCCGAAGAAGTGAACATCGCGTTTATTCAGGCCTTTCAGTTGCTCAATGCAGAACTCATCGCCGATATATTCATCGAGACCTTCTCTCCTATCGATCTGCTATTTTATGGCTTGGCAGGCTGGGAAGGCCTCAAATTCTCCCTACGGAAAGTGCCAGAAACAGCCACCACTCTTGAGGACTTGGTGCCGCCCCTGTCTAAGGTAAGACTACCCATGACCATTGGGGCGGTAGTCCTGATGGGAGGCCTGGTATGGGTGCTCACTAGTGGTAGCAACGAGGCCAAAATCACAACCTATGATGACGGATCATCTTCACAAGGTCAGCTCACGGCAGGGTATCCAGATGGTGAATGGAGTTACAATTTCCCCGATGGAACCATTGCCATCAAAGGCACTTACAACCGAGGCCGTGAAGAGGGCACTTGGTATACCCTGTACCCGAATGGGAAGTTTCAGGAGGTGAGCGAGTACCGTAAAGGGCAACTGCACGGCTGGACGGTTACTTACTATGAGAACGGTACCATCGCGGATAGTACCCACTACAGGTATGGCCGAAAGAATGGGTATTCTCTATCTTTTTATGAGGATGGGACCCTAGGCATGACCGGAGGGTTTTACAACGATGAGATGACTGGAGAATGGACACACTATCAGCCGGATGGGACCCTTTTGAGCCAAGCAAGCTATGACCCGGAGGTAAAAATGGGCGAGATCATGTACTACCACCCCAACGGAGAAAAGGCCCGGGAAGTAAATCAACTCCCGAATGGGGAAGAACAGATACTCAACTCATGGAATCCTGACGGCGTATCCGAGGTAGTAGCCGGCGAAGGCACATATTATGAGTACGGGGAGAATAAAGGGATATTGGCAGAAGGACAAGTGACGCGCGGAATGCCTACGGGCCGTTGGACTTATTATTATCCTGACGGCAGTAAGAGTATGGAAAGCCATTACGAAGGCGGAGAAAAGTACCTGGACAATGCTTGGAGCCAAGGCGGTAATTCCACGGTAACCAAAGGGTACGGGTCGGTATTTGACTACCTGGAAGGCTCACTTATGCTAGCCGCTACTTACCCCTTTGCTCATGGGCAAATAGAAGGCACGATGAACCAGTACTATCCCGAAAATGGAGAATTATTGATAACTGCGGAGTACAAAGCGGGTAAGCAAGAAGGTAGCTACACCGCATATTATCCTAACGGCCTGGAATCCATCATCGGCCGTTTCGAAAACGGCAAAGAGGTGGGGGTATTTACTTGGTACCATGGTAACGGAGAGAAGCAGTCCGAGGCTACCTTCAAGGATGGGAAAAAGGAGGGGGTTCAAACCTTCTGGAACGATTTGGGCCTGCTAGTACGCGAAGAAATCTGGGAAGGGGGAAAACTGGTAGAGGTCAATTAAGGGAAGTGATTAGAAAAGGGCAGAAGGAGGCAGTGCCTTCTCTTCGCCCCTTTGTGTATTAGGGCCTTCATACCGAGCCGCTCCCGACCGTACCAGACGATTATTCCTCTTCGCTTTCTGCCATGCGCTGTTTTCGCTCCGCATGAAAATCCAAATGAGCTTGCGGATCCCATTGCAAATCAAATCGGGCGGCATACTCCGCTAAGGGCCCCAACCCTACCTCAGCCCGGCGCTCATCCACCTGAAAAGGGTCTTCGATTTCAGCAATAAACCATCCATCGCTGTACTGGTCGCTATAAATCTGCGAACCGTATAGCTGTGGTTGCCCCTGCCGCATGCGAGTCCGGTCTATCAATAAGGCTACCGAGGACCATTCCAACTCACCAGCATCCGCCGCCTCGGTAATCATGTCCAGGTACTTTAGCTGCACCTCTAGATCGGCATGCTGAATCACCAAAAAGGCCACATCGGCCATGCCCTCCCCTACTACGGACTCACCAGGATACCCCAGGGTATCAAGCAATTGGGTAATCTTTTCAGTATTAATCAGATCATGCTCCCTAATTTTTGCCCAATGAGCACGTACCTCTGGACTATTCTGCCCGAACTCTTCCTCAATTCCGCCCAACTGCATCCGGTATTGCTGATCTTCACGGTAGATTTCTTCCAATTGGCGGGCCAAGATTATGTCATACCCTGCCTGCTCCAGGCTAGCCCAATATTGCCCCGTTACATACTCTGCCAAGGCTGTATTTTGTACGGACTGGAACTCCGGATTGCTAGAGAAAATGGTATAGCTTCCTCCCCCATCAATTTCCATGGCCTTATCTACCTGTTCCCGATACAACGCTTCGTTCTGTACGTAGTAAGCACAAGTTGCGTACCGCAGCGTACTCAAGAAGCTAGTTTGCTTGATACTAAAGGCAGCAGAATAGCTCTCTAAACAGGCCTCCCAATCTTCGGACTGCAGCTGTTCTAGCCCTGCCTCTACGTAGCGGATGTAATCAGGATCTGAAGTTGCGTACTCTTGACCACGTACCGAATTAGTTATTACTAAGCCCAAAAGGCTGGCTAAAAAAACACGGGGTATGATGTTCATTTTCTGATGAGTTTAGTGCCGGACTTCCAAGAAGGAATAAAGGCTATACCAGTTGAATCTTCGTAAGCATGAAACAACTTTCAACGGTCGAAAAGATCTGTTTTTGTGTGAATGACACAAATACTATGCACATGGTAGGGTAGGCCTCCCTCATTCATTTTTTGCGTTGAGGTCGATGCCGCCATAAAAAGCCAAATCCTTGTCTTTGAGCAGTTTCACCCAAAAGACCATCTGCCCTACGTGATAGCTGAAATGCTCCACTACGTGTACCACATTGGCCACGCCCGTGTAGTCGAACCCTTGTACCGAGCGCCGTTCCATCATCTGCTCCGGAGTCATGCGGCCAATTACCTCCTTGGCTTCTGCTACCACTTGCTGGATACCCGCCCAAAGGGTGGCCTTGTCGGCTCCCTCGGTGGCCGCAAATTCCGCATCGCGCTCGCGCAGATCTGGGGCACCGCCCAGCGAGGAAATGATGTACTGCGTGATGTTGCCTTGCAGGTGGATGACGAGGTTGCCCATGGAGTTACTATTGGCATTGGGGCGTTTCCATACCTCCTCTTCGGTAATCTCATCCAGGCATCGGCCTACCCGACCCAGACACTCGTCTAGGTAGCGTTGAGATTGGGCAATGAGCTCTTCTGTAACCGGGTGTTGCATGGCTAAAATGGTTTGTGGGGAAAGATAGTGAAGGAGGGACGAGGAAAAAATGAGACGATGAGGTAATGCGATAATTTGGGAATGTGGCAATTAGGCAATGTAGAGAAGTGATTCAACGTGTATTTCCAGTTCTCATGCAACCAAGAGGGATAAGCAAATACTACCAAGAAGGGTGAGCACCTATGAGCGCGCAGCGCTGTTAATGAAATTTAAACCAAGCCAGCGTACAACAGCAGACCACGCGGCACAGGTGCTCTTCGGCTAGCAAGTCATTCAACCGAAGGCCGATTAACGAGTTTCGAAGGAAAATCAAATAACCTGGTAAGTAAAAAAAGGCCCCCACCGAGAAACTCGATGGGGGCCCAAATGTCTTTATCAGGTGGTTTTTACGAGGAGAAGGGCCTGAAACCCATCTTTGAAAACAACCGCACCAGCTTTTGCGGAGCAATACCGGTAAGCGCCTCAATCTGGAAATCTCTGGGGCCTTTTTCTGAATAATTGACCACCAACTCACCCGCCATTGACTCATGCTTAGACAAGCGTGCGAGCAAGTTTGAAAGTTGAGCCGGATGCTGTCGCCAGCTTTCAGCTACTTCTCCTTGACGAAAAGGTTCACCCTGATAGGTAAAGTTAAGTTTGATCATAACACAAGCTTATTTCAAATACACCTACTTAACACTTCGTCTGTTAGGTGTTGTTACGTCAATAATCAGTAATTGTTAGACAACGAAACCTCATTCTTCGGCCAAAAGAGAAAATCCTTGGACCAATCCAGTTATCTCCCGGATAAAGAAAATTGCTTACACCCTTTTTCCGGGTCTTAGGATGGCAATACGTAATGCGAGCACCGCCATGAGTAGGCTGAAAGGGGAAAAGAGCAATGCTTCGGTAAGGGTGGGAGCTAGAAGGTTGCCCAAAAGGTTGACCAATAGATAGAAGAACAGTGCCCAGCTAAGTACATCGAACAGACGCATGAGCCACATAGGCTTGCGTAACCGCACCTTCAGGGTAACGATGGCAACCATACACAGGGTAGCGATGATGGCTAGGGGCTGCAGTCGCCACAGATCTTCTTGGGTCTGAATACCACCTCCTCATACAATATCTTTTGGCAATACCCCAAATAGAATCAGGAGGTGGATGATAAGTAGGATACCCGCCAGGAGCTGAAAGTAACGTAAGGCAGTGGCCGGCAATAAGGCTAAAAATCGTGCGCGCATGATAGTAGGGTTAGGAAAGTAGACAAGATACAATTCTGAAATTAGGCATTCCAGAACCATGGAGTACTATTTCTTATTCTCGCCCTCATAGTTATTTTGCGAAATAATTTACTATTCGTGTACACCTTACTATTCTATTCAAGCTCCCGCAAGGGGCTATTCCTATTCGGATTGTGGGCAGCATTGCAGCTCATGTTATTTCCGGCACACGGACAAACCACCGGCCCCGACAGCGCCAAAACGGATAGTGTGGTGCAGATGGACAGTCTGCAGCAAGCCCGGCTCATTCAAGAACTAATGGCCAACCGTACGGCCGATTTACTGCGCGAGGCACAACTCCAGGCCCAGCTCATGGCCCTGGAGGAGGAAAAACAGGCACGGGCGCAACAGATGCTCCGGGAGATGGATAGCCTACGGGGGGTCACTGAGGGGGCCGCAGTGGCGCCTTTTGAGGACACCCTCTTTTTCTTGTATGCGCCAGTAGGTGCTTTTACAGCACAGGATAGGGCGGAACACGTACGCGACCAGCTCAACGAAATTGTAGAAACGGAGACTGGATTTGTACCCGATTCTCTACGAATCATCATCAGCGAAGGCAACTATGATTTGGTCTATCTGGACCAAATGATTCTGAGCATTACCCCCTTTGATGCGGCCTGGGCCGAAAACACCCAAAAGGCCTTGGCACAAGGCTATTTGGAGCAGATTCAGCTTAGTGTAGTGGACTATGAAGACGCTTACGGCACCTTGCAAATTCTGAAGCGGGTGGGCATTGTAGCCCTACTTCTGATCCTCATTGGGCTCGGTTATAAGTACCTGAACAAGCTCTTCCAGTGGGGCGACGACCGGATTTTGAATTGGAGTCGGCGCCGGATGAAGGGATTGAAGTTGCGCAACTATGAATTCCTATCGGTAGAACAACAAGAGCAGGTAGTACATTGGGTGTTGATCGTAGTAAAATGGATCATCATTGCGGTGCTGTTGTATCTGGTTCTCCCCGTGCTCTTTAGCATATTTCCCGCTACCAAGGGCTTAGCACAAACGCTGTTCAGCTATGTGCTCGATCCGCTTAAGTCTTTTGCCTGGGGTTTTATCAATTATATTCCCAGCCTGATCACGATCGTAGTCATATTGGTGATTACTTACTACTTCGATCGCTTTTTGCGGTTCCTGGCCCAGGAGGTAGAGCAGAACAAGCTGCACATACCGGGATTCTATTCGGATTGGTCGATGCCCACCTACAATCTGCTGAAAATCATCACCTACACCTTTGCCTTTGTGATGATTTTCCCCAATCTGCCGGGTAGTGATTCCAACATCTTTCGTGGCGTGTCGGTCTTCTTCGGTCTGTTGATCTCACTGGGTTCGTCGGGTGCCATCAGTAACATCATCGCCGGACTGGTAATCACCTACATGCGGGCCTTCAAAGTGGGCGATTTTGTGAAGATTGGTGAGACTGAGGGGGTGGTGATCGAAAAGTCGATGCTGGTAACGCGGCTGCGCACCATCAAGAATGAAGACGTGACCATTCCCAATGTGTCAATATTGAACGGGGCTACCATCAATTATAGCAGCCAAACTGATGAAAAGGGGCTCATCCTGAATACGGAGATCACCCTGGGCTATGAGCACCGCTGGGAGCAGGTACATGAGCTGCTCATTGGGGCAGCTAAAAAAACGGAGAATGTGAAGGCCGAGCCGGCCCCCTACGTACTACAAACGGCGCTGGATGATCAGTTTGTGCGCTACGAGATCAATGCTTTTACGGACATTGCAGAGATAGCCGACCGGACGTACTCATCGCTACACGCCAACATCCAGTCGGCTTTTCGCGAAGCGAAAATCGATCTGCTGGCTCCACAATACGAGGTGGAGCATCCCTGGCCAGATACCCCGGGCAGAAAGAAACCCACCGAATGAGGTGAGTGAGATTGCGAACTGACCACCATCAGCTAGCACCAACTTTCACTAGGGATAGGACACCGGCAATCCTATATCGTCCTCTCCGAGGACTTATTCGATATAGCTGAACCAATAACCCTGGATTGACATCCTGGGCAACTGTATTCCGCTCCTTCCTGGAGCTCTCTTGGAAGGGTCGTTTACTAGCTAAATCCCATTAAGATTCGCTATCTGTTTTCACTGAGCGACCTTTAGGCACCAGAAACTCCACAGGAGTGGGAGTCCTCGGAGAGGACGATATAGGATAACCCTGAAGGCTACTTCAGGGTATCAGGTGCTCTCTAAAAAGAGAGTCCCCAGAGGGGACGGCATACTCTATACCATCACGAGGAAGGTCCATCCATTGCTAGGCAAATTGAAACCAATTAGTTAGTTTTTGATGTATGCCAGACCTTTTCCATCATGTCCAAAACCTATTCCGCCCTGTTCCATCAAGCCGTTTTCGCTGTAAAATACCGTAAAGCTCAACTAGAAAAACCTTGGCGACAAGAGCTATTTCAATACATGGCAGGAATTCTAAGCAACCATAACCACCATCCCATTCTCATCAATGGCGTGGAAGATCATGTGCACTTATTTTACTCTCCGCCGGTGAATATGGATAGCTCGAAGATCATGCAACTGGTAAAGGCCAACTCTTCAAAATGGATTAATGAGCGTGGCTTTACCGAGGCAAAATTTCAGTGGCAAACGGGCTTTGGGGTCTTTTCCTATATCAAGAGCCAAGTGGGGAGGGTACGTAATTACGTCGCGAATCAAGAAACACATCATCAGAAAACAACCTTCCAATCAGAATACCGAAAGATGCTTTTTCGGTTTGAGGTTGAGTTTGATGAGCGGGACTTATTTTAGCCCTTAGCCTAACAACTTACATTCCGATGATCTCCGAGGTCTTGTATTGGGGGCCGTCTTACAGAGCCATAACACGATTTTGAAATCGATTAATCTTCGGCATGCTGCTACACCTCAATAGAGGAAGCTCCCGTCCACGTGCCACTCCAATACTACGTGTCCCAGCTTCGGGGTTACTATAATTAGGTCCCTCCCAGGGACGGAGCTATTTGATGCGGAAAGGGGCTTATCCTGGAGTTCTCTATTGGGTCACACACCTCCAAAACGCCTGTTGGCTCCACAATATGAGGTGGAGCATCCCTGGCCAGATACCCCGGGCAAAAAGAAACCCACCGAAGAGTAAACTCCGGTGGGTAGATAGTATGGGGCGAATGATGAATTATGACCTAAAGCCCATTTGGGCAAATAATTTCTTTAGCTTCTGTGGGGTGACGCCTTGCAGATTTTTAATCTGCAAGTCTTGCGGTCCGGCAGGACTGTACCGTACCACCAGCTCGCCTGACATAGGCTCATATTTCGCAATGCGGGTAAGCAAAGTGGATACTTGCGCAGGGTGTCGGCGCCAAGGCTCAGCCACCTCTCCTTGACGGAAAGGCTGGTCCTGATAGGTAAAAGAAAGCTTAATCATTTCTCCTGTTTTATTTCGTAAGGGTGGTATTCCGGCCCTCAAACACACAGAGGGCGGGTGATGTACTCCTATGAAAACGAGAAATATGGCCAATTATTACCCTCAGGACACATCCGAGTCGCTACCCCGATCATCGGTGTAAGCAGCAGCGGCAGCCGCAG
>DMST01000461.1:13348-13588 GCA_003454975.1 Cytophagales bacterium | reverse complement strand
CCGCAGCTAGTGCTTCCTGATCCACCTCGTCTTCGCCGTAGTCCAGATAACCAGCACCGTAATTGGCCCCTTCACCATCTCCGCCGGTATCGAGCGAAGGCATCGCCTCACGCATCCAACGATCATAGGGCATAGGTTCGTCGGCCCATTTCTTAATCAGGTCCATTAATAGCACTTGTCTCACGGCGTCCAAAGCTCGCTCCAACCCAGCCTCATCGTTGTAACGATAAACCGGCTCAC
>DMST01000461.1:13093-13287 GCA_003454975.1 Cytophagales bacterium | reverse complement strand
AGCTCACGCACCCGCCGAGACCAGTCCAGCACCTTCTGAGTGCGCTGGCGCTTCTGTTCTGGTAAGTACACCAGCCATCGGCGCTTATCCCCTTTCAGGTTACCGTTAGGATTCTTTTACAAATAGAAGGATGAACTCTTATTCGAAGTAGCCGAAGGAAAGGTTTTGATATCTGACGTGGTGCATACCCGCCA
>DMST01000461.1:12696-13061 GCA_003454975.1 Cytophagales bacterium | reverse complement strand
ACCCGCCAATACCGATAGTTTCTCAAATCCAGCTTTCGACTTACCCGCTAGTAAGAGAGTTTGCCCCAGAAGCAAGTTCCTTTCCCTCCTAACCTTCAAAACGTCCCTAACGGGGCAATCTGAGGCCAATGACCAGTACGTCGTCTACCTGATCCTCAGCACCGCACCAGGCATCAAATTCTTGGGATAGAAACTCTTGCTGTACCGTAGCGCTATAGTGGTGTATTTCACCAAGCTTCTTCCGCAGTTGATGCGCCATGTACTTCTTGCCCTTGGGTCCACCAAACTGGTCCTGAAAACCATCGCTGTAGAGGTAGAAAGTATCACCGGGCTGCAGCGCTACAGTACGCGTGGTGAATGGCCGG
>DMST01000461.1:0-12646 GCA_003454975.1 Cytophagales bacterium | reverse complement strand
ACGCGTGGTGAATGGCCGGGGCCGGATGGTAGCTCCGATGGGTTGACGGTCAGCTTTGAATTCAAAAGCGCCAGCAGCATTCGGCAGAGCCCTGGCCCCCTCCGGTACCTCGCTACGGTTGGGGTTGATGAGTACCAAGGGAAGGTTGGCACCGCTCCAAGTCAACTCACCGTTATCGAATTGGAACCGACATAGGGTGATGTCCATACCATCGGCCATGCCTACGTCACTTTGCGCCAGGCGCTGTACCACCAGGTCACGCGTAGCGTCCAGCAAAGGGCCAGGTTCCGCACTGCCTCCTTGTAGGGCTTCGTTGAGAGCCTGGCTACAGATCACACTCATGAGCGCACCCGGCACTCCGTGTCCCGTACAGTCCGCCACGCCCAGATAGATGTAGCCTTGGTGCTCACGTACCCAGTAGAAGTCGCCACTTACGATATCACGCGCCCGGTGGAAGATGAAGTGCTCAGGCAATAGAGAGGCTTGCTGCACGGCAGAGGCCATCAGGGTATGCTGTATTCGCTCTGCATAGGAGATACTCTGCTCTACACTTTCATTTTTGGCGGAAAGCCTCTGTAAGGTTTGGGCATTCGCTAGCGCAATGGCAATGTATACGGCCAGGTTTTGTACTATCGAGACCTGATACCCCATGTAGGCGTAGGGACGATTGCTCTGGATGGTCAGTACCCCCATCCGGTGTTCTTGGTGGGTAATGGGTACGTACAGAATGGAAGTGGCATACGGCTTACCTACCGCTTCCGGCTTACTTTCGGTGTACTGGGGCAAATCCCTCTCTACGTTCCCTACTTTAATCACTTCTTGATTCACAAAGCAAGGGACTGCCAGAGAGCCTTTATTGTCTAGCGGCACTAAAATGTCTTTGTTCCATTCTCCATTCTCGTAGAAGGAAGAGAAGTAAAGGGCCTCCTGAGCAGGCTGGTAAAGACCAATACCAAGTTGCGATACTTCCAGCAACTGTCCTAGTTCTTGATATAGGGTTTCAACCAGCGCCTCTACCGTTAGGGTGGCAGTAATGATTTTGCCCAGCTGACTAAGCCTTTCTACATCTTCGTACGTAATTTGTAGTTGATCACGCTGCTGTAGAATCTCTTCGTTTTGGGCTTGTATCTCCTGATTGAGGGCCTGTAACGCCTCATTTTCCTCCAACCGATGTTGGTTGCTCTGTCGCAACCGTCCTACGAGTGCCACCAATCCTAGAACTACAACCAACAAAATCAAACTACCACTGACCAACAGCGATTGTCGTTTTTGCGAGCTCAGATCCCGAGCCAAGGCGGTAGCGTTTTCAGCTTCCCGGGCCGCATGTGCTTCCTCTTTGGCCTTTTGTTGCTGCAGATAGTCAACCCGTTTGAGCACCCGATCCCGCCCAATACTATCGGTGATAGCTTGGTAGATTTGGGTAGTTTCAAACGCACGCTCAAAATTTCCCACATCAGCGTAGGTTTGGCTGATGGCAAGCAGGGCCTGTGCGTAATAGTCCATGCGGTAAGACTTGGCCTGGGATACACTTGAAAGACCGTGGGCAATGGCTTCCGAAAATTGGCCTAGCTGTCGATACGCTTGCCCTAAGGCTATTTCGCCGGTGATCATGCCGTCGTAGTATCGAAACTCCTTGTTGTAGGACAACCCACTATCCAGAGCAACAATGGCTTGCTGTGGCAGTTCAAGGCCTACCAGTGCTTTGCCCTTGCCTATGATAGCCCTGGCTACTAATAGTGGACTGGACAGATCGTCTCCCACGGCCCGGCCCAACGCATAATATTGCAAAGCCGCTTGGTAGAGTCGCTGCTCGGTAGAAATATCACCCAAGTTGATGTACAGGAAGCCTACCATAAAGGTATCGTTGGCCTGCTGCGCCACCAAAACGGCTTTTTGATAATAGGCATCAGCGGCCGCGAAATCCTCCAAAGACCCGTAGGTCTCCGCAATATTGTTGTAAACCGCCGCCAGCATACTCGTCTCATCAATAGTTATGCACAGCTGTTCTGCTTGCTCGTACTGATCCAACGCTTGTTCAAACTCCCCAGAGGCCAGAAACACCGTACCCAAATCAACCCAGGTCCTGGCTAGGGCCAGGGAATCCTTGGCTTGAATAGCCAGGGGTTCAGCACGGTGCAATACGGTTCCTGCTTCCTCCAAAGAACCAATCCGCCAGAGATAACCACCGAGAGCAGAAAGTGAACGTGCCTGACCTGGGATATAGTTAAGTGCTTTGGCTTCAGCAAAGGTAGCCTCTATAAACAGCCGAGTAGAGTCTGAAGTGTTTCTACGGATTTCATAGGCCCAGTCAGATTTGGCCAGGTTACGGGTAGTATCAGGCAAGCCCTCGTTGGCCACTACTGCCTTCAGGCTATCGAGGGTAGAAGGCTGGGAAAAACCCAACGAGACTATGAAACTAAACAGTGCGGTTAAGTAGCAAAGCACACGATACATGGTGAGATGCGTCTGATCATTACAATACCTGATTAGTAATTTATATCAAAAAATTGGCAGTTCAAGAACCGTAGGGCTCACAAGGAATAAAGCAAAACACCAAGTGTACCGACATGTAGTGACTAGTGGCGGTAACCTTTACGATTTTTTTGAAACATCAATTCAGACAGAAACCTGCAAATTTCCCGTCAAAAAAGGTCTAATTCGAGAGGCAAAAGCCTACATTGTCCTTACAGGCCAGAGGAGATGAGGCAACTATTCTTTATCCAAAAACACTTACCCTATGAAAAGCGAAAAAGAGAAAATGCTGTCGGGCGAATTGTATGACGCCATGGACCCTGTACTGGCGGAGGAACGCCGACAGGCGCGCATTACTTTTAAGCAATTTAATGACTCTCACGAGGACGAGGGTGAGTTAAGGAAAACCTTACTAAAACAGCTAATTCCCGAGCAAGGCGAAGGGCTTATTATTGAGCCACCCTTCTTTTGCGACTATGGGTATAACATCAAGCTGGGGGATAAAGTATTCTTCAATTTCAACTGTGTGGTACTAGATGTCATGGAGGTGAGAATCGGTAGCAATGTGCTATTTGCCCCAGGGGTGCAGATCTACACCGCTACCCATCCGCTGGATTACAAGGTGCGGGCCGAGTGGCTGGAGTTTGCCAAACCCGTCACCATCGGAGACGATGTGTGGGTAGGTGGCGGCACCATCATCAATCCTGGGGTTACCATAGGTAGCCGTACTACCATCGGCTCGGGTAGTGTAGTTACCAAAGACATCCCAGACGATGTATTTGCCGCAGGTAATCCGTGCCGGGTCATCCGGAATTTGAAGGAAGCCTAGGCCACACGACCAATTTCGAGATTACCCTCCTACAGCCTTCTTCACAGTACCACCTTACTGTTTTTTTCTCTTTTTCAGTAGGGAAGGAAGAAGATGCCTTAGCCGCCCAGTCTAGTATTCTATTCTTCAAAAGCCATCCTATTCGATGCTTTATACCCATTTTTGACGGTTTCATACCTGAAATAAGGTGAAATATGCCCATCCTCGGCATATCCCTATCTTCAATACATATATTGAGTTTCAATTAATAACCTAGAAATCAAATCTTCCCCTGAATTAGTATTCTCAAAATTGGCTTGCCCGCAGGAGTATGGAATTTTATCCTGAGGTAGCATTGAGGGTTTTGCTAAAAAGGGGAGGCAGCGCTTTTCATTCGTGATGAAATGCGCAGAATCCAAGATCCGATGAGCGCCAAGCCCAAGTTTGAGAACGATATTTTCATTAGCTACTCCCACCTGGACAACAAACCTCTGTCTGAAAAGGAGGACTTCGAATGGATCACTGAGTTCACAAATAACCTCTCCAAACTACTAGAGAACTACCTGGGTCGTGAGCCAAATATTTGGCGTGACAACCGAGGAATAAGGCCCAACCAAGACTTTGTGGCCAAAATTGAGAAAGCACTGCCTCAGTCGGCGGTTATGGTGCCCATCTTCACCCCCAGATACATCGAGTCCGAGTGGTGTGAGATTGAACTGATTAGTTTCATTAATCCCGACCAGGCGCAACTTGATTTGGTCATCAACGACCAATTTCGGGTGTTTAAGGTAATCAAGACCCCTTTGCGAGATTATGAGTTTCCGCTGAAAATCCAGAATGCCACGGGGTACAAGTTTTTCCAGATCGACAACGACGACTACGTCCAGGAATTCAACAAGTCGATGTACCCAGAGCTCCGAACGGCTTATTTTAAAAGGTTGGACCGACTGGCTCAAGACATCAGCAATCTGCTGCTGGAGCTGCCGGATGTGCAGGGCCAGGAAAACCCAACGCAAGCAGCGGATTCGGGTAAGCCTACGGTGTACCTAAGTACCACCGGTGAGGATATCCGACACCGCTATTTCCAGCTAAGGAAAGAGCTAATTGACGAAGGTTACCGCGTTATTCCCAACCAGGAGCTGAATGGCTCCTTGAAGGAGTCCACCGACCTGGTAGAAAACTGGATGGCCGAGGCCCAACTCAGTGTCCACATATTCGGAGAAGAATACAGCGGTAAGGCCAAAATGCAGAATGAAGTATCGGCCCAAGCAGTTCAGAACCGGGAGCTACAACGTATCATCTGGATACCCAAACCAGTGCTGGACGAAGCCAAGAAAGGAGAAGAGTCTACTCTGGATCCTGTACAAGTAACCTTCCTGGATGGCCTCCTGAATACGGAAGAGATGCAGGCTGGGGCCTCAGTCATCTCAGACACCATAGAGGCGCTAAGCAACAACCTGCTACGCCGGCTGAAAAAGCTGGAACAACCACCAGAACCTTCCAAAGCCAAGGAAGATGCCCCTTCGGCCGAGGAGTCGGTGCCTCAATATGTCTACATCATTGCTACCAAAGAAGACAAGGATGCCGTAAAACCCTGGAAAAAACTGATCAGTGAGCAGGGTTATGAGGTACGCATTAGTCGTTGGAAGAAGGACGGCTCACTGGATCAGGAAGCCTATGAAAGAGCGCTCATTGACTACGAGTCGGTACTGGTATACTGGGGAGACGGAGACGAATACTGGATGGAGGATACCCTGGACGCCATCAATAAATCGCTGACGGGACCGAACCAACTGCGCAAAATGGCTTTTGAGGCCCGGGGGGTACTAATTGCTGAGCCTGAACTGGATGAGAAGGAAGATTTCACATCCTCTTCTTTCCATGTAATGCATAGCCAGGGCACGCCCAGCGCTGAGAATCTGGCTCCTTTTTTCACTGACCTAAAAGCCGCTAAATCATGAGTACGATCCTCACCAAACGGCAAAACCCTTTCCCAGGATTACGCTCTTTTGAACCGGAAGAATCAGACCGGTTTTTCGGTCGAAGTGTGCAAATCCAGGATATCCTGGAGAAGTTGCGTCATAACCGGTTTATCTCGGTGATTGGCACCTCCGGCAGCGGAAAATCCTCACTGGTAAAAGGCGGAGTACTGCCCCAGCTGGAACAAAGCGATGAGGCCGAATCTTGGAACATCTTGCATTTTCGCCCTGAAGGTCAACCCATTAGAAATCTGGCTGCGAAGCTAGCTAGCTTAGACCGCCTCTACATCGACGAGGACGACGAAGTGGCGTATCTGGAAGTAATGCTACAGCGAGGTAGGCAAGGGCTGGTGCAAGCGGTGGAGGAGATGGAGCTAGACCGCTGGGAGCGGTTACTCATTGTGGTAGATCAATTTGAGGAGCTATTTCGCTTTCAGGAAAAGAACAGCAAGCAATCTTCTGAAGAAAGCCTGCCCACCCGCTTTGTAAACCTGCTTCTCACCGCCACACAGCAAACCCGGATTCCGGTATACGTGATGATCACGATGCGGTCGGATTTTCTGGGTGACTGCGCCGCCATCCACGGTCTACCCGAGGCCATCAACGCCGGGCAGTACCTGATACCGCGCATGACGCGCGAGGAGTTGCAAGAGGTAATCACCGGGCCGCTCAACCTAGCGGGATACCAGTACCCCATTAGCAACGTATTGGTGAACCGATTGCTGTTTGATTTGGATAATAAGATGGACATGTTACCCATCTTGCAGCACGCCCTTATGCGCACTTGGCACGAATGGGACCACAACAGCACAGAGGGTGAAATCATTGGTGTGAAGCATTATGAGGCCATCGGTACTATGCGCCATGCCCTCTCCAACCACGCGGACGAAGCCTACCTGGAGTTGGATGACGAGGGAAAAAAAGTGTGCGGCTTGCTCTTTCGGGCACTCACGGAAATAACCAAGGACGGACGCGGCATTCGTAATCCTACTAAAATGCAACTTCTGATCCAGATCACCCAGGCCAATGCTGCCACGGTACGTCGGGTAATTGAAGCCTTCCGAAAGGAGGGGCGAGGATTTCTGATGCCCCCGGAAGGCTCCTTGGAAGAAAACACAAAGGTTGACATCTCACACGAGAGCCTGATGCGGGAGTGGGTTCGGCTGAAGGAGTGGAACAAGGAGGAGTACGAGCATGTGCAGATTTACCTGCGGCTGGTAGAGGCTGCCCGGCTCAACAACCAAGGCAAGGCGGGCTTGTACCGCAGTCCTGAGCTGGATGTAGCTTTGCGCTGGCACCACCAGAACCAAATAACGGCCGAATGGGCTGAGCGGTACGACAAGGCTTATGTACTGGCTATCAACTTTTTGGAAAAAAGCCAGGAGGAAAAGCAGCTACAGCAAGAGCTGGAGGAAAGGGAGCGAAGACGAAAGCTGAATCGAGTAATATTTATTGCGATCATTATTGGGGTGGCGGCATTAGCAGCTATTGGGTTCGGGGTGTTTGCCAAGCAAAAGGAGAAAGATGCACGAAACGCCGAAAAGGAAGCCATGCTTGCCAAGGGGAAAGCCGAGTGGTCCTCCATCATGGCGGACCAGGAAAAAATCAAAGCTCTCATTGCTAAGCAGGACGCCGACTATTCGGCAAGTGTAGCGGAGGCTCAACGTATTCTAGCCATCACTGCGGCCACAAAAGCGGATTCAGCCGCTGGGGCTGCCAGAACCGCTGAGGCTAGAGCCCGCCAGGCGGAGTCAGCTGCACTGCTCGCCGCCAAATCTGACAGTACCGCCCGCGTATCAGCTGACTCAGCCAGAGACGTGGCCCTTTTCCTGCGTCGGTTATCGGTGCAGTCCCTGCGGAAGTCGGACTCGCTCGCCTTTGTGGCTAAGATAGAAGAAGGACTTGCTTTGGCCCGGGCAACCGCCAGCGAATCGGTTTTCATTCGCGATGCCGACCCTGCCGGCTCCAGGACACTGGCCAAGCAGGCACTCAAAACCCTTCAAGAGGCTACTCGGTACATCATTCAGTTCAACCTATCCAATGCATACCTGGCAACCATACCGGATACCTTAAGAAGTGACGAGGTTTTTGAGCAAGTGGATCAGCTAGCTACCAGGGCTCTGCAAGCGCTGGAGATATGCCGGGCTTCTGAAAATTGGGACCAGTTTGAGTCTATTTTTGACCGTCAAACGGAAGACTTCGTTTGGAACGAACCCTTGGGATCTAGCCAAAATTTTAGAGCACTCACTAAACAAGCCTTAGCCCCTTACCGGTACAATACCCCCTTACAACACAACACCCTTTTTGAGCCCCTTCTGGCACTTTGGCAGAAATTACACCCCCGTAGTACGAAATCGTTGGGTTCTGGAAATGTAACGTCAATCACCCAAGCATACAACCACAACGGTCAAGCTATGTTTCTGGCTCAATCTTTCGGACAAGACTATTACCAAATCTTAATTCAGAATAACGGCCTGGAAGCCCACCGGTTGAATATTCCTGGCCGCACTACACAAGTCCAACTCATATCGTCCAACGAGGCCTTGGGTGCATCTCGCGAGGCTTGGTATAGCTATAGCCTCAACCCAGAACAAAACCTGAGTATACCCTACCAGCCTAAGGCAGAGCCGGGGCAACCCATGCACCTTCACGGTTCATTCTCGACGCTTTCTTCCAACAAGGAAATTAAGGTGTTCCACTATGAAGGAGGGCTTTCTTCCTCCTTATTATCCACGGTACCGGTGCCTGCTGGAGAAAAAGTACGAGCCGTGTTTTGCCAACAACCTCAGCAGACCCCACTACTATATGCTGTACTAGAAGGAAGGGACGGGAACCTGAAAATTAGAACCTGGAATCTGAAGGACTCCGGTCCTGCTGAAGAGCTTCCCCTTTTCTCTTTCAATGACAAGGTTTCGGCCATTGGACAAATCTTACTACGAGTGCACCCGAAAGGAGAATATGTAGCCATCTGCTGGGAGCGAAACTTTGTGGTTTTGGCTCCCAATATGGAGCAGCCGGTTTTTCAGGGTAGCCACAATCAACTGATCACAGACCTTGCCTTTTCTAACGATATCGCCTTCCCTACCCTGGCTACCACCAGCCATGACAACACACTACGTATTTGGCCCCTGTACACGTCAAATCAGGCACAATCCATTTGGAGCCCCTTCTGGCAAGAGGAACCCCTGGTGGTGAGTCTTCCCGGAAAAAGCATCTATTCGGTGGCTTTCACCCCCGACAGTCAAGCCGTTCTGCTGGGTGGGCAAAGCGGTGAATTGAGACTGATTCCCATCCAATTGCAGCAGATCTATTCCCAATTACGCTAAAACGCCATCATGAATTCCCGAGCCTCCCACTTTCGTACCCAATTACTGTGCATCCTGTTACTGTCGGGCACCCTAGGCTGGGCACAGACCACAAGCTTTCAGGAAACCTACCAGAAGATGGATACTTACCTGAACACATTCGATTCCCTAAAATTATTCGACCTGACTGCCTCCACTCAAAAAAGAACTCTGGCGGAAATAAATGAACAGTTTTCTGAGGAAGAAAAAAAAATCAGCAGACAAGAGTATGAGAAGCTAAAAGCGGATACCTACCGCTACGAAGCCATTTACTATTTCAAGGCCATCAATATGGCCGCTATGGACAAGGCCATTGAGAAGATACTGGACCTGTATCCCGACTACGAACCCAAGCTAGAGGACGAGCCCTATTTTAAGACACGACTGAAGGAGCTTCGGACCGAACGGCTGAAAAAACTCTCTTTCTCCGTATCCAAAAAGGCGGAGGAAATTGGTATGGAGCCCGCCTATGTGGTGAGTGTATCGCAAGAAGAAATATATCAGCGTGGGTATACTCACCTGGAAGAGCTCTTCCATGACCTACCCGGCTTCACGGCCAATACCATCAAGGGGTTGTACTACACCCAGCTGTACCAGCGAGGTTACCGGAGTAGCAATGCCACGGACCGGACCCTGATCATGGTAAACGGAGTGGAAGACAATAGTCTATTTAGCAGTGTAGCCTACATCTCACGCCAATACCCACTCTCTAACATCAAAAAGGTGGAGGTTATCTATGGACCAGCTTCTACCATCTACGGACCCAATGCATTTACCGGGGTGATCAACATTGTAACCAAGGAGATCTATGATTACTTCCCAAATGAGGAGAACCTGCATGTAATGGCCGATGCCGGATACGGCACGTACAATACCCGCTATGGTGATATCACCGTAGCCGGAGAACGCAACGAGGTATGGGGTTCGGCTACGGCCCGGTGGTTTCAATCCGACGAAATGGACCTCACCAACCAGTCCGTCAACATCAGCGGTACTGATTTATTCTACTGGGATGGCCTTTGGGATGAAGGCTACGCCATCGATTCGGTGTATACCCAAGGCTTGACCACGGATGATACCGCCGCCATGGCTGCCATTGCCCAAAGCGATCCCGCGGGGCTTTGGCATTATACGCAAGGCAACACGGTATACCCTACGGACACCGCCATTGCCCGGGCTCAGGAACTGGACCGGATGAACTACGGTGCTCTGGACCCCGAGCTTCGGGCGTTTGACAACCCTACCAACGACTATTTTTTAGGGGCTACCCTGGGGTACAAGGGATTTAAGCTGTCCGTGCAGCACTGGCAGCGACAGGAAGGCCGCACCGCTACACACATAGACCGACGGTTGGCCCATGCCAGCGAGGCCAGTGAGCTTACCGTGCAAAGCACCCTGTTGAGTGCTTGGTATCAACAAGCCATCACCAACCGGCTTACGATTTTTAGCCATACCCGCTACAAACGAAAGTCGGACAACAACAATACCCGACAGATCCGGTACAGCAGCTATGCCGGGGGCCAGCTTTCGTTGGTAGATTTACTGGATACTACTGCCCCTGGGTGGGGTACCTCCTATGATTTTCAAAGCCTGCATCAGTTCAGGACGGAACTCACGGCGGTGTACCGCCCATTAGACAATTTCGATCTCATCACCGGGTTTGAGTATCGGTTCACCCAAGGCCCGCAGAATGACCTAACGGGGCCCTTGCCGCTACCAGAGAATACCGGGGGTGGTTCTCGCAACAATGAAGTCCTCCTGCGCGATGTGGGCCTGTATACCCAAGCCACCTGGGACATCAATGATCAAATACGACTAGTGGCCGGTGCCCGGATCGATTACAATGTCACGGTAAACCGCTTTGCTGTTTGCCAGGGCCGGAGCCCGGTATTAGGGCGCTGTCAGGATCTAAAACTGATTCCCAACAATCCGGATTCGCTAAGAGAGTTTGGTGACATTAGTCAGGAGATAGGTCCCCGGTACTTTAGTCAGGAAGACGGGATACAGGTACGTGCGGGGTACGGCCTCAACTGGAACCCCAGACTGGTGCTGATGTATCGCCCACAGGAAACACTCACCATCAAGGTACTGTATGCCCAGGCCTACAAAGCCCCTACCCTGGTTCAGCTTTACAAAGATGACGGGAATAACCTACCCAACCCCTCACTAGCTCCGGAGCAGGTACGAAACCTGGAGCTGAATGCGCTCTGGTATCCGAAAGAGACCATAAACCGCTGGAACCCCAAACTGGAAGGAGTATTGTATTATTCGTGGTATGAAGGCTCGCCCATCTTTGATCCCTCCAGCCGCCTTACCCGCTTTATCAATTCGGACCAGAACACGCGCATCCTGGGATTGAACCTAAACGGAAAGGTGAATCCTCTCCCGTGGATTCAGGCTTGGGGAAACTATTCGTTGACTTACGGGAGCCGGGAAGCCACTGCTGCGGGGGCAAACTCCATCCGGGTGGGCGATATCCCCCTACACCAATTCAATCTGGGTACCCACATTCGCCATCCAAAGGTTTTACCCTGGCTAGGTGGCCACATCCGGCTCAACCACGTGGGCGAGAAGCTCACGGGAGCTGCTACTACCATCAGCGACAATCCTCTGACCCACATTGACCGATATTCGGTGGTCAATACAGCTTTTACCCTGTATGGCAATTCCTTGGGGGCAGCAGACAAAGGCTGGTCCGACCTGGAGCTCCAGCTGATCGTCAACAATGCCTTGAACAAATCCTACTGGGCCTCTGGGTTACGGGAAGCTGACAACCTGCTGTACGCGCCGATTATTCCCCAGGAAGGGCGGCACTTCATCATCCGATTACGCTACACCCCCACCAAAAAAATCTAAAGAAACCTGTGAGCGCCGCCTCTCCTATAACGCCCGCTACCCCCAAAGACACCCAACGACTGGTCCGGTGGATGTTCCTACACACCTTCAGTGTGGGTATATTTATTGCCTTTTTCTTCTCTACGGCCAATTCCATATTCGTCAACGAATACGGACGGGACCAGCTTCCTTATGGCTATCTGTTTGGCGGCCTTGTGGGGTTGTTGGTGCTCAACACTTACGCCTGGTTGCAAACCAGGATTTCCTTTAACCTGCTGCACCGGGGTGTGTATCTGTTCTTGGCGGGACTTATGCTGCTCATCGGTGGCCTCTCCCATCTCCTACCACAGGCGAACCACCCTACCTTGGCCTATGCCCTGTTCATCACCATACCTATGCTCACTACCCTTACCGGGCTAGAGATTTCCGGGCTGGCCATACGCCTGCTCAACCTACGACAGAGCAAACAATACTTTGCCCGCATCAATGCCGGGCTCACCTTTGCCTCCATTCTGGGCTTTTTATCCATTCCCATCATCATCAGCCGGGTGGGAGACCTGCAGTATAATTTCTTGTTTTTGGCCGCCCTAGGCGCGCTGATTGCCTACGGGGTACTTGGCGCGCTATTGAAGCGCTTTGCGCTACTGCCCCTCCCCGCTCCCAATCAGGATAAACCATCCGCATCCTCACAAAGAATCTTTCGCAATCCTTATGTAGTGCTGATCGCCCTTACCATAGGCATCTCTATCATGAGCATTTACTTTCTGGACTACGCGTTCATGGATTCTACTCAGAAATATGCCAGAGAATTGGCTAACAACAAGGAGGAACAGCAAGCCATCACCTCTTCGATGCTCTCTCTTTTCTACGCCATATCTCGCGGGTGCGTATTGCTGGTTTCCTTCCTATCCGGAGCTATTCTCTCCCGGTTGGGCATTCGCTTCGGGTTACTCATTACGCCAATAGTGCTGGTAGGCGTATTGGTAATTACTGCCGTGTTGTACCTACTGGGCGAAATGCAGGCGGAACCATGGGACCTAATAGGGGTATTCTATTTTTCCTTCGCCTTCCAGAAAATGAGCAACCGGGCCGGACGCAAAGGGCTGGAGATTCCTTCTACCCGGGTACTGTACATGGTATTGCCACCGCAGATGCGTTCGGCGGTACAAACCAAGGTAGACGGCAACATAGACCAGCTGGCTACCCCC
>DMST01000283.1:10766-12057 GCA_003454975.1 Cytophagales bacterium | reverse complement strand
ACACGTAGGGCTCCAGGTCATACTTCTCCACCAGCCGCTGTAGGCGGGCAATAACGGCGTGCTCCTCCGGCAGGTCGCCGTGAGCCTTCCATACGTAGGGCGCCTCTGCTGCCGGCTTTATTACCTCATCTAAAGGCCCAAATTCAGTTTGGTGGAGTGAAAACGGGGCGGGTTTCAGGCCTTCCTTTTCCAATATGCCCTCCAGGGTTCCATCGGCTTGGATGGCCCTCGCAAAAGCTGGTCCCGACCGAAAATTGACCTCAAACCATACGGAGTCTCCTTTCTTCCGCAATTCTTTCACTTCCAAGGGTACGGGGATGATATCGGGCATTAGCCAAAGCCCTTGGTTTTGGTCCCAATCAAACTGGGCGGTGGTGGGCTGCTCCCCTTGGCTTTGCAGCAGGGTGCTGCCCTCCCATACCGAGAGGTCTTCCTGAAACTGGGGCTTGGTACAACCCTGAAGGGCCAGCCCAAAGGCTACGGTGAGCATTCCGGTTACACACTTTTTCATGCGGTTCATTCTATGAGTTCAAAGAGTTGATGATGGTGCTGATGGTGGAGGATAACCCGGGAGGCACTCAGTAGTGCCTGGTACCGCTCCCACTCCTGCCAAAAGGCTCCCTCCAGGAAATGGGTAAAATCGGTCTGGCTTTCCCAGGCCATCAGTATCTGGATACGGCTACGGTCTGCGCTGGCCAGCACCCGGATGTCCTGCAAGCCAGGGGAAGACCATGCGGCTTTGGGAAAAGCCAGTAGCCAGCCATGGAGCTCCTCAGCGTACCCAATAGGGTCTACCTGCAAGTGCTGAATACTGGTATAACTATGGGCCCCGCCTACGGGAAGGTAATGCGGTGCCGAAAGGGAGAGTGCTTCCATACCCACTGGCTATTGCGTGTTGGGCAGTAAACCTAGGGGAGGGCCTTGGGGTGACCTACTTTGGGGTATCCGGGGAGGTTCGACTTTTGAAAAAACGGACGTATTGGGCAAATAACAGGCAATGAAGGCCATGGACCGCAGGCGGCTGAGCCACTCAAGGGCCTATGCCTTCCCAGTTTGCTCAGGCTTGCGCGGGGTCTCTTTCAGGTAAGCCGAAGGCGTGGTACCCTTCCATTTTTTGAAGGCCGTATTGAAGGAAGACTTACTTTTGAAGCCGGCCTCTTCTGCCAGCCCCATGATGCTCAGGTGGGCAAAGGCAGGGTTCTGGGCCAGCTGCACAAAAGTGTCTACCCGGTGCCGATTGACCCAATCGAAAAAGGACTGGCTAAGCTCGCGGTTGAGTAACGCCGTAAGC
>DMST01000283.1:8744-10671 GCA_003454975.1 Cytophagales bacterium | reverse complement strand
TCTAGGTCGGGCCGTCGGTGAATCTCCTCCCGGTGGGCCAGGGCTTCTAGCTCACCCACCCAATCCTCCGAAGGCCGAGCATCCTTGGTGGGGCCCGTATATCGCTTCTGAAAATCAGGCATCAAGCGCCGGTGGTCGCGGAAAGCCTGGAAGGCCACGGCGTAGATAATCACGGAATACACCAGGGTGTAGATGTAGTTGGTGATCACCGAGTAATACTGAGTGATGAGCCCGTGAATGAGAGACCCCACCGTTATCACTACTACCCCAATGAGCAGCCCAGTAAGCCCCTGCAACCAGGTACGGCGGCTACCCTGGGAAATGCGAAGGTGGGCTTCGGCCTCCTCATGGCTTGCCCGAAATACGCGCCGGGCAGCCCACAAGTAAGCCAGCAGGTGAAGGCTATACAGCGTAAACCGGATGGCTACCAGCGGCGTCATAGGCAGGCCATTCATTAGAAAGGCCGCTACAAGATCCATGGCCGCATCGGTATCGGCCACCGGGCGCTGCTGGCTGATGAGAAACCAGCTAAGCAGGTAGCCACCTAGGTGCCCCAAGTGGTACCAGCGCAGGCGAAAGGCAGGCCGAAAAACGGCCAAGGTGTACAAATAAAAGAGAGGGCCAATCAGCAAGGTGGTGCCCCGGGCAAAACCTGCCAGCAGCGGATAATCCAGATAGAGGCGGGCAGCGTACCAGAGGTTGCCCAGGTTCATGAGCAGTAGCAATGCCAGCAAGCCGATAAGCAACCCCTTGGCTGTGCGGTTGGCCCGCGGCTGGCTGCCCAAGAATACGATCAAAAACAGGCACTGGGATGCCGAGGCTATAAGTAAGATCGACCAGAGGTTGAACGACATGGGGAGACTAGGTGATTGTGCGTGGGGAGGAAAAACCTTTGGGAAAGTACATGGAGGAGTCAGCTACCCCGGCAAAGCTTCGTCCTATCTATTTTTATAATACCTCCTGCCATCTTTCGGTTTCAGCGAAGGATTTGATGGTTTCGTTTCGCCTCACCAATAAGTTTTGCATATACCTTTCCAAGAAGAAGGCATCGGCCAGCTTGCCTAGTAAACCCAATGGGGAACGATAGTTAAAGATATCTTTCATGATGGTCATCTCTCCGTTTTCGCTGAAGATATGCTCATGTCGGAAGCTTTTGAAAGCTCCCCTCAGCATTTCGTCTACAAAGTAAGTAGGTGACGTCAGTTCTGTGATTTTAGTGGTTAGGGTCTGGGTAATCCCCAAATGGCGTGCACGCCACGTCACGGTTTCGTTCAAGCCTATCAGGCCGGAGGTCACCCCCGCGATGGCTTCCTCTTGCGTGTGTGCGGTGGAGATCCGGTGAAGATCTACGCTAAGGGAAAGGAGAAAGCACCGCTCTATGGGCGCCCGAATTTCGGTTTCTAGTTCGATGATGGGCATGCTGCTAGGTTGATTTCAAAAGCGCTTTCTGGGCAACTTCCATAGCCGCAAACAAAGCTTCGGAAGTAGATTGGGCGTGCAGATGCTCGTCCCACTCCTCAAAAGCCACGTAGTCGCTGATGACCAACAAGGCTGCTAAATGGACCTCCCGGAAAGTAGCCACCGCAAATAAGGAAGCCAGTTCCATTTCTACCATGGCTACTCCCTCTTCTGCATAGTGCCTTACCTCCTCCTTCGTTTCCCGGTACATACTACTGATCGTCCAACTGGTACCGAGAGTATACGCCATGCCCGTAGCATCTAGCTGCACCTGTAACCGATGGGTGAGCGATTCAGAAGGGTGAGCATATTTCTCCGGCGCTAGGTAATGATGGCTGACCCCTTCATCCCGGACGGCCTGGTCACAAAGCACCAGACTGCCTACGGCACGGTCTTTTTGCAAACCGCCAGCATGGCCTACCACTACAAAATGGCCTACGCCTGCGGCAATCAGTATTTCCAGCAGGTG
>DMST01000283.1:332-8685 GCA_003454975.1 Cytophagales bacterium | reverse complement strand
GGCGGGGCCGCCAATGCCAAAGTTACCCACCAGGGCTACCGGGCGGTCCTCATCACCCAGGTAGATCATCTCTCCAGTCCAAAACCGCCTGCTTTGAGTGAAGTCTTGTAACCGATAATGGTCCATGAGTACTGATTCGAAGCATAGGATGATCGAGCTGGGCACTCGAAAGTCCTGATATTCGCTCTGCTCGGCCAGGAAGTGTTGCCGAGGAGTAATGATCACTTCTTGATCATAGGGCTTGGGGTATTGGGGAAAGGGCATGGGATAGACGGATAACTTGGGTACCTCGGCGGGAGCCATTACCGCGAAGGGATGTGGAAGGCAACTTACTGACTCGTTTTTGTATTCTTCCCTCTGCGTACAAGACGAAAGGCGACCAAGCCCAGGATGGCAAGTAAGGTGCCGAGTACAAATATCCATTTGCCACTGGTAAACGTAGCGCTTAGGCTTACTTGGGAGGCGGTGATGTCGGGATACTTTTTTAGTAACCCCACCACACTGAAGTTCTCCGCATAATCAAACAATACCGCCAAGAGCGGTAAGCCTCCTAATAACCTAACCGTATTATAAGACGATGAACTGGACAACTTGATTAATAGTAGGAAGAACAGTGGCCCATATACAAGTGGGAAAATCATATCGAGCACTCCCGAAATGAAGATGTTGATCTGCCTTCCCTCCTCCTCCATGGTTTTAAACGCCGTTTCTACATCGGCTAGGGAATATGAAAATTGGGCATCTAAAAAAGTAATCTCTTCCGTTTTACCCTCTCGGATTTGCCCTTGATAATGGGGAAAAAGATAGGCTGAAAAGGTCAAGAACAGGATCGTCAAGGGGATGATGACTTTCCGATTCGCCATCCTGTGTATCCTTTGATTCTTTGGTGCCAAGCTATCTTCTTTCTCCATTCTAGAAAAGTAAACGCTTTATCCCAAACATGCCTCCGGGCTAATTAAAAGTAATCTCTCCGCAGGGGAAAGACACCTCCCCGACAGGCTCTAAACGAAGGGAGTATCGTAATCCTTCTTCACCGGCAATGAGGCCAGTGCGTAGTACGCCTCCGCCCGATACCTTGCTGAGCAAGGTCACGTAGAACATGTATTCCTCTCCGGGTCCTATCGTTTGTTCTAGCCGAGTGGGCATGCCGAAGTGTTCATCCAGAAAGGGTTTTAAACCCTCAATCCCGTAGTTGTATTTGGTGAGCTTGTCCGCCGTAAGGGTGCCTGTGGGCAATATGGGCCGCAGGATATGATGGCCGCTAAGGGAGAAATTGGAAGTATTCGGAATTACCAAGGAGTCTGCCGGAAAGGTCAACCGGATCGTGAATGATTCGGTTGAGACATTCACAAGACGGCTCCAAAAGAGGGCGCTACCATAGTGCACGCCATTAGCGGCAATATACCCCCTGATACCGCTACCATCGATAGAACCACCGCCCCGGGGCAACCCATTTTGAATGATGACGCTATGGCCTGATGGGTCGGTGCAGAGCCAGGTAGTATCCAGGTAAGGTATTGTCGAGTCAGAAGCATAGAAAGTTCTGGGTTGTTCGGCCGGAGGTGGAATGGTAACGTGGCCAGGTATGTAGTTCTGGTCTTCCGTAGGAGGCGACTTGGACGTGGAGGGCACACAAGCCAGCAGAATTAAGGACAAGAGTATCCAATGCTTCATATGGGTAACAAGGAAGGAAGTTCCTGGGAAATTGTCCAGCCCAGATCCCAAATCTCCTGCTTATCCACCAAGCCTCTTTAGGGAAGAAACGCTTTTCCGATTGCCTTGAAGATGTCTCATAATGAACGCGAATTTTCGGCTCACCAAATTTACTTTTGAGGGTAAAAATCCATTCCCTTTTCAGGGAAAGGTGGCTGGAAGCCGGAAAGGGTTTTTCCTCATCGGATGCACCTAAATGGCCTGCTAGAGCTGTTTTTCATGCCGCTGGGGTCGCACACGGCTGATATTTTAACCCCTGGAACGCCAGCCCGGTTCACCCTGCGGGAGCTTCCCCTGAATAGGGGAAGCAGTTTCCAAAGATTATTCGACTGCAAAATCGTATTATAACCTTATGAGACAGCCTCTACTCATTGCTCACCAGTTCTCTTTCCACGTTTACCCATTTCACTTGCCAAGTAGCCTCCTGCTCGTCCTCCGCCGTAAAGAAGAGAAACGTACCGTCAGGAGTCACATAAGGATTGCCCTGCCCCCGTTGGTTGATCCGGTCGTTCAGCCTTTTGGGGTGGGTCCACCCTCCCCTACCGTCGCTAAAGACTACCATAAGGTCTAGCTGCTCACCGATGGTGGCAAAGAGCAGGTACTCCTCGTTGGGAGCCACATAAGGAGATAGGGTCCCCACGGTAGCATCCAACCCCAGGTCAACACGCTCTGCTGGACCGTAGGCATCCTTCTCGGGTAGGGATTGGTACAGGTGCATATCGGTGTAATCCAGATTGCTGGAATGAAAGTACAAAGCACCCGACTGGGCCACGGTGGGGTGAGACACCAGCTTATCCCTCAGGTTAGGGATATCAATCCATTCGGGTTCACCCCAGGTCCCGTCCACTTGCTCGGTTTTCCAAAGGTGCCAGGTATCTGCCACCGCTTCCACTCCAGTGGGCCGGGTAGAGCTGAAGAACAGAGTATTCCCGGCCGGAGAAAAGCTCATGCCGTGCTCACTGTACGCACTGTTGAAAAAGGCGAGTTGGGGTTCGGACCAGCTTCCGTTCTGCTTTTTGACCACGTACACGTCAAATTTTGCATAGGCATGGTCGGATACTGTGTAGTAGTATGCGGTAAAGTCGGGGCTAAAGATGCCTTTGTGCACCTTTTGGTCATCGGGAATTTCTACCCCTGTATATTCCAAGGGGGTATCTTGAGGAATCTGGTTGGTTAAGAATTTAGAATACACGTCTTCTTTCGGTTGGCAACTCGTCAAGACGGCTAGCACCGGAAGGTACTTCAATAACTTCATGATGATTGTATGTCCTATCGTCTTTTGGGCCGCAACTAGGCGAAATCTGGTACGGCAACCAAGGGAGCGGTATCAAGCCTAGTACAATTGTCTTCGACCGCCCTGGAAATAGCCACAAGATGCGCAATAAGTAACTATTGCTCATGAAGGAATAGTGGTTAGGAATTTCCGAATTATTGCGCTTGGATATTAGGCTGCCGCCAAACTAGCTTACCTTATCGTTGCCTATGTTAGCGGCGCAGAAACTCCAAAACCATGCCTATGAAATCCTTCATCCTGACCCTACTGCTCGTTCTGACAGCAACCGTTACTACTTGGGCTCAAACGGACGAAAACGTCTCCAACATTTCGGAGACCATCGAATACCTATCGGAGAAGCACCAAGTAACCCTTTGCGATGTCAGGGCTCCTTCCTCAACCCCTCAAGGTCTATTGTTAACCAACGCTGAATTTAGAGTGGAAGTAGGCTTGCTGGTGGTGACGGTGGAAATGAGAAATGAAACGGTCGATTATTTTTTCAATTTGAATAAACTAAGCTATGTCTATTACCGCCATGACAGGTTGAATTTCTACTTTGATTAATTTCACGATGTAGCCAATACCGAGAGGGCTGCGCTCCCCGCTGTAAAAGGATAACTGAACTAAATCGGAAAACAAGGTAAGGTAAGGTCAGGGAAGAGAACAGGTGGCTTGGCAAAACCTAGCCTGATGGCAGCACTGGCTATAGAAATAGTGCCTTCTGCGATTCGATAGGACCTCCGGTTTGCGCTGAGATTTTATATACTCCACGATGCGCTGCATCCAACAGAGGGATGGTATGGAGGTGCTCCTCCTTAGTCGGTTGGGAGAGGGGGCCACGGTCAGGGATCGTTCCCCCGCGCGTTTCGGTGGGCACGTATTCCGAATCTTCGGTAGTGAAGCGTGCGGCGTTTAACTCTCCTTCCACCAATTGAAAGCTCAGCAAGCCAACAATAACTATAAGGTATTTCTTTACACTCATTTTGATTGATTTACTATTGAATTTGCTAGGGCACCTCACCCTTCTGCTACTCCGTTGACCCTGGCTAGCCCAACTTCTCAGATTGAGATAACGAGGAGAACCCTAGCACCTGGGCTAGATGTGGCCCGGGAAAAATCCGGGCCAGAAAATCAGCTCAACCGCCGGTGGTAGAGAAGACCGTTTTCCGTATTACTTGCTGCACGATGAGGGCAATCCCCAAGGCCCCCACAAGCAGTAATACCGGCGTAGGCCCAAACATGAGGATGAGCGAGATGGCCCAGAAGGAGGCCGCAAAACCGGCCACAAAACGGTAATCGAACTTGAGCCCATACAACAGCAGGGTCAGGAACAGAAAGCAGGTTTTGGACCAGTATACCTTGTTGGCATCTACCAGCATCTCAGCCGCCGTAGCTGCTTGGCTGTACGAGGCAAAAATGTTGACCCCTCCGCCAAACCAGAGGCGGAGGGTCATATTGGCAATCAGGTAAGCGTAGCCAAGCACCAACAGATAGAACAGCCAGTCTGTCCGCAGGGAGTAGCGTAGTTTGTTCATGCGCGCTTAGCCCAGGTATTCTGGTTTGCTGTGCCACTGGTGAAACAGCCCGCCGGGATCTCTTTCGGCGCGAATGGCCTCCACTTTCTTGAAATTCTCCTCGGCCATAAAGGGGGCGGTGCGCTTGTGCAGAGCCTCATCGGCTAGCTGGATGCCCGTAGCATGGGGTTCCATATTCCTCATCATGTCGCTCGCCCAGTTACCGTATTGAGAGGTGTCGGCAGGATTCTTCCAACAGCTGTAGAGAGAAAGGTAGATGTTGTCCTCGTTGCTGTAGGCCATATCGGTGTCCAGGTTACCAGGGTGCCAGTTGAGCCACAGAAAATGCGACGGTGCCGGGGGCAAAGTCTCAGCAATCTCTTTGATGTGGGGCATCAGATCGTCGATAGCCGCATGCGTCCACATGTTGTCTACCCCCCAGCAGTGGTTCTCTGGGTAGTGCGACATTACCGTTTTGTATAGCATGTCAATACCTGGATTGATGGCAGGGGTCTTGATGGTGGCCTTGTGCGCAATGGGGCTGTTTTTCATGAAGTGCTTGGCCTCCTCAAACTCATCCTTGGTATCGGCAAAAATGGGAGCAATAGCCTCAATGCCCGGGCCCATAAAGTTGAGTACATTTTTGCTCATCACCATTTGAAACTCCACGGCCTTGGGAATTTCAGGGCCCACGGCGTGCGCCCAGCGGTACACGTCCTCCAGGTGCTTGATGGCGAAGTTGTGCGCGATAACAGCGCGGTATTTGGGCAGGTCGTACACCTTCAGGTAAAACTTAACCACAATACCGAAGAACCCGGCACCGGCACCGCGCGCCGCCCAGAACAGATCTGCATGGGTATCCGGGTCGGCGTATATCAGCTCACCGTCCGCCGTGATGATGTCCATGCCTAGTATGCTCTCGCAGGCAATGCCCAGCTTGCGGCCGTTCCAACCGTAGCCTCCTTGCAGCAGGTAGCCACCCAAACATACGCCTATGCAGTGCCCCGCTGGGAAAAAGAGGTCGTGTTTGTACAGTGCCTTCATCAGCGTACTACCGCCCACCGCGGGGCCTGCTTCTGCCGTTTTGTTCTCCACGTTCAGGTGGCACTCATCGAAGTGCTTCATATCTATCAGCAAGCACTCGTCGCGCAGGAAGTTGGCGCTAAAGCTGTGTCCACCGGAGGTGATGGTGATTCTACGGCCTTCCTTTTTCGCATACCGCACGATATTGATGATATCTTCCACCGTTTTAGGCTCATAAATTGAAGCGGGACGCTGCTTCACGGGAACCTTGTTGAACAGGGTTGCCATCACTGCCTCTTCAAACTTAGCGTCGCCGTGGTGGGTGGTGGCACCGCTAATGCCTACCGTATCCTGGGTGGCGTACTGCTTATAAAGGTCCGGCAGAATGGAAGCCAGGTGGTTCATCTCTTCGGCACAATGGCGCAGCAAATCCTGGGCAAATTCTCTGGGCAGTGCTTTTACTTTTTGCAGGATCTCTGCCGAGGCTCGGTTGAGCAGGTTATCCTGGCGAGCCGATACGTATCTACCGCTCATCCAGAAGCGCGAGCGCATTTCGGTACCTTCTTCCGTTACGCGTACCTGGTGTACCAGGGTACCGTAGTCAAAGGGCAATTTGGGGTGGCCTATCTTCGCGCAGATGTACACAGCATTGTCCGGACGGTTGACGGTGCGGTACGGAAAGCCAAATTCGATGGGCGACTTGAATTGAATAGCCGCACTAAGGGTCATTTTCCCAATCTTCTCTTTGATGATGGAGTTACGGCCTACATAGCAAACGTCGTCTCGGCCGTCTTCCCATTTGGCACTAATGTGCGACCCAGGGTGCCACAGTTGGTACCGATCGCTGTGGGCGCTGTGCCAGCCAAACCACCAGTCCCACATCTGTGGTGTGGTATTGGGCATCAGCGTTTTTACGGCCACCGCCATGCTGCCATCATCGGCTACGGCATATCCGTTCTCTACGGGCAGGTAACCAGGCTTTTCCAGCTGTGTCAGTTGGTCTACGTCTGGCATGGAGTCCCAGGGCAAGGGCGACCCAATAGCAGCTTCGGCCTCCGGTTGAATGTTGGCCATCTTCTCGTTGTAAAATTCAGAGTATCCTGATGATATTCCTTGCGCTTGTAGGTCTAGTTCTATCTTTTCCATTTCCTTTATTTGTGTGGATATATGGCAAAAGTAGACCGGCCATTTTTCGGGAATCTTGAACTAATTCAAGTTTTACAGAAGGCGAAAAAAAAGTGGTGGAGAGCAGGGCCTGGAAGTGCTGTCACGAGATGAAAAGTACTCGCTTTGATTAGCTGTGACTAATCCATTATCGTTTGGATCCTGCAAAAGTCGCTGCAGCGACGGATCTAAATATTAGCCGCCGACTTTAGTCGGTGATAGCTGTAGCCGAAATACAAGAGTTCCGTAGGAACGTCTCTTATGGATTGCTCAAATGATTCGGTTAGCCAAGGGGGCAGAGCCGTACCTACGGTACTCGGAACCAATTATAATGTCTAATACCCATGACTGAAGTCATAGGCAGCCATTTAGAGTCGTCGCTAGCGCGACTTAAATCTCATTGCAGTAATGATAGGTTCTGGTAGGGAGCGTTCGATCGAACGCTCCCTACTGAATCATGGGGGCACGCCCCAATCTTTTTGAACTCGGGTGATTACTGTGACGAATGAGAGGTGTGCAAACCTACCGAGGTGCATAAAAAAATTAAGGCCGCCCCATGGGGACGGCCTTCCTGTATCTACCTCTTACTCCTCGATGAGGAAAGGGGAAAATTAGTTTTTCACGAATTGCTGGGTACGAACCTGACCTTTGGCGTCTTGTACCTGGATGAAGTAAACGCCTTTTTGCAGCCCGGCAATGTCGATGCCCTCGCGCAGATTAGCAGTTTCGGTCTCCAAGGCCACCTGACCGGTAATGGTGTATACACGGGCAGGAGCGTCAGTATTCAAGTCAAATGCTGTGGCTACAGACAAGCGATCGGAAGCAGGGTTAGGGAATACCTGGAAGCCTACGGTTTCTACTACCTCACCGCTAATCGACAGTTCAGGAGCATCCTGAGCGGTAGAAGCTGTGGCAGGTACGGTGTTACAGGCTTGTACGGACAGGCCGGAGAAGGTGCTGTAAGCGTAGATACCGATGTTCAAAGTACCGCTACCGGTGATGCTGATAGACTCGTTGCTAGTAGCAGAGATGCTGCGCGCCGTGTAGTTAGAAGTGGTAGGATTAGCACCCCAACGTACGTACAGGTCAGCGTCTCCGTTAGAACCGGTAGTGGTGATGGTAGTACCCTGTGAGTTGCTAGGCACCGTCCAGGTGAAGTACTGCCACTGGCCGGTAGAGCGGCTCAGGTTAGAGGCGCTGCCGCAATCTTCGGTGGTACCGCCACCGCCACCTCCGCCACCGGAAGTAGTGATGCTCAGGTCATCAATGGCAACATCTCCTTGCCATGAGGCACCGGTAGTGGCGGCAAACTGAAGGATTACGTCGCCACCGGCATAGCTATCCAGGCTTACGCTGGCCGAACGCCAAGAGGAGTTGGAGCTAGTAGGCATGGTCCAGAGGGTAGAGAACGAGCTGCCACCGTTGGTAGAAGCTTGCAGTACCATGGTAGAAGCTGAAGAACCTTGGTAGTGGTAGTCAAACTCCAAAGTAGCCGACGACTCACCGCTGAGGTCTACAGTGGCGTACAGGTTAGCATCTTTGCTAGGATAGTTAGGCGCGCTAGACTCCATGTACATATACCATGAGCCAGCAGAACCGCTAGTAGGACCGGTACCGCTAGAAGGCGTGCCGCTGGCGTCGCGGGTCCAGTCGATGTCGTCGCAAG
>DMST01000283.1:0-256 GCA_003454975.1 Cytophagales bacterium | reverse complement strand
GATGGCGCTGCCGCTACCGTAGCAAGGAGGAGGAGGGGCTACGGTGCCGGTCAGGGCTTGGTAGGCATTTACCAAACCGGTACCCAACAAGCCGATGTAGCTAGGGTTCTGAGCGTCTACGCTGACGGTAGTACCCTCCAGGATGTTTCTCAACTCAGTGTCGGTGATGGACTGACCATTGCGCACGCGATCAGAAACTACCAAGGCGGCTACACCCGCTACGTGAGGGCAAGCCATAGAGGTACCCGCGATGCTG
>DMST01000284.1:1517-3797 GCA_003454975.1 Cytophagales bacterium | reverse complement strand
GACGCCATTTTGGTGAGTACTCTTCGGTCTACCGCGGATAATTGTACTGCACCCAGCGAGCCGGAGCCGGAGGGTGTGGCTATCCTGGATGGAATCAATGATTACATCGATTTGGGTACGGAAGTGGGTAACGGCGTTCGCACCATTGAGATGTGGTTCAAGCTCGATTCTGCCATTGACTCGACTCTTTCTGAATATATAGCCTTGACCTCGCGGGAGATCAGCTTCCAGGACAATACCAACGAGTTTGCTTTGTCCTTCCAGCCGAACTTCGTCAATAATCCAGGCACGCTGCGTTTTGACATAGACGGTACCCGACCCTTCAAGAGTGTGTATTCGGATAGTAATGTGTGGAACGCGGACCAGTGGTACCACGTGGCGGCGGTGATAGACTCTACGGAGGGTATGATGCTTTTCATTGACGGGATTAAACAAGCCAGTACGCATCCGAATACCGAAGCTACCGCCAGCGTGTCGAATGCGACGGTATTGGGTACTTGGGGAGAGGGCGTTGGTCGTTACTTCCAGGGTAGCCTGGAGGATGTTCGATTCTCATCGGCGGCTTTGTATAGCTCCAATTTCATTCCAAGCTGTCTGGATGTTACGGCGGAGGAAAACACCTTGGGGCTATGGAACTTCAACGAGGCTACGGGCACGATCGCCTATGATTCGAGTGGCAATGGTTTCGACGCCATTTTGGTAAGTACCCACCGGTCTACCGCTGATGTTTGTCTTGATTCTGTTATCCTAAGCACCTCGGATCCTGAAATAGCCCCAAGAAACTTATGGAAGGTGTATCCCAATCCATCAAGGGGAAATTTCCATTTTACTCTCCAAGGTGAAGATTTGAGCCAATTTGATCTTATCATTTATAATTCGGTGGGACAAATCATCAGCTCACAGCATGTGATAGGTAATGAAGTGGATGTAAACATTAGTGGTGAGATGTCTGGAATATATTTCTACCGAATCGTGAGTGAGGCAGGGACTTTATCTGGAAGGTTGCTGAAGGAATAGGGCCGCTTAGTAATTATAGCTGATCGTATTTTTGTTAACCATAGGAGTTCTATGCCCCGAAAGCGCATAGAACTCCTTGGCTTATTGCTAGCAGTCGGCTTAGCAAAATTCAAAAAAATCTCCGGGAGGTACATCTTTATGTACATGGCAAAAATTGACCTCCTGTGGCTAGAGGGATAGGTTTGTTGCGATTGAACCAAACCCTTTAACCATGTACAAAAAAATTCTAACACTCAGTTTGTGTATTACCTGTTGGGTCGCCTTCGCTGCTTCGGCGCAAGACCTACTCTGGGTAAACGGATACGGCGGTAGCGGCAATGATGGTGCCCGGCGTGCCGCCTTTGGTCCTGACGGTAGCTCTTATGTGACGGGGCTCTTTTCCAATACCATTGATTTTGATCCGGGGCCAGGGGTAGCGAATTATACCTCTAATGGCGACACGGACGGGTTCCTTTCGAAATTTGATGCCGACGGCAACTTTTTGTGGGTAGTGCCCATTGGCGGTATTTCATCCGATCAGATGCTGGATGTGGCCGTAGACTCAGCGGGAAATGCCTATGTAATTGGGGTTTTCAAGTATTCGGTAGACGCGGATCCTAGCGCTGATACACTCATCCTGACAACCAACTCCATCGACAATGTTTTCTTTGGAAAATACGATACCAACGGTAACGTGGTATGGGCCCACAGCATTGGGACTACCTTGGGTGATTTTGGCAATGTGGTCAATATCAATAATGCCGGGGAGATCCTAATTGGTGGCTCCTTCGACGGTACGGTAGATTTTGACGTGAAATCGGGTACTACCCATCTGGTTTCCAACGGGGCATACGACTGCTTTCTGGCTAAGTATACTCCAGACGCTGATCTGATTTGGGCCAAGAGTTGGGGATCACGTTCCTTTGATGTGACCAACGGAATTGAGTTTGATGATTCGGATAACATGGTGGTAACCGGCTACGTACGGGGCACTACCGACATGGATCCGGGGCCCGGCGTGGTAAATCTCACTCCAAGTGCTCCATACAATGCGTATGTGACCAGTTTTGATACCGACGGGAATCACCGTTGGGCCAAAATGTTTGTCGGGTTCAGCTGGAACGACGGGCAAAATCTGGACATGGATGCCGCCGGCAATATCTACGTGGCGGGTAGCTTCTACAGCACAGCTGACTTTGATCCCGGCCCAAGTACGGTATATATTGCTTCTTCCGGAGGGGCCGATGCCTACATTGCCAAGCTTACCAGTGCCGGAGACTATGT
>DMST01000284.1:0-1463 GCA_003454975.1 Cytophagales bacterium | reverse complement strand
CATGTATGGGCCAAGAAGATAGGAGGCTCCGGCAACGATATTGCCAGAACGGTACAAGTGAAGCCCAACGGAGATATTGTGAGCGTGGGGTATTTTAGTGGTACCGTAGACTTTGATCCGGGATCGGGTACGGTCAATCGTAGCGTTGCCGGAGGTATCGACTTCTTTACCCTCACCCTGGATGCCGATGGCAACTACCGAGAGGTGATTACCATGGGAGGATCCGGGAACGACGGACCCTACTCGGTAGAGATAGACGATGGGGGCAACATGTTGATCACGGGGAACCTGGCGAGTACCTTTGACGCTGATCCCGGCGCCGGAACCACCAACCTTAGTTTTGCCGGAGTCAATGATATTTTCGTTGGCAAATACGGCATCTTCTGTACCTCAGACTCTGTTAACACTTCCTTGACCCTATGCCCCGGAGATACCTTGGTTTTTGGCAGCCAAACTCTCACTGCCTCGGGCTCTTACACGAATACTTTCACCAAAGAAGGCGGGTGCGATTCGCTCGTTAACCTGACCCTGGTGGTCGAGGATGTATTGCCTCCAACTCTTGTTACTAAGAATACTACCCTTACGCTGGATGTCGGGGGCACGGCCATCTTGCTGCCGGATTCGGTGATTACTTCAGTGTCAGACAACTGTACTTATCAGGTTACGCTCAGCCGGACTGCTTTCACGTGTACTGATCTGGGTGATAATTCCGTCATTGTAACGGCGGTGGACGGTGTGGGCAATGTATCCTCAGACACCGTGACCGTGATCGTAGACGGAGGAGGGAACTTTAATAGTCCGTTGGACTGTGGTCTTTCGGAGCCGGTGATGAATCTGCCGCTAGACTCCTGCTCGGGCATCACGGCAGACAATACCGTGGGTGCACCCTACCCCACCACCTACGGCGCCACCTGGGCCGAAGGCTACACCGGACAGGGCTTGTACTTCGACGGTAAGAACGATTACGTAAACGTAGGTACGGCCCCTTCCTTTGATTTTGATAGCTCCTTCAGCCTAGCCCTGTGGGTGAATTCCCTGGAAGATGGTCCCATGTTCCTGATGGGACGTAACCGCGATACTACTTCCTTCAGCTGGGCCTTGCGCCTGGACAATGGCGTGCCGCAGTTAGTATTGGGTGGCCTGAGCAATCCCGGACCCTATGCGGCCACCACGGACGTAACCGACGGTACCTGGCATCACTTGGCGGTCACCTACCGTACCGGCCAGGCCAACCTCTACGTAGACGGCCAGCTGGAACGTACCTACGCTACTCCGTTGGGCAATGTGAACGCCAATTCCAACAGCTCAGTATGGTTGGGTATGCGCAACGATAAGCCCAACGAGCGGCAGTTCAAAGGCTACTTGGACAACGTGCAAGCCTATGGGCAACCCCTAACCCCTAATCAGGTGGCGGCATTGGCCAGCGAAGCGGCGGCACCGCAAGGCTGTACCGCACCTACTAC
>DMST01000534.1:23075-55427 GCA_003454975.1 Cytophagales bacterium | reverse complement strand
TCAATACCAGCATTGCCGACGGCGCCTGGCACCACCTGGCTTTCACTTTCGGACAAGGCACCGTTACGGGCTATATTGACGGAACAGAAATTGCTCAGTGGAGAAACTTGCCGGGTGCCATCCTCCCCAATGCGAGCACGGATGTATGGTTGGGAGGCCGTTCTGGCAAAAACCGGTTCTTCACCGGTAGCTTGGACGAAGTGCAGTTCTATGGACAAGCCCTCACCGCATTAGAAATCAACGCATTGGCCGGGTTAGCGCAAAACAGTAGTAGCTGCCCTGGGGCACGGCCCGCTCAGTTCGAACAAGCCCTGACGGCTACTGCTTGGGAGCTATATCCCAACCCTACTCAAGGGGCTGTGACCCTGCGGTCTGAAGTTCCTTTCGGTGAAGGAACCACCCTTCTGGTTACCAATACCCTAGGACAAGTGATCCTTGCTAAAGAATTGGCCACCGGGGAATATGAGGTATTGATTTCAGAACTACAGCACGGCAAACCTGGGCTTTACTTTATCACCCTAGTAAGTTCCGAACTGCGACAAGTGATGCCCTTGCAAATACGATAAGTCAATAGGTAGTATGGATAATTGCAAAAGGCGGCCTTTGGGTCGCCTTTTTTGTGGACGCCATTGGCTTATTTACCAACAAGTAGATATCACAAGCGTGAAATTTATCATGGTCTTCTACGACCTGGGATGAAACTCTTGCACAACCTGCTTAAGGTAATCACGATCCAGATGGGTATAGATTTCTGTGGTGGTAATAGACTCGTGTCCCAACATCTCCTGCACCACCCGCAGATCGGCCCCACCTTCTATCAGGTGGGTGGCAAAACTGTGTCGGAAAGTGTGAGGGCTCACCTTTTTCTCTAATTGCGTAGCCGCAACCAGGTTCTTAATCACTGTAAACACCATTACCCGAGTAAGCTGCTTGCCCCGTCGGTTGAGAAACAGGGTATTCTCAAACCCCGGCTGCACCGGCACATGTACCCGCACTTCTTCCTTGTACATCTTAATGTACTTGAGCGCCTCCCGGCCTACCGGCACCAAGCGTTCTTTATTTCCCTTACCAATCACCCGTAAAAAGCCGATATCGAAATACACGTGACTCACACGCAATTCCACCAGCTCCGTCACCCGCAACCCCGAACTGTACAGCGTTTCCAGCATGGCGCGATTCCGCATCCCCTCTGGGGTGCTCAGGTCAATGGCGCTAAGTAAGACGTCTACCTCATCTACAGTAAGTACATCGGGTAGCTTACGCCCTAGCTTGGGGCCCTCTAGCAACACCGTGGGGTCCTCATCCAGCACTCCCTCAAATACCATGTATTTATAGAAGGCCTTCATACCACTAAGCATACGGGCTTGGGTATACGCCGAAAGCCCCAACTCATGGATGTACTCTAGAAAATCCTGCAGATGCACCGAGGACACCTGCATGGGGTTTACTTCCAGCTCTTTTAGCAGAAGAAATTCCTTGAAGCGCACCACATCGCGTACGTAGGCTTCCACCGAATTTCCTGAGAGCGACCGCTCCAGCCGGAGATAATTAGAAAATTGCTTGATATAGATATCCCACGCTGACATATTGCCTAATAACCCAACGGTATGAAAATCATCATCATCAATGGCCCCAACCTGAACCTACTGGGGACCCGTGAGCCCGAAATATACGGCAAGCAAACCTTTCAAGCGTACTTTGAAACGCTGCAAGGACAGTATCCGCAGTTAAATTTGGAATACTATCAGAACAACTCAGAAGGGGCCCTCATCGACAAACTACACCAAGTGGGATTCAGCTACGACGGCATCATACTCAACGGAGGCGCCTATACCCATACCTCGGTAGCCATTGGGGATGCTCTGGCCGCCATCAACACCCCCACGGTAGAGGTACACATAAGTAATGTGTATGCACGCGAAAGTTTTCGCCATCATTCGTATTTTTCCGCCCATTGTGCGGGAATTATAGTAGGTATGGGGTTAACCGGGTACGAACTCGCACTTAACTATTTTACAAAACAAGGATAGATTCCCCCTATGAGGCTTACCACCACTTGCTTGGCCTTGGTCAGTGTATTTTTGCTGACCCACTGTAGTTCAGACCAAAAATCAGAGGATCAGGAACAGTCACAGGATAATACCAGCGAAAGCTCGGCACCTACTATTGCTTTGGACCTATCCACAGCTGAGGAACGCCTTGCGGCGCTGGAAACCCAGCTTAGCACCTTGCCCGGCAACCAAGAGGACGTCACTTCGCAGGTTGCACAGTTTGATGAGATGGGCAACTTGTGGAAAGCCCCTGTCGAAGGTTATTCGGGCTGGGTGGGCGATAGTGCCTTTATTATGGGCTTGGGAAATTTCTTTCAAGACTCCCAAAACCTTGCCCTTTACCATGCCCAAGGCCGGCACAATGCAGAATCGAAAGTCTACAAATGGATTGGAACGTTGCAAGTTGCCCAGTCACAGAACATGGCAGCCAACTCCGATGCGGGCACCTTACAAGGCATTAGCTTGGCCAAATACGAGTTTATTGAGAACCAAGGACGTCCGGAAGAGGCCACCTACAAAGGTTTAGCCGTAGCCTATTATTCCTTCGACCCTGATTCCGAGAGTATAATCAAAACCCTACCTGATCAACTCCCTGCCCAGACCCCATCCATACTATTTGAGGGGTACCGAATTTCCAATGACAGCACCGCAGTAAGTTGGACTGTTTGGGGGCTAGGAGAGGCAAAAGATATTCAAGCAGGAATACAAGTGCCGTCAAACGCCCTATAAGTATGATCTCTTTCTATCCAGGCCCCTCACAAGTGTATGAGAAAGTACCCAAATGGGTAAAAGTTGCCTTTGATGAAGGCATCTTGGGCATCAACCACCGTTCCGGTAGGTTTGAGAAAATGTTGGCGCAGGTGTACCAACTCTTGCAAGAAAAGCTAGGAGTTCCGGCAGACTATACCATTTCATTCGTTTCCTCTGCTACAGAATGCTGGGAGATCATCGCCCAATCTTTTGTCCAAGAAAGCTCCTTCCACCTGTACAACGGTGCCTTCGGTGAAAAGTGGTGCCGTACCACCAAGCCTTTAGTCGCCGAAACTGCTGGTTATAAATTTGATTTCCAGGAGGGGCTAGACCTGGATCAGGTAATAATCCCCGAAGACGTAGAGGTCATTTGTCTCACCCACAATGAAACTAGCAATGGGACCCAAATCCGCCCAAGCTTAGTGACAGCCCTCCGAGAAAACTATCCGGATACGTTGATTGCGGTTGATGCCACTTCCAGTATGGCTGGTGTAGCACTCAATTTTGACCAGGCCGATCTTTGGTTTGCCTCCGTACAGAAGTGCTTCGGCTTACCGGCGGGCATGGGCATCTTGATCTGCTCCCCTGCTGCGGCCGCCAGAGCTGAGGAGCTACAGCGTCGAGACCATTACAACAGTTGGCTCAAACTACGCGACAATGCTATTAAGCTCCAAACTCACCTGACCCCCAATGTGCTAGACATCTATTTGCTGCAGCAATCCATGCTGGAGCGCAAGCCAATAGATAAGGTGGAGGAAAAAGTGTTTACCCGCTACCAACAATGGTCCGAATTCATTCCTCAGCTTAGCGGAGTCGATTGGTTAGTTAAGCAAGAAGCACTTCGGTCGCGCACCGTCCTAGCCTTGGAAGGCGATCCTGCCACCTTATCCGCCTTGCATCAAAAGGCAGAAGTTGCAGGTTTTACATTGGGTAAGGGATACGGATCCTGGAAAAAATCCACCCTTAGAATCGCCAACTTCCCAGCCATGAAAAGGGATGCTATCGACGGTCTACAAACCGCCCTCCTGACATAATAATTCTATTTATTTCTTCACGATAAGTTCTCACGTATCTCCTTGATAATCTGGGTGAAGCGGCTACCTTTGCGCGCCATTTAAACCTCACACAGGTATGTTGAATCTCAAGGAAATACTATCTGTCTCACTGATCCTTTTTTCAGTGATCGACATTTTGGGATCAGTACCCATCATACTGGATCTCAGAAAAAAGTTTGGGCATGTGCAATCAGAAAAAGCCACCCTTATTAGTGGCATAATCATGATTGCCTTCCTCTTTATTGGGGAGTCGATACTCAAGCTATTTGGGCTCGATGTGCAAAGTTTCGCCTTAGCCGGAGCCGTGGTTATGTTCCTCATAGGGCTGGAGATGGTGTTGGGAATTACCCTATTCAAATCTGACCCCGCTGAGGAGGGAGGCTCTTCAGCCATTGTACCATTAGCCTTTCCACTCATTGCCGGAGCAGGTACCATGACTACTCTCCTGTCCTTACGGGCCGAATATCAATTGGGCAACGTTTTGGTAGGGGTCATCATCAACCTTGCCTTTGTATACTTAGTATTAAAAATCTCTGGTTGGCTAGAGCGAAAAATCGGTAAGGCTGGCTTCAACGTCATCCGGAAAGTATTTGGCATCGTGCTACTCGCCATCGCCATCAAGTTGTTCAAGGCCAACCTCCATTTCCTTGGCTAAGCCTTAGTACCTTCGCAGCATGGTTACATTATATACAGACGGTTCTTCCCTGGGCAATCCTGGCCCAGGGGGCTACGGAGCCATTCTTTCTGCCTACGTAAAGGGCAAATACCACGAAAAAGAATTCTCAGGTGGTTTTCGCAAAACCACCAACAACCGCATGGAGCTTTTGGCCGTCATAGTGGGTCTGGAATCCCTCACCCGACCGGGCGTAGATGTGCGCGTATATAGCGACTCCAAATATGTGGTAGATGCTGTACAAAAAGGGTGGCTCTTCAACTGGGAGAAGAAGAATTTTACTAAGGCCAAAAATCCTGATCTTTGGCAACGTTTCTTGAAAATCTACCGCCAGCACAATGTACAGTTCCAGTGGGTAAAAGGTCATGCAGGCATTGACCAGAACGAGCGGTGCGACCGCCTGGCGGTAGAGGCCGCAGAAGCAAACCCTAAGGATATTGACGTGGGTTTTGAAGCGGTAAACGGCTAAGCCCATGGGGCGAAATAGCTACTTCCAATTCAAGCAATTTACGGTGCATCAGGGGCAATGCGCCATGAAGGTCACCACCGATGCCTGTGTATTCGGTGCACTAGCGGAAGCCATTGCCCCGCAGCGTATCCTGGACATCGGTACCGGTACTGGCCTGCTCTCCCTCATGTTAGCCCAGCGATACCATGCCCCCATCGATGCGGTTGAGCTAGATGAGGCCGCTGCTCAACAGGCCTCTCAAAACTTCAGGTTAAGTCCTTGGTCCTCCAATTTACATCTCCACCAAGGGGCCATTCAGGAATTCACCCCTTCCACTTCTTACGATCTTATCGTTACCAACCCACCCTTCTTCGGGAATCAACTACCATCCCAGAATCCAGAAAAAAGAAATGCCTGGCACCAAACCACGCTGGGCTCTCGAGAATTGGCCGAGGCGATCTCTCGCTTGCTTTCAAAGGAAGGCAAAGGTTGGGTTCTTCTCCCTCCGAAGGAAGCCTCCACTTTTCAAAGCCACGCCCAGGCTGTCGGCTTACGGTTACACTGCCAAATCGCACACCACTCCTTCCGCGAAAGCGAACCACACCTTTGTACCATGGCATGGGGGAAAGAAGCCATAAATCCAGTCGCTACTGAACTTGTATACTATAAAGACGCAAAAAAATCCCTCACCGAGAAGATGAGGGATCTACTAACACCTTATTATATGTTCTTATAACCCAGGAGGCAAAGGCTCCACCCAGGGTTTCTCTTCTTCCGTTAGCTCTATTCCAAGTTCCACCAGTTCTTTTATTATAGGCTCGTAAATCTCCGGTAGCACCGGGCGGTGCAATCCCGTCAGTTGAATCTTACCCAACAGATAGTTTTTAACTGCAATAGCCAAGGGCCAACCCACCGTATTGCTCATACCCGTATGCACAGGATCTTGCCCCACCGTAGCCAACGAAGCTTCCATACAATGAGGCTTACCGTCCAGCAAATACCCGAACTGATGATGCATCACAATCATATCCCTGTCCTCCTGGCCAAAACGCCAACGCTCTTCCAAACGCTTCTGTAGCACCTGAGCCGGAGTAGCATTTGGCAAGCCAATGGGCTCATTTTCAAACAGGCCTATCCAAACCAGCTTTTGGAACGCCTCTTCCTCCTGTGTAACTCCCAAATAGCTACAAAGCTTTTCTTCTACCGTTCGCTGAACATCGTACGCCAGAAAGCTATTCACAAACTCGCGGTAGGTCATTTCTTCCGATCCCTCCAAGGTGTACCCATCTTCCGTTAGGCCTAGCTTTACTAGTAAGTGCCAGGCAGCAGAAAAACCGGGTCTACGCATGGTACCTCGCAGCATAGTCGGAATATCTGCAAGATTATACACCTTGCGGTACCGTAGTGAGTCTCTATTAGGGTACGCCTCAAAGTCTCCATAACCTGGTATCTGGATAGGCTCCAGCCGGGTAAAAAGATCGTGATAGGGAATATACTTGTACCTGCCGTTCCGAATAAACTGGGCTGTACCCTGGCCTGCTAGTACCACATTCCGAGGGTTCCAGGTAAACTTATACCTCCAAGGGTTGTCTTCAGATTGCGGAGCCAAAAGCCCCCCAGCATAGGATTTGAAGGAGAACAATTGCCCTCCGCGTGCTTGGATAGAGTGGATGGATTGCATAGCCGTCATGTGGTCTATTCCCGGATCCAGACCACACTCCATCAAGAAAAATAATCCCGCCTCTCGGATTTTTCCCTCCAAAGCCTGCATATCATCTGCGATGTAAGAAGCTGTAAACATCGGTTTCTTCATCTTCAAACAGGCCTCTGCTACATATATATGAAAGCGAGCAGGAAGTAAAGAGATGACCACGTCAACCGCCCGCACCTCATCAACTCGTTGTTCCTCACTGTTAACATCAAATTTGAATATCCGAACTTGGGATGACTCTTCGACCAACTCCTTTGCTACCTCAGGATTATAGTCTCCAATGGAAATATGCCAGTTATGCTCAGAAGCATGCTTTACCAAATAGTGAATCAGGGAAGCAGCCGAACGGCCGGCTCCTAGTAGTAGTACTCGTTGCATTTAGTGAAGTGGGTATGCTAAAAATTGGCGGCCAAGTTAACTGTTAACATGCCCCATGCAAAAGGAAGTGCGACATTTAGAATTCACCCTGTTTTCGTCCCATGGCTGAAATTATTCTTTCCTACCAAGAGTACCCCACAAAACAAGATCTCCCTCCACATCTTCAAACACTTCTTGACCAGGCCCAGGAAGCCTGCAACAAAGCCTACGCTCCTTATTCCCATTTTTATGTAGGCGCCGCAGTAGCCCTAGCCAATGGAGAAATTATGCAAGGGTGCAACCAAGAGAACTCTGCTCTCCCGGCAGGTCTTTGTGCCGAACGCACCGCCTTCTATGCTACAGGTGTCCAGCATCCGGGGGTCCTCATACAGTCGGTAGCCATTACCGCTTGTCGCGATAAAACCAATCCTGAACCTGTTGCCGTTACTCCCTGTGGCGGGTGTCGTCAAGTCATGATGGAATTTGAAGAGCGACAAAAATCCCCCATACAATTATTAATGCATTCATTTTCAGGGAGTTACTTGCTCATACCTTCAGTAACCAGTCTGTTACCATTTAATTTCAGTCAACAACACATGACACATTAAGAAAATCCACAGTCCTTAGTGTCCCAAAATTTGTCACCAGCTAAAAATACTCCTCAAAAAATTCATCGGGCATCCATCCTTTTTTAACTAAATTTTATTTGGATGCATCTTTTAAAAAGTGGAGTTTTCGGTAGTATTTTTATTTTGCCAGGGTTAAAGGAACGATCTCCACTGATCGTCCCCCATAAATAGATCTTATAAGGACTCGCAACTCATGCATATGCAGGATGTCGAAATATCCGACTTGAGGAGGCTTACCAAAGTGATACTCGATGAGTATGACTATGATTTCACCAACTACGCCATGTCCTCCTTTCGTCGTAGAATTCAACGCATACTGGAACTCTACAAGTTTGGCAACGTCAACATGTTGATCAAACGACTTAAAGAGGATCGGGAATTTTTTGACGAATTCATATCCGAAGTGACCGTCAACGTCACCGAGATGTTTCGTGATCCCTCCTTCTGGCGAGAATTACGAGACCATATCATCCCCAACATTCTACTCAATCATAATACTATCAGCATCTGGCATGCAGGATGCTCCTCTGGTGAAGAGGTGTTTTCCATGGCCATCCTCTTAAGGGAGATGAAAATGCTGGACAAGGCAAAAATCATAGCCACCGATATTGATACTTCCATATTGGATAGAGCCCGTAGAGGTGCCTACCCAATTAAAAATATGGACCTCAACGAAAAGAATTACATTCGATTCCAAGGGTCAGGAAAACTATCCGACTACTACAAAGAGGAAAACGGTAAAGCAATGCTTGACCCCTCCTTGGTAGAAAACGTTTCATGGAGGCAGCACGACTTAGTGAAGGGGATCGTCTTCAACAAATTTGATCTCATCCTCTGCCGAAACGTCATGATTTATTTCAATCAAAACCTACAGAATGAGGTTCTGAAGAAACTACACGAAAGCTTATTCAAATACGGATACTTAGTGATAGGTTCAAAGGAGTCGCTGATATGGTGCGAAATCGCAAATAAATTCATCGTAGTCAACAACGAGGAAAAAATCTACAAGAAGATCAAGGACTAGTAAAGAAGGAGACTTCATAGACCTCATTATTTGAATGGGCCGATTCAATGTAAATAATCAGTATAAGGCGATTGTCATCGGTGGTTCAGCGGGGAGTTTCCAAGGCATTACCAAGATCCTTTCTAACCTCCCTGACAATTTTCAGTTGCCAATCATAATGTGCTTACACCGATTGAAGCACGTTCGAAATGGATTTGTGGAAGCATTATCCATCAAGTCCATTATGGAAGTAACTGAGCCCTATGACAAGCAGTCTGTAAAAAGAGGGAAAGTATATCTAGCCCCCGCCAACTACCACCTAAGCGTAGAATTAGGACAATACTTCTCTTTATCTACAGAGGAGATGGTCAATAATTCCAGGCCTTCCATTGACATTACTTTGGAGACATGTGCCTATGCATACCGTCAAAGGCTTATCGGAATTATCCTAAGCGGTGCAAATAAGGATGGCGCCATGGGCATGAAGCGAATCAAAGATCGAGGGGGACTTACCATTGCACAGGATCCAGCGGAATGCATGATTGACACGATGCCCAAGGCCGCTATGGCATTGACCGAAATAGACTACACTTTGAAAATTGAGGAAATTATTCAATTTTTGATCGAACTGCACAAACAATACAAATAGCCACTACCTATGAATAACAGACTATTCAAACGGCTTAGTACAATCACCATCTTTCTTTTCATTATCAACGTAGGTGTGGTTCTATTTTTCCTGATCAAATTCGAAGACAATGTTATTGCGGAAGGCATTGTGGATATGATTGGGGTGTCCAAACTTACTCCGATTATAGAGGAGCTTTTTGTAGCAACTGGTGTACTCATTGCTACCGGGCTGCTTTCAATAATTTTCCTTCTTGCTGCAGAACGGTATAAGTCATCTAGCGAAGAGATCATTATCGAACAATTTAGCGGCGGAGTAAAAAGCACCAATGCTAGCGAAGAGCAAGTCGCTCCTGAATTGTCCGCCTCAGAAAACACCGCATTCAAGGGCCTGTTTGGCTTTATAGAATCTAATGATGGGGCTTGGGACAAGACAAAGGTACAAGACCTACTTACCAAAGTGTGTAACGAGGTTGATGCCGTACAAGGGGCTATTTATCAAACGAAACTGGCAGAAGAGAAGAGAATCATCGAATTGTATGCAGCCTATGCCTTTTCAATTCCTGATAGCCAGGTAATGTCATTTGAGTTTGGGGAAGGCATTGCTGGGCAAGTAGCGAAGGAAAAAAAGGTAGTGAAAATAGATCAGGTCCCTGAGGGATATTTATTGGTTCGTTCTGGTTTAGGGGAGGTATCTCCTACATCCTTGGCTATTTTCCCCATTTTAGACCAAGAACAGCAGACTATCGGAGTAGTTGAAATAGCTTCATTCCATTCATTGCCAGCTGTAGAGGTGCAAACCATCGAGGAAATTTTCAATAAAGTAGGAGAAGAACTATTTTCCATCTCCGAATAATTATGCAATAGCATCAGACTCATAAGGCCTGGTTTCCTATGTTCAAAAACATAAGCATAAGCGTAAAGATTACTAGCGTAGTGATTCTGGTGGTTCTCATCACCATCACTGCCATTAGTTATATTGCCTTCACCTTTAGTCGAGATGCAATAGAAGAACGATACATTGATAACCTCAATGTAATCGCCGATCTAAAATCGGATGAGGTAAGCAGCTACTTCAAGGGAATAGGAGACGCTACCCGATTAATAGCCGAGCTTTCCACTATACAGGATAAGATCACCCAAATCAAACAAACACCTGAGCGCTTCGATAGTCTAAAAATGGCCTTTGAAGGGCAAATCCCGGAACTCGCTAACCTGAAAGAACAGTACAACCTCAACGAAATTTTCTTACTAGATAATTTTGGCAATGTATTCTATCAAACAGAATCCAGCTCTACATTCCAAAAGCTCGATGGTGATCTCCTTCTAGACAGCCCTGAAGGATCAAAACTTTACTTCGGGCAAATCCACGATGACATCATGCTCATTAGTGGCATCCTAAAGGACAACACCTTAAATAAAGCAGGTATTGTTGTTCTTGAGGTAAATCTAAACCCACTCTTTAATAGCGTGGGAGACACTACGGGATTAGGAAAAAGTGGGGAGTCGCTTCTGGGAGTATTGTTCAACCAACAAGTATCCCTTATCCATGATCTTCGCCATGAAGCCGATGGTTCCTTGCCCAAGAAGGTATTTCAAATGGGAGAGCCTAGAGGTGAGCCCATGCAAAATGCCGTTGACGACAGTAAACCTGATGGCACTGGCATTTATTCAGATTATCGAGGCAAAGAAACACTAGCCACTTGGCGTAAAATTGAATACGTTGATTGGGGATTGGTAACCAAAATAGACATTGAGGAGATCAACGAAAATGCAGGTGATTTGGTAGGTAGATTCCTCCTTGGCGGAGTCATAATCCTCCTCCTTGCCCTCATGATCGCTATTATTTTCTCCCGCTTTTTGGTCAATCCTATCTTATCACTTAAGTCTACCCTTCAGCTCTTGGGCAAAGGAATTCTACCCAATAGACTCACTCGCAAGAGTAATGATGAGATTGGCCAAATGGCAGTTACAGTTGATAACTTGGTAGATGCGCTGAAACGAACCGCAGGATTTGCCCATAAAATTGGTGAAGGAGATTTAGACGCAGAATTCCAACCCTTATCAGAAAACGATACCCTTGGAAATGCACTGCTCACCATGAGAGATAGCATCCAAGAAGCCGAAAAACGTGATAAGGAACGCAACTGGATTGTAACCGGTGTGGCTGAAATCGGAGAGATTCTTCGGGCACACAATGAATTGGAACCCCTCGGCGATGACATCCTTTCCTTCATCACCAAAAAAATTGATGCTATTCAAGGTGCTTTCTATGTAGTTAATGAGGATCTGGAGGACGATCCTACCATTGACATGTTGGCCTCGTTTGCCTACAACAAAAAGAAATACCTGAAGGCTTCCTTCAAATTTGCCGAAGGGCTTATTGGCCAGTCTGCCATAGAACAGGACACCTTATTAAGAACGGAAATACCCCAGGACTACGTAACTGTAACATCAGGACTCCTAGGAGACAAAAAGCCTTCCACGATTTTGATCGTACCGTTGATCACCGATGAAAAAGTATTCGGGGTATTGGAATTCGCAGGCTTTGAAAAATTCACCCCTACTCAGGTGAAGTTTGTAGAGGAGATCTCACTCATCATTGCCCGAACCATCTTCAACATCAAGGTGAACGACCGAACTCGGAGACTACTAACTGAGTCTCAGAAGATGTCAACCGAGCTGAAAGAGCAGCAGGAAGTCCTTCGTCAAAATGCTGAGGAAATGGAAGCCACGCAAGAAGAGCTACGCAGGACCAATCAGCGATTGGAAGATCAAATAGAGGAGGTAAACCGAACTCAAAAACGGATGCAGCTTCTGCTGGAAAATGCATCTGAGGTTATTACCATTTACGAAGAAGACGGAACTGTACGTTACATATCACCTTCGGTAGAACGCATCTTGGGTTATTCTGCCCAAGATATGATAGGCCATAAGGACAGTGAATATGTGATTGAAGGGTATAGCAGTGTTGTGGACTCCATGTTCCGACAATTGCTAGACAATCCGTTTGAATCCATTCGTATCCAATATGAGATCCGAAAAAAGGACGGAGATGCTATCTGGGTAGAAGCAACGGGTACCAACTTATTGTCTGACCCCGCAATTCAAGGAATTCTGGTCAACTCACGTGATATCACCGAACGTCGGAGGGCAGAACAAGAAGAGCGGATGCGTAGCCAAATGCAAGCTCTTTCTGAAAACTCACCGGACCTCATTACCCGTTTGGATTTAGGTGGTAATTTCTTCTACATCAACCCTGTAATTGAAAATTATACTGGCCGTGAACCACATCACTACTTGAACAAGCAGATGGATGAGGTATCGCTTAATGATGAGATTGTGAGCCAGTGGCATGATATTCTTCGCGAGGTTGAGTCCTCTAAAGAGAAGACTTCATCCGAAATGGACTTCCCTTCCGAGTTGGGTGACCGTATTATGCAAGTGAACGCTATCCCGGAGTTCAACCAAGAAGAATCTTTAGAGTCTGTCTTGGTGGTGTCTCACGACATTACAGAGCGGAAGCTGATTGAATTAGAAATCCAGAGTAAAAACAAGAAGATTACTGAGTCCATTAACTACGCTAAGCGGATTCAAGGAGCCATACTGCCAAACAACCGAGTGATTCGGAAAATGCTACCTGACTCATTCATACTCTACAAAGCAAGAGATGTGGTATCAGGAGATTTCCCTTGGTATATGCAAGTAGGGGACGATATTTTCATCGCAGCGGTGGATTGTACTGGCCACGGTGTACCAGGTGCCCTCATTTCGTTGATTGGCTACTTCTTGCTGAATGATATTGTTCGGAGTCGGAAAATCCATAATCCAGGAAGCATATTAGATCAGCTGGATGAGGGTGTAACTATGACTCTTCGTCAAGACCAGGCTAATTCCCGTACCAAGGATGGGATGGACATTGCCTTATGCAAAATCAACCTTAAGAAAAGGGAGTTGGAATACGCCGGAGCACACCGACCATTGTACTTTGTAGATGGAGGTGAGATGAATGAAATAAAGGGAAATAAGTTCCCCATTGGAGGTGGTCGGTACAAGAACCAAACCAATTTTGACAACCATATAATTAAACTTAAACCCAACGACTCTGTGTTCTTCTGCTCAGATGGATTCCCGGATCAATTTGGCGGAGAGGAGAACCGAAAATTTGGACCAAGACGTCTTCGTGAGATGATCATGGAGACGAATGGAAAGAGTATGACAGAGGTTTCAAAAATCATGGAGGATCGCTGGGAGAACTGGAAGGGAGACAGTAAGCAGACCGATGATGTGCTGCTAATTGGCATCAAATTCTAGTAAAAAAGTTTAAGTATCTTATAAAAAGAAAATTTTAGAAGTTAATTTTGGATAGTGTACATTTAGAGGCGAAAGAAGATTTTTGTTACCCTAAACCGTAAGTCTTTTCAAAAAACACACTGCTTAACTATGAAATATATTTATGATTTGCACAAAACCATGCTTGCTCGAAACCTGATTTTGGTCTACGAGGGTGAGTTTACCCAAGAGATCACAAAATCAGTTCTTGCCATGGCCGAGCGCAATATGGATTCCATGGGTGAGGAGTCTAGCATAAAGCGTAAAGTGTTTAATGTAATGGTAGAGTGCCTGCAGAACATTGTTAAGCATGGGGAGGATTTTAACCCCTTCAATGAAAAGAAAAACTCTGCGGTCTTCATGATAGGTAAGCAGGAAACCGAATATATTATCACCTCCGGTAATCCTGTAAATGAGGAAACGGTACCGAAATTACGTGAAAAGCTGGAGCGGATTAACTCGTTAGACAAAGACGGTCTGAAGAAACTCTACAAAGAAATCATTAAGAATGCCGACTTATCAGAAAAGGGCGGTGCAGGTTTAGGGTTTGTAGACATGGCACGTAAGTCAGGCCAACCTTTGCAGTTTGATTTTGAGAAGATGGATGATAACCACTACTTCTTCTCTTTGAAAACTACCATATCCCGCGAACAGGCTTAAAAGTATTCCACCATACAATTCAAAAAGATCTGACATGGAAATCATAAATCTGGAAGGCACAGAAGATACTCCTAAAATCATCCTAGATAAAGGCAACGGTATTTTTGAGATTTCAGGCCGTTCTTTACCAGAAGATTCTGCGGAGTTCTACGCTCCTATTCTAGACTGGTTAGATGCATACTCAAAGGCTCCCAATCCTGAGACAGAATTTGTTTTCAAACTGGAGTATTTCAACACGGCTTCTTCAAAGCTGATACTGGATATCCTTTCCAAACTAGAAGACATTAGTGGAATTACCGTACAGTGGTATTTTCATGAGGATGATGAAGATATGGAGGAAGCAGGAGAAGAATTTTCAGAGCTAGTAGATATTCCATTCGAATTCAAAACCTATTAATCGGTTTTGTTTCTCAATAAGTTAAGCAGCATGTTTTAAGGTCTTCGCTGTTGGCAAGTTTGCTGGCAGCGAACTCTTTTTTTTAAAGTACCCTATACATTTACTCCATCCCCTTAAACGACTCTTCGGGTTAATTTATGAGTGAAGAAATACTGAAAGCGTTAACCCAGCTGTTTGCGATTATTACCAAGCAAGATGGCGGCGTTACTGAGAAAGAACGGAACTACGTAATCAGTTACTTTCAACAAGAACTTGACCAGGATTCTATTCAAGAGTACTTAGCACTTTACGACAAGTTCGCAGATTACTCGAAAGGGGAAGATGGAGCACGGCCCCAGAAAAAAGAACGTAAACTCACTTCAGTTCGAGATTCGGTAAAGACCCTTGCTATTTGTAAGAAGATCAATAAGACTCTTACCCAAAAGCAAAAGGTTTTTGTTCTGATTAGAATTCTGGAACTGGTAGGGTCCGATAAAAATTTTACCCCCCAACGGATGGAAATTGTGGACACAATTTCCACCGTATTTAACATTGTAAAGGACGAATATCGCCTCATTGAATCCTTTGTCCTTACCATTAAAGGGGACAACAATTTGGACTGGGATGATATTCTTATTGTGGGGCATGAGCCACCTCCTAAGGCTGGACCTAAGACCAACTTCTTTGAGGCGGATTTAAATGGTGATATCCTGTTTTTGCGTGTGCAAAGCGTGGATATGTACTTTGTGAAATACGTGGGAGAGGATGAAGTGGTCCTGAATAACTTCATCATAAAAAGGGATCAGATATACCTTTTCTCCCACGGAAGTACCATCAAAACCCCCAAAGGAGCAGCACTTTACTATAGCGACCTCATCATGAGGTTCCTAAAGGACTTCCTCAAAGTAAAACTGTCTTTCTCGGCCACGAATATCGGTTTACAATTTCCTAATGGTGGAATAGGCCTACGTGACGTAAATATCTCAGAGGGGCCTGGCCGGCTACTGGGGATTATGGGAGCCTCTGGCGCTGGTAAAACTACCCTCCTCAATACCTTGGCAGGACTATTCAAACCAACAGAGGGTTCTGTAAAGATAAATGGCTTTGATATCTACACTGAGAAAGAGGCCATTGAAGGGGTAATCGGCTACGTTGCTCAGGATGATCTTCTTATTGAGGAGCTTACTGTTTACCAAAACCTGTATTACAACGCAAAACTTTGTTTTGCTGACTTGAAAGAAGAGGAGATACACGATCGTGTAATGACTACCCTTTCGAGTCTGGGACTTGATCACAGGAAAGACCTTAGGGTAGGCAGCGTGCTCGATAAAACCATTTCCGGTGGACAGCGCAAGCGCCTCAATATTGCCCTCGAATTAATTCGTGAGCCTGCGGTTATGTTTGTAGATGAGCCCACATCGGGTCTTTCATCACGCGACTCCGAAAATGTAATTGACCTCCTCAAAGAACTTTCCCTAAAGGGGAAACTAATCTTTGTGGTAATTCACCAGCCATCCTCTGACATCTATAAGATGTTTGATAAGATGATCATTATGGATACCGGAGGGTATCAGATCTTTTATGGCAACCCAGTAGAGGCAGTCTCTTATTTTAAGCAGATCACTAACCAAGTAGATCGTGTGCAGGGAGTCTGCCCCACGTGTGGTAATGTTAACCCTGAACAGATTTTCAATATTGTGGAGGCCCAAGTGGTGGACGAATATGGGCAGTTCACAAATAAGAGAAAGATCAACCCACCCCAATGGCAGGAAAGGTACCTAGAGGAGTTCAACTTTGAGCAGGTGGAAGAGGTAAATGAGGAGCCGCCCAGCACCTTAGAAATTCCCAAAAAACTACGACAAACTCGCATATTTACCGTAAGGGATACACTGGCTAAGTTGAGCAACAAGCAGTATCTATTGATCAACTTCCTGGAAGCCCCCTTCCTCGCAATCTTATTATCATTTATCATTCGATACAAGAGTTCGCCAGACGGCACTCATTATGTATTTAGACATAATGCAAATTTTCCGGCCTACTTACTGATGGCGATTCTAGTAGCGCTATTTATGGGGCTTACGGTAAGTGCTGAGGAGATTATTAAGGACAGAAAGATTCTCAAACGAGAATCCTTCTTAAACCTGAGTTGGAATAGTTATCTGCTTTCAAAGATTATTATTCTATTCTCCTTGTCGGCCGTTCAAACCCTGACTTTTGTACTCATCGGCAATAGCATCATTGAGGTTAGGGGAATGCTCTTGCCTTTCTGGCTGGTATTATTCTCGGTTTCCTGCTTTGCTAACGTAGTGGGTTTAAATATCTCATCTGCCTTCAACTCGGCAGTCACTGTATACATCCTAATCCCACTCCTACTTATTCCTCAAATCATTCTCTGCGGATTACTTTTCAGTTTTGACAGACTGAATGACGCCATTAGCACCCGGGGTAAAGTACCCATCATGGCAGACTTAATGGCCTCTAGATGGGCCTACGAGGCCATGGCAGTATATCAGTTTAAAAACAATGGTTTCGAGGACTATATTTATGATTACCACAGGGTAAAACAGCAGGCTAACTATAAAATAACCTTTTTAGTTACTGAGTTGCGTGCCAAAAGACGTAGTGTCGATAAGCACTATCTAGGTGATTCCGACAGCTTGAGAGCCATCGCTGAAAAGGACTTTGAAATTTTGAAGATTGAAATTCAGAATGAGCCAAGGAAACTTCGCTCTAGCTTGAACGAGATCGGTTTCGACACCATTACCTTGGCTAGTTATAATGAACGAATTTCAGAAGAGATAAACACCTTCCTGGATGGGATGCAGGATTACTACCAAGATTTAGAGGTAAAGGCAGATGAGATCGAACAAGCGAAAATCTATGAGCTTGAAAAGGGGGAAGAATTAACCAAAAGAGGTCTTGACTTTAATGATCTTAAGAATCGGTATTATAATGAGGAGCTAGCTGACTTAGTCCAGAATCTTAATTCAAAAAATAGAATCCTGGAATACAGAGGCAGGCTTCTTCAGATGGTAGATCCGGTGTTCCACAAACCGGAGCCCAATCACTCATTAGACTATCGCACACACTTCTTTGCTCCGCAAAAATACTTTGCAGGCCAGTTTATGAGTACCTACACTTTCAACATTTTAGTTATCTGGCTGATGGTAATATTGGGGTACGTATCCCTCTATTTTGAATGGTTCAGGAAATCATTGGCATACATGAGCAAAGTATCCTTCAAAGGACTTTTGCCACAGCCTAAAAAGGCCAAGAAAAGCTAATTTTCGAGGAAATAGGCACATCTTGTTGCAAAATCCAGGGAATTAGTAGTGTTTGTAAAACCTTTCGGAATTCATATTTTTGTTTAGCTAAAAACAGGACCTATGAAAAAATTGCTTTGGGGATTTGTAGCCATTGCCATGTTTGCTTGTGGCGGTGGAGATAAACCCAACGAAGATGACGATACTCTTGCAGCAGAGCTTGGATTAGAAGAGGAAAGCACCGAGCCTGCGATATCACAAGACGTTATCAACGAGTTTATGAACGCACTTCCCTCTCCTATTGAGACATCTGTAACCCTCAAAGAGTCGGGCATTCCCTTCACCAGTGATTTTCTTAACGATCCCGACAAAGTATCAAACTACAACAGCGCTTTTAGCCAAGCGATGAATTTGGGTGTGTATGGGGCTGATTTGGGATACGCTAACGTGTATGAGCAAAACCAAGAGGCAATTCTACGCCTAGATGCCATTCGGGATCTGGCTAATTCTCTGAATATTGGACAATTTTTCGAGATCAGTACTATCAGGCGCTTAGCTACACAGAGTAGTAATCTGGACTCCCTCTTGCTCATCACTACCCAAAACTTTAACCAGATTAACGACCACCTACAAAGCCGTAAGCGTTCTAGTCTTTCTGTGCTCTTGTTAGCTGGCGGTTGGATTGAAGCCATTTACATCACTTGTCAGGTGGCGGCCCAAGATGCTGGTAATCAAAACCTGATGGAGCGAATTGCTGAGCAAAGGGTAGTATGCGATAACATTAAGTTTCTCTTAGATTTTTTCAAAGAAACGAATCCCTACATCAATGACCTTTATACACAGATTCTAGAATTGTCAAAGGCCTTCGAAGAGATTGAAATCGAGGTGACATACGGAGAACCTGAGGTACAAATTGTTGATGGCGAAGCCATTATTGTAGACACCACCACTCAGGAGATCAATGTGACTCAGGAGGATGTAGATAAAATCACCCAAATTGTTAGCTCAATTCGCGCAAGCGTTGTAGGCTGATAGATATCACTCTAGAATCCCTTCGTTTTAACCACCTTCTCATAGTGGCACGGATATTGAAACATGAGATGGCAAATAGAATCAACAAGACGTCTAGGATTCATTTCGGGAACAAACTCTGACATAGAAGCCAAAAGATTTATATGAAAAGGATCATCACAGTACTAGCCATCATTGCAGGGGCTAGTTTTTGGTTGGCTCCCCAAGCTAATGCTCAGTGCAACGCCGGACAGTATGCGGAAAACTGCATTTCAGAGCTTGGCGACGGTTACACCTTTTTGAAAAGCTTTCAAATTGATGGTCGTGGCGGTCAACAAAATAAGGTGGAATACTCTTATGTATTCTCGAAAGACACCAATTATACTATTAAGATCTGTTCTCCTGGCGGACCTGCCGGAACCACAGATGGTATTAAGGTAACTCTGTACGATTCTAACCGGACAAAGAAAGGTAGTAGTTATGTAAATGGCTCTTTGCTGAAAGGTTTTACTTATCCTTGCCCTGCTACAGGAATCTACTATATCACATTTGAGTTCGAAGGCTCCAGTAATTACTGCGGAGGTAGTGTATTGGGCTTTAAGAGATAATTGCATCATTTTTCAAATGCAGAAAAGCAGGCAAAATTGTCTGCTTTTTTTTATGTCTTATTCTATGGGAGAACATGAGATAAAGCCCGTTTCATTCAGTTATGAAGGGCGCTACATTCAACTAGGTGAACTGAATGACCAAACGCAAGAATTGTGGATTGTCTGTCATGGATACGGGCAGCTGGCTAACTACTTCGCCAACCATTTTCGTGTATTGGAATCACCTACTCGTTGCATCATTGCACCCGAAGGACTCAACCGGTTTTATTTACAAGGTTTTTCTGGCCGAGTAGGCGCGACTTGGATGACAAAGGAAGATCGCTTGGTAGATATTCAGAATTATCTAAACTATCTGGAGGCTATCTTTCATCAGGTAACGAAGGGAATGGAGGTAAGCCGCCTAAAAATTAATGTTTTAGGATTTTCACAAGGTGCTGCCACTGTATCCCGTTGGGTAACCCAATCAGATATTGATTTTAACCGACTCATCTTGTGGGCAGGCATTTTCCCTCCAGATCTAAATATCCCTAGAAGCAAGAAGAAGTTGGGCAGTATACGTGTGGACTTTGTTTACGGCGACGAAGATCCTTTCCTCAGTAAAAGTGATAGGGTAGCTGAACAACGATCTATTGCTAGAATGCTAGGAGTAGAGCCTACTATAACGCAGTTTCACGGAGAGCACGTGATCGACCGAGATACCTTATTGGGCATGGTTTAGCCGTTTTCCTTATGCACCATGGTGCTAGCAGCCTGTGCTGTGGGGAAGATGATTATGTCACTCAGATTAACGTGTGCCGGCCGGCTAATCACAAAAGCGATGGTTTCTGCGATATCCTGAGCGGTGAGCGGATCAAATCCTTGGTACACTTTCTTGGCACGATCAGCATCTCCTTTGAAGCGAACTTCAGAGAATTCGGTTTCTACCAGGCCGGGGTTTATCGCAGACACTCGGATACCATAGGTATGCAATTCCATCCGTAAACTATTATTAATCGCATCCACGGCATGTTTACTTGCACAATATACATTACCTCCAGGGTAAGCCTCCTTGCCTGCAATGGAGCCGATATTCACAATGTGCCCTGACTTTCGGGCCACCATACCTGGGGTAATGGCCTTGGTTACATATAAAAGCCCTTTGACATTAATATCCATCATGGCTTCCCAATCGTCTACATCTCCCTCATGCAGTGGTGACAAACCATGAGCATTGCCAGCGTTATTTATCAGTACATCAATAGGACCTACGTCCTTCAAAATATTGAAAACGTGTTCCCGATCCCTAACATCAAAGACTAAGGTTTTAACTTGGGTTAGCTGACTAAGGGCTTTTGCCAACTCTTCGAGGCGCTCTTCACGTCTCCCACATAAGATCAAAGAGTACCCTTGTGTTGCAAGAAGTTCTGCTGCTGCTTTGCCAATACCGGAGGTAGCTCCGGTAATCAATACTGATTTGCTCATGGAGGTGGAACCTGGATGCTTACTGAAAGTTCAAATATAAGCTAACCGAATGGGTGACCAAGCGATCAATTCCATTGCTCCAAACGCTGATGTCTGGCTTCACTTGGTTGCGAATACCATGAGATACGCGTAACTCCGGAGAAAACTTGAAGAGCGGGTAATATATATCCAATCCCAACCCATATTCTAAGGAAAGGTTATCGTTATGGGTATGTAGTACGTTTGGGTCTTGGTCATCTTCACCTCTCCCCCCTACTTGAATACCTGGGGTGATTCCTCCTACGAGATACATCCCAAAGTTCTTTCTCCGTAGGGACCTGTATTTGATAGTAAGAGGCATTTCAACATAAGCAGCCTCTACAGGCTGGGTCCTCATTTGTTGATCACCTAGGAAATAATAGTTTAAGGCGTACTCGTAAAAGGACACCTTAAACATGGGACGTAAATCTAAATATTGCAGGATGTGGAAATTGGCAAGGAAGCCAATAGAAAAACCAAATCTCTGATCTACTTGTATGGAATGGAGTGTATCCAACCATTCTGAGGCATAGTCATCATTATAGGTTAACCGGTAGGACGACTGATGCGCTCCTAAGGTAAAACCAAAATGCAGTATCCGATTGTCATAATCGGGAAGATTGGTCTGCCCGAAATTTTGAGCGTGGGATACTGTGCTAATGAGCCCTACAATTAGCAGAAAGATTATGCTTCTGGCTTTTTGCCTACGTAGATGGAACTGATACCGAATGTTAATGACTTGCATAAGGTGTTAATATAACCTACTCTCTCCAGCTCGGTTAAGAAGGATTTTCCAAACGGAAACTCATTCACAGACTCTGGCAGATAGGTGTAGGCCGAATTATCTTTTGACACAATTTTACCAATTGAGGGTAGAATATACCGAAAGTAAAATTGGTACAGCTGCTTTACCGGAAACTTAGTTGGCTTAGAAAACTCCAATACAACCAATTTCCCTCCTGGCTTGAGTACTCGCTGCATATCAGCTAGTCCTTGTGACAGGTTTTCAAAGTTGCGTACGCCAAATGCAACGATGACAGCATCAAAGATATTTTCCTCGAAGGGAAGACCTTCGGAATCTCCACTCTTCAATTCCACTTTTGATTCTAACCCACGGTTCCGAATTTTTTCCCTGCCAACTTCCAACATGCCTTCGGAAATGTCTACCCCAACTACCTTTTCAGGGTTAAGGCTAAGGGCGGTTAGCGCAAAATCACCAGTGCCGGTGGCTACATCGAGAATCATCTTGGGCTGATCCTTTGCCAACATCTTGATGGCCTGCTTTCTCCATCGGATATCTATTCCTAATGAGAGAAAGTGATTGAGAAAATCGTAGCGATGGCTAATGTTGTTAAACATTTCTGCTACCTGCTCTTTCTTCCCACCTTCCTTTTCTTTGTAAGGTATTACTGCCATGCTCTTATATTTTTGAGGGTGCAAAATTAGCGATTAAACCTCGGGTTTTATAGAAAAGTTAACTTGATCGTTCCTTAGGTTTGGGGCATTGTAGGGGTTTGTTGAACAAATTTTCACCACTAAGTAGATTGCCATTGTCGGTTCCTATTTACTCTACTTAATTTGCCTTAAACCTACTGTACATGCACGAGCTTTCTACCCTTGACATTGTTGCCATCCTGCTTTTTTTGGCTTCTATTTTCACCTACGTTAACATCAAAGTCCTAAAGCTGCCCACCTCCATAGGACTAATGGTTCAGGCTCTTGGTTTGTCAAGCCTCCTACTTTTATTAGGAAACTTCATTCCAGGTATTCCAGAGTTTGCACGAGACATTCTCGATAAACTGGACTTTTCTGAGCTGTTGCTCAATCTCATGCTAAGCTTCTTACTTTTCGCAGGAGCCCTTTCCACACATCTGGAAAAATTACGAGAGGAGATGTGGCCTATACTTACCCTAGCCACGGTAGGTATCCTGATTACCACAGCCATTATTGGTACCAGTATGTACATGATTCTTCCCTTGTTGGGATTGGAGGTAGAGTTTATCCACTGCTTGTTGTTTGGGGCTTTAATATCTCCAACGGACCCTATTGCAGTATTGGCAATGCTAAAGAACATGAAGGTTTCCAAAAGCCTGGAAATTAAGATTGCAGGAGAATCGCTCTTCAATGATGGAATAGGTGTGGTGATATTCCTGACACTTCTTCATCTCGCGGAGCCGGGGGGTGAGGAATTTACAGGTGGGGAGGTAGCGCTCTTATTCGGGCAAGAGGTTATAGGCGGGCTAGCCTTGGGAGCCATACTAGGATACCTATTGTTTCATGCCTTCCGGGTAGTGGATACCCAACATGTAGAACTAGAAGTACTAATGACCCTGGCTGGAGTAATTGGAGGAACACAGATCGCTCATGTATTGCACGTGAGTGCTCCGTTGGCGATGGTTGTAGCAGGTCTATTTATTGGCAATGAGGGCCGGGACCTGAAAATGGCCGAATACAAATCGGAATACATCATCAAGTTTTGGCACTTGTTGGACGAAGTACTTAATGCGATCCTCTTTATGTTAATCGGCTTGGAGATGCTGATTCTCACCTTGGATGGCCGGTACCTCTGGGCAGGCTTACTTGCTATTCCCATTACTGTATTCAGTAGGTTATTAGGGGTGGGTATTCCCATCCGTATTTTGCGCAGAATACGACCCTTTGAGAAGGGTACTATACGGGTTTTGACCTGGGGTGGGTTGAGAGGTGGCATCTCGGTGGCACTTGCCTTATCCCTTCCTAGCATTCCAGAAAAAGGACTGTTGGTGTCTATTACCTACCTTGTAGTTATCTTCTCTATTGTCGTTCAGGGTCTAACTTTGCGTCCATTTATTGATAGAATAAACCGCTAGCGTTTGCGGTTGCTTTTTTGCAAACGCTTACGATGAATTAGCTGTGGAAAAAAAGTCAACAGATACAATTTTATGTATCTTTTTGGGGCAAACGGAAACCTAAAATCCTTATGGCTCAGTCACCACCCGCTACCGAACCTATACAACCAACAAGTCAGGCAATGCAATGGCCCGATGATAGCAATAGTCTTGTCATGGAAATTGCCTGGGAGGTCGTCAACCAGGTAGGGGGAATATATACAGTATTGAGGAGCAAGGCCCCTACGGTAGCGGCTGCTCTCAATGACCGATATTGTCTCGTCGGCCCGTATGTACACCCGAACGTAGATAGTGAATTCGAACCAATCGAGAATTCAGACTCACCTTTCGCCAAGGCAGTAGAGGCCCTCAAGGCCGAAGGGGTAGAGGCATACTATGGAAGGTGGTTGGTAACTGGTAGGCCACAAGTGGTATTGATCAATCCGTTTTCCATCTTCCACCGCTTGGGTGAAGTGAAGTATTTTCTGTACGAAAATCATCACATTTCCACTCCTGATGATGACCTGTTGAACCAGGTAGTGGCCTTCGGAGAGGTAATTAAAATGTTCCTAGGGCATATGGCCCGGGCTGAAGCTGAAAACCGACGGTTGATTGCTCATTTTCATGAATGGATGGCGGGAACTCCCATTCCTGAAATTAGGCGAAGCCATATGCCGATATCCATGGTATTTACTACGCATGCTACTATGCTGGGTAGATACCTAGCCATGAACAGCCCCAATTTCTATGACCATCTGGACTTCTTGAAATGGGAAGAGGAGGCTAAGAATTTCAATATTGAATGCCAAGCAAAGATAGAGCGAGCAGCAGCCCACGGAGCACAGGTTTTCACAACCGTGAGTGAGGTAACGGCCAGAGAATGTATTTTCTTACTCGGAAGAAAACCTGACCTAATAACCCCTAACGGGATCAATATTGAACGGTTTGAGGCACTGCACACGGTCCAAAACCTACACCAGGAATACAAAGATGTGATACATGAGTTTGTCATGTCTCATTTCTTCCCCTCCTATCCTATCAATCTGGACAAGGTACTTTACTTCTTCACCTCAGGTAGATATGAGTACCGAAACAAGGGCTTTGACGTAACCATTGAGGCGCTAGCTCGCCTTAACTATCTGCTAAAACAGGCAGGTTCGGAAATTACGGTGGTCATGTTCTTCATTACTAAGCAGCCTTTTCATTCACTGAACCCTCAAGTGCTGCAAAACTTCGCTATGAAGGAGGAGTTGCGTAAGACAGTGAATACGATCAAAGATCAGATAGGGAATCGGCTGTTGAATGACGCAGCTTCACTTTCTGATACCAAACTCCCTTCTCTGAATGAGTACGTAGATGATTACCTGAGACTGAAGTTTCGCCGGACCATGCAGAGCTGGAAGACAAAGGAGTTACCCATGATCGTGACACATAATTTGGTGAATGACAACGACGGCATTATCAATTTCTTACGATCAAGCAATTTGGTTAATCATCAGGATGATAAAGTGAAGGTTGTATACCACCCGGATTTTATCAATGCAACTAATCCTTTATTTGGGATCGATTATGGTGATTTTGTTCGGGGTACGCACTTGGGACTCTTCCCTAGCTACTACGAACCCTGGGGATATACTCCGCTGGAATGTGCTGCCCGTGGGGTACCTGCAGTCACCAGTGACTTTTCAGGTTTTGGAGACTACGTAAACCGCAAATACCCTGATCACGAAGACAAGGGTATCTATGTTAACTCCAGAACGGGGAAAACTTTTGATCAGGTAGCTGAGGAATTAGCCCAGTCTCTGTTTCATTTTTGCATGCAATCACGCCGTGACAGAATAGCCCAACGGAATAAAGTAGAAGAGTTTGCCACGGAATTTGATTGGAGTTCGCTAAGTGAGTATTACTATCAAGCCTACTCTATTGCAGAGAACAGAAAGAGGTAGAACCTTTAAAATAGTAATGAGACCCCGCCTAGGTGGGGTCTCATTAAGCTTTTCTCACAAGGCTAATTTGATTTTATACTGCTATTGAAATAGACATATATCCCTCAGTCTAATTCTGAGATGGCTCCGACAATTGCTTCCTCCTTATTGCTAGCAATGGTCTGCAACAACTTACCCCCTTTGAAGACCGCGAAAAAAGGAAGTTCGGTGACATTTCCCATTGAGCGGGCCTCTGGATTCATTTCAGAATTTACATCCAAAAATGTGATTCCCTGAAAACGAGGATCATCGCTTAAACGCTTGTACTTAGGAGCGAACAAACGACAACTGCCGCACCAGTCGGCAAAGTATTTCACCACTACTTTTTCGTGGTTATTTACCAATTCTTTAAAGTTTGCATCGGTTGCAAGCTCTACAGCCATAATATTATTGACTTAGGATTATTGATTCATGAGTATCGGAGGCTAGCTTTGCCTCCGATTTAATACATGCCTATAAAAGTACGATTAGATTGCAAAGTTGGTTTGCCTTCTATTTGTAATCCTTCGTATGAATTCAAAAACTCGAACGCTATGGCCTTGTCCACATACGTTAAAATAAGCACGGTTACAAATTTGAGCGATGCCCGCTATGCCGCTGGCATGGGTGTGGATGCACTCGGTTTTCGGCTAGAGGAAGGCCAGCCTGGCTACGTAACGCCTGTGCAATTTCATGGGATTACCGAATGGCTTGCTGGAGTGGCTTTGGTGGGGGAATTTCTGGGTACCGATACTGCGGTGATTCATGAAATAGCGAAAGAATATCCTTTGGACTATGTGCAGGTGGAAAGTGAGGAGATGCTGAGCGATTTGCAGAGTCTTTCGGCCAAGCTGATCGTGAGGGTAAACCCTGAGTCGATAGAGGGTAGGGAGGATTTGGAAGATTATCTTTCTCAACTGTGCAAACAGGTAGACTGGGTGCTAATAGAACCAGAAGGAGACTATTCCAACCTGCCTTTAAAAGACCAACTTACGGCTCTGAATTTACCCCTTGTGATTGGATTTGATGTATCTGAAAGCACTTTGGGCAGCCTTAGTACAGGAGTAAAAGGACTTGCGCTGAAAGGTGGAGAAGAGGAGCGCCCGGGATTCAAAGACTACGAAGAAATGATGGATATACTGGAGGCATTGGAGGTGGATAACTAAGCTGCGGGCTTAGTAAAGTACAAATAGGCACTTATCGAAGACAATGTGATGTTAATCGATAAGTATGCAACCCGTAGCACTATGAATGTAAATTTACATTGATAGCTACTTCCATGATTTTAGAAATAGACAGTCCTACAGTAGTGTTTGAAAACACTGCTGGCACCGCCAAAATTTTTCATCACCCTCTTGAGAGGACCTATGAGATTGCCTTGATCGGTAAAGTAGATCAAAAGGATTATCAAGAAGCCTTCCTGACTTATTTAGAGTTATCTGAGGCCCAAGGCTATCAAATTGCTTTATTTAATAACAGCCAGCTGCAAGAGGACACTATGCAGTCAAGGGCTTGGTTTATTGCGAATTATCTTCCTAAAAGTATGGGGCGAATACGTTCCATCCACTACCGCGCGGCAGTGGTGTCTCCTATAAATCGTTTCCAACGGATGATAACCGAAATGGTAGCAAAAGGAGCTCGTGCCTTGGGCAAACCCATGACGGTTGAGTTTTTCGATTCTACTTCGGAAGCTCTGCAATGGCTAGCTTCAGAGCCAAACTGATTCCTCTCAGCCCTCAGCTTTTATTGAATTTTTTCCTTTCTCCTATGGGTATTAACTTCAACCCAAAGAAGGCCCCGTAGAGGGTGTTTTATGGAGAACCACCCCGAATCTGAAGGAGAATTAATTTTTGAGAACGCATCTGGATATGGCAGAGTAATTTTTCACCCCGAACCCAAGTGTATAGAAATAGTCCTACTCGGAACTCTACCATACCAAGACAATATTGAATTCTACAAAGTAGCTTTACAAAAAGCCACTGATCAGCAGTGTGGTAATATTATTTTTAGTTTACAAGCAATGATCAGCGATCGGGTACAGTCGCGGGCTTGGATTGTAAGCAAGTTTGTACCCGCTTTCTTTAAACAAATCAAAGTGGAAATGTACCGGGCGGCTGTCATAGCCCCCAAACCTAACCCTTTTGTAAAATCAGGTATTGATTTCATTATTAAGATGGTAGGTACCATGGGAAAGCGCGTGGAAATCAGACATTTCAACTCCCATTCTGAAGCCCTGGCATGGTACCAAAGCCTGCCGCACTAACCTGCCATACGCTGCTCTCGAAATTGCTGTGGAGAAAGACCTGATTTTCGCCGGAATGCTCTTGAGAAAGCACTGAGTTCGGCATAATGGAGTAAATCTGCAATCTCTCCGATACTCAGATTACCATCTTCCAGGTATGTATTTGCTAGGGAGAAACGTAACTCCTCAAGCAAGGACTTATAGGTCGTATTCTCCTCGCTAAGTTTTCGCTGTAAAGTGCGAACACTTAGATGCAGAATATCCGCAACCTGTTCTATAGAAGGGAAACCCGGTTCATTCATTTGCAGAATAGTCTGCAGAATACGGTCCGATAGACTCGTGGACTGTTGTAAATCAGCCAGTTTGGCCTCGGCATGTTTTACTAACACCTGCAACAACCGATAGTCACTGCTCACTACAGGTGCCTCTACCTGGGCATGGTTGAGCAAAAGTGAATATCGATTTTGTTCGAACTGCACCGTCTGACCAAATGCCCGTTGGAATTCCGTGCCACGAGCCATCTCAGCACTGGCCACCTGCACCCGCAAGGGCACAAACTTCTGAAAGGTAAGCGACTGGAAGGATCGCCATTGGAATAGCAGCATTCCTTCGGCCGTATGACGGACCGCTTCTGGGCTCTGCTGGTGCCAAACAGCAAGTGGCTCCAGATGGAAAAGCACCCCTTCTGGTACCTGGGTTACTTTCATGGGGATGGCCCGACAGCCCAGGTTAGAATAATCACAGACCAATTGAAGGGCTTCCCCCACCGTAGCACTGGATTGGCTAATTTGGCTAACGAGCCCAGCCGCCGAAAGGCTCATGGAACTTCCAAAGTGAAAACCCAAGGAGATATCATCTCCTCCTAATGCAGCAGATTCTATCACGGAATTGTAGGCCTCCGCTGATACCCGGGTTTCTTCTTGTAAGAGTTCTTCTGAGGTATACCCCGATTGGAAAATGAGTTTGGCCGGATCCATGCCTTGCTGGGAACAAAACTGGATGATGGAGTACAGAAAGCGGCCAGAAAACGTCATATCTAAATCAGACTTACGGCCTCAAGCTAAGGCTTTCCTAATTGGCATCAAATGTCAAATGGATGGCGGAATCGACCAACCTAGTATCTGACCAAATCTCACACCTTTGTTTCGAACATAATAGCATGGTCACATGAAACAATTGGAAACTACCATTGATATTCAGGCTACTCCTAATGAAGTATGGAATACGTTACTTGATTTCGGCAAATACTCCGAATGGAATCCTTTCATTCGAAAGGTGGAAGGAAATGGCGCAACAGGGACTCAACTGCGGAATACCATGCACTTACCCGGTCAGAAGCCACAGGTATTTACTCCAAAAGTGTTGGTAAACAATCCCACGGTGGAGTTTCGTTGGTTGGGGCGGTTGCTGCTGCCAAGAGTCTTTGATGGTGAGCATTATTTCAAGCTTACGGCTCTACCGAACGGCGGTACTCGTCTGGTACACGGAGAGGTTTTTCGTGGTATGCTGGTGAACCCGATTATGAGAAAGATTGGTAAGGCAACCGAAGAAGGATTTGAAGCCATGAATCAAGCATTGAAGGACCGCTTGGAAAAATAATCGGCTTGGATTTGGGCATGGCTTGGTGCAACTTGAGTCTACAAAAACAAACTAACCCATGCGTTCTTTTACTTTATTTGGAATAGGCGTCCTATTCCTGTCATGCTCGCTGCAAGCACAAAATGCAGGATACCCGAAATCCAGCGGCCACACTCCTGATTCGGCAATTCTGATGAAGTGGTATTCCGAAGCTATTACTGATGCCCTCAATCCAGAACCGAGCGAAATCGTCAATTACCTTTGGGGCATCAACCCTTCGCACCCGCAATTACAATACAAAAACATTGATGGTGAGTTGTATGTAAAGGCCGTTTCCTGGATGTCACAATCGGCTTACGACAAATATTATAAAGCCTCAATGGGACAAGCCTATCCTGTTACATACCCCAGTTGGGTAACGCTAGTACCCCAAATACAAGCCAGTTGCCAGCTTGCAGGGTACGACAACTCCTACCCCATGGAATTGCGCTTACGAATGGCGCTGGGGTTACCACCAAGCTTTCAAGAGGAACCAAGTCGCGTATTCGTGGAAATGTGGGTTCGCCCACAGGATGTAAACCGCCCAGCAGCTACACCCGATCCGTACACCAATTTTGCAGGGTTGGATATTCCCATCAATGTGACGGATGAATATAGGTTATGGTTCAACGACACCCGAGCCTACCAATATACGCTTGACGGTGTAGGGTACCCCTGGACCCAACTAGGGTATACTTACGACTGGGCTCCACAAAACACCAATCACGTAGGATTTAGCGAGTATGTATTGAAAACGGACATTACTGTGTATTTGGATGCCGCCTACCCTACGGAAGAATATTGTACTGACGAAAACTAAAGAGGTTTTCAGGCAAGGATTCCTTAGCCCATTCTCGATAGATGACTCATCGAGTGTGGGCTTTTTTCATGGGATGAACTTCTTTTCAAACGTGGTCTTCCAATACGACATAACTGGACACAAGAACATTACAATCATCCACATTCGAGATTTAATCTCCGGTTACGTGGTAGGTCTCCTTTAGTCGAGAGAAGAACATCCGCCCAGATAGTAGTCCTAATCAATTCAGTTAAGCGTAGGCGAGAAGTCTTTCGACTCTTCCAAAGAGGGTGGGTCCACGGTTCATTTAAAAAGTTAGGCCAATTTGGAAGATGAATATCCGTCTGAGTTTTCAACTTCGTAACCGGGCACTGGGTCTTTAGAGAAAAACCCATGCGCTCTTTCACTTTTTTCCTCCTAGTCACCTTAGGGTTCACCTCCTGCAACCCACCCCCTCCTACCCCAAATGCCATTTTTGGGACTTATGAGCTTACTGAAACGCTATTTGATCCGGGTGACGGTAGTGGGGAGTTTCAGGCTATCGATAGTAACCTTACCATAACCATCCGAACAGACAGCACCTTCACCTCCAATGGGGCTCTTTGTGAGTACACGACAGATGGATTATCACGCAGCCGAGGGACACTTGTTGGCGCACGACAAGTGATGCAAGTGAGCAATTGCTATAACAACTTGATCCAACCGGATCAGGAGCTAGGATATGCTTGGGACGAGTTGGAGTTTGTGGTTTCTCTGGGATGTGATGAACCTTGTCTTTTACGCTTTGAGAAGGTGAGTGACTAATGGTTTCCAACTCTTATGCGGTTTGGCGGGTATTGGAAAGCAAGGACAAAAAACACTCAACACAATATGAAGTATCTCGCAACATTAATGATTTTCGCCGCCATGACTGCCTGTGATTCCATCGCCGAACCAGAGGTAATTTTAGGTACCTGGACGCTCACTGAACAGCTAACTGATCCTGGTGACGGTAGTGGGGAGTTCCAAGCGGTGGAAAGTGACTTCACCATCACATTTCACGAGAATGGTAGCTTCTCCACAAATGGTGCGCTTTGCACGCTTACGACCGGCACCGTCGCTAGCTCTGGCATCTATGATGAGGCTTCGGGTGCGCTTACGGTAAGTAACTGCCGGGGCACATGGGAGGAGGATATCACGAACCTCAGTTTTGACTTTCGGCCCAATGGCACGGTGGAAATATCTTTCCCTTGTATAGAACCTTGCAAAGGCCGGTTTACGAAGGCAGAATAGTTTTTCAGGGTAGTTGAGGTGGGGCTCGCTTGCCTCAGCTACCTTTGCAGAATCATCCTCGTTTTCTACTTGCCTACTATGAACCTTCGTCCCCTACTGTTTCTCTTGATAGGAGGAATATTCCTCCAAAGCTGTGGCCTGTTTGGCATCCGTCTGAAACTGCACAATCCGAACCAACCGGGACGGGTCCCCAATTTTTCTAGGGAGCAGGTGCTATTAGGTGAAATGACACCCCTCCGCAGTAGCTACGATGTACATTACTATGACCTGTCGATAGATTTCAATCCGGAAGAGGAATTACTTACGGGCACGGTGTACATTTTTGCTACTGCTACTGAGGATCTAGATAGATTACAGATCGACTTGCATCCCAATTTTGAGATCACTTATCTGAGCCTGGGAGACGACGGGCCACCACTCCAGTACACTCGGAAGGAACGGGCGGTGTTTGTAGAATTATCCCTGCTAAAGGGCAGCTCTTTTGTGCTATATGTAGACTACAACGGGAAGCCCAAAAAAGCCAAGAAAGCACCCTGGAAAGGTGGGTTTGTTTGGGAA
>DMST01000534.1:19542-23019 GCA_003454975.1 Cytophagales bacterium | reverse complement strand
CTGGGTTTGTTTGGGAAACGGATGAGCAGGGTAATCCCTGGGCCGGGGTAGCCTGTGAAAGCGACGGGGCCAGCCTGTGGTGGCCGCTGAAGGACCACACCGCTGACGAGCCGGACAGCATGCGACTGCACTATACCGTGTCTGAGGAACTAATGGCCATAGGAAACGGACAGCTAGAAAGTAAAAGCACTATTGATGGCAAAGCCACTTATAACTGGTACGTCTCCTACCCCATCAACACGTACAATGTAACGGTGTACATTGGAAAGTTCAAAGAACTGAAACAACCCTACACTGGAGTGGGGGGCGAGGAAATGGTGCTTACGCACTACGTGCTGGAACCTAACTACGAAGCAGCCCAATACCACTTTGAGCAGGTGCCCGACATCCTATACAGTTTTGAGCAGCAATTTGGCACATATCCCTGGTACCGAGATGGCTTCAAGCTGGTGGAATCACCCTATGAAGGCATGGAGCATCAAACGGCCATTGCCTACGGCAACGGCTATGAAAATGACCTGAACGAGGATACGGACTATATTATTCTGCACGAAACAGCTCACGAATGGTGGGGCAATTCCGTTACAGCAGAGGACTTGGCAGATGTGTGGATTCAGGAGGGATTTGCTACGTATGCGGAAGCCCTATACTTAGAAGATCAAGAGGGAAAAGGCGCCTATGATAGCCACCTGTTTTTTTACCGGCTATCTATCAAAAACAAATACCCGGTGGTAGGGGTGCGTGACCGACGGTGGTTCCATTTTCGTAAAAACATGGATGTGTACACCAAAGGAGCTTGGATATTACACACCCTGAGGGAGCAGATCAACGATGACGATCTCTTTCGAGATATCCTCAAAACGTTTTACGAAACGTATCAGTATCAGATTGTTCGAAGTAAAGATTTCGTGGCGGTGGTCAATGAAAAAACGGGACGTGATTTCCAGTGGTTCTTCGACCAGTACTTGTACGAGCACTACGTGCCCGAGCTGGAATATACCATCACCGAGGAGGGAGAGCTATTGTACAAATGGGTGAAGGCTGTAGAGAACTTTACTAAGTTTCGGCTGTTTGTAGAATCCGACCCTATGCCCTTTGTAATTGAGCCTACCTTAGAGTTGCAACGCCAGCCCTTACCTAAGAATAACTCTGGGGAATGGAACATTAGGATACCCAGGAATATGCTGGTGATTGTACGGGAGAATGATAAACTGGGGGAGTAGTAGAGATCCGCTACCGCTACAGAAATAACCTATCGGTGTTTGATAGACATTCCCGCCCTACGGAGATGACCTAGACATCATCCCTTACGTACGGAATAGCCTTTCTATGTTCGTGAGACACCACGGCAATCCTCTTACTAACGGGGAATTCCTGATGAGCGCCGGGAGGCGCTTTGAATGAAACTGAAACCAAGTTCGCGAACTTCAGTGTACCATCTTGTACAACGACTCTTCGGTTAGCCGATCATTTCCCTAAATCCAATTCGTTGCTCTCGCTGTGTCAGATGACAGAGAAAAGCACTACCAGGGTATAGTTTCCATGGCTGTGAATTGGACCATATGTAGTGTAACGAATAACCCCCAGACCAACGGCCCGGGGGTTGATTGTGACTACTATATGAAAACCAATTGTACTTATTCTTTCAACAACTTGAGGGTGTAAACCTGGCTGCCTTGTACTACGCGCACGTGGTACAGGCCAGAAGAGTAGCCGGTAGCATCCAAGCTTAAGCGATGCTGACCTGCCTCCAGTGCACCTTCAAATACACGCTCTACTTGCTGACCTAGGGCATTGAGTACATCCACCCTTACCTGCTGGCTGTAGGGCACCTCTAGCGCCAAAGTGGCCTGCTGGCTTACCGGGTTAGGGTATACGGCCAGGTTAAGCGGGTTGGCAATCTGGAAGGTAGCTTCCTCTTGCTCCACACCGCGAGCTAGTGAGCCGTAGGCATCCAGGAAGGGACGGTAGTTGCTGCTAAACTCGAAATTGTAGAAACGGTCCCAGTTAATAGACCAGGTCATCAACCCACGGAAGTTAGGGTACCCGGCTGGGTTTTGCAGGTTGTAGGTAGCGCTAGCTGGCTTGTTGCCGGTGATTAGGTAATCAACCGCAGCCTGAACGTTGGCTACACTAGTGTATCCGCTACCGGCAGCTTGTGGGCTGGCTGGCAAACCGATCAGTACCTGATCCTCTCTCAAGGGCGCAAAACGCTTGCCCGCGGGACTGTTGATGTCGAAACCAGCCAGCAACATGTCAGCCATGGCAGCATGGAAGTTCACGTTGGCCGATGAGTAGCACTGCCCGTCAGGAGCTATCATACAACCGGTGTTGTAGTGCTGCACGTGGATGAAGTCCATCTGATTGCGCAAAGCATGGATCACCGGTAGGTAAGCACCGCTACCACCACTGCCGTAACTGCTGGCTCCGCCTTGTACGTAGAAGGTCTCGGGCGCCATGGTGAGCACAAAACTACTGCCCAAGCCAGACTGGGAGATGATGGACTGTGTGGCGCTAATGAGGTTGACTACCGAAGGAGTAGTAGGATTCTCGTAGTCGTAGTCGCCGGCTTGTAAGGCCATAGAAGAGCCCTCGAAGTCGATGTCCATTCCGTCGAAGCCGTACTCCTGGATTAGGCCTACCACTGAGCTAACGAAAACATCGCGGTCTGCCGTGGTTTCTAAAATCACCGTACCGTTGGCACCCCCAATGGAGAGTACTACCTTCTTACCTGCTGCTTGCAGCGCTGCGATATCATTTTTGAATTCCTGCTCACCGTTAGCACCGGGGTAGATGGCGTTGTCTAGAACAAAGTCGATGTCAGCAGTGCTACCGAACTTAGGCTCACCAAAGCTCACGTTGATGTGATCCCACTCGGAGGATACATCACTCAAACGCAGCGGATTGTTCTGATCCAGGCTGTTGTTGAGGAAGTTGTGCCAGTAGCCCACCAACAAGCGATCGCTGGTAGCTGAACTGCGGGTAGTAGCCGAAGCCGAGTTAGAGTAGTCCGAATCGGCCGTGGCACCGGTCGCTTTCACACGGTACGTGTAGGTAGTGGCTTCGGCAAGTCCGGTATCTGAGTAGCTATTTGCATTGGCACCTAAAGTGGCCACCACTGCACCGCCACGCTCTACTACGTAGCCCGTTTCGTTGTTGGCGTTGTCCGTCCAGCTCAGGTTGATCACGCTAGTACCGGATGACTGTGCTGATAGCCCTGTGGGCGCGGCTACAAAGTTAGGATCGGAATCCGTAGTACCGGAAGCCTGGCTGCTGCTTGCTTCGGTGCTGCCCAAGTAGGCTACAACAGTATAGCTGTAGCTAGTACCGGCGTTCAGCCCATTGTCTGTATAGCTAGTGCTGTTGGCGGCCAAAGAGGCTACCTCAGCGCCGTCGCGCAGCACTTTGAATCCTTCTTCATTATCCGAATTATCGGTCCAGCTCAGAGAGAGCGATGTTGTGGTCGCCGAGCCTACA
>DMST01000534.1:1199-19476 GCA_003454975.1 Cytophagales bacterium | reverse complement strand
TGCTAGGAGCATTTACCACCACCTGCTGACCGCAAGGTCCTTCGTCTACCCACCAGCCAGAGGCCAGCGCTACTGCAGAATTAGGATACACGGAGTGGATGGTAGTAGTAGCACGGTATTCGTTGCCCTGGTACTGTACACGATCACCGCTACTATACACGGTACTTAGCACAAACTCTGCTAGTCCATCGCAACCACCGATATCCACCGGGTTTACGGTGATGGAAACAGCCGCTGAAGTAGTGGTTTGGGTGGCATTGTCGGTAGCTACGGCGGTTAGGATATAGTTGCCCGCTGGGCCCGTAGTCCAGTTGGCTGAGTAAGGAGCGGAAGCATCGGTTCCGATGGAAGCACCGTTCACGAAGAATTCTACGCTTGTTACACCCTTGTCATCGGAAGCATTGGCGGTAATGGCCACCGATGCCCCTGCATCAAATTGAGCACCACCTGCAGGAGCTGTAATGCTCACCGAAGGAGGATTGTCCACATCCGGATTGTTGACTACCAGCGTTCTGGCAGCAGAAGAACCGGTGGCCCCATCGTCATCAGTAGCCTGGGCCGTAATGCTGTAGCTACCAGCCGTGCTAGCGGTGTAGCTTACCGAATAAGGAGCCGAAGCATCGGTTCCGATAGAAACTCCGTCCACAAAGAATTCCACACTTGCTACGGTACCGTCACTGTCCGAAGCAGAAGCAGAGACGGTGACCGAAGCACCTTCATCTACTTGTGCATTGTTGGCTGGAGCGGTTAGGGAAACGGTAGGTGCTACATTAGGCACGGTACCGTCGCAGCTACCGCTCAAAGTCCAGTCCGAAGAACCCGGTTCGCTGGTGGTCCAGGTATTAGCGGTATACTTGTTGGTACCAAAAATCACTTGGGTACCCTGTGAGTAGGCCTTACCAGGCAGGTATTCGGGCAAGCCACCGCAATAGCCATCACAACGGCTGATTTGCTCCCAAGGGTCGGTTGTTTCAGGGTTGTTATTCTGGGTCCAGTACTTAGCCCGGTACAAGCGACCGTTGTATTGTACTTCATTACCTCCAGTATATACCTGAGAAGGACTCCACTCGGCTACGCCTTCACAAAGGCCACCTCCTACACCACTCACGGTTACAGAGACGGCAGTGGAGGTTGTTCCGTCATTATCATCATCCGTAGCTACGGCAGTAAGGCTGTAGGAACCTACACCATACCCACTCAAGGTAACTGTATAAGGAGCCGAATTATCCGTACCTACTGAGCTTCCGTCTACGAAAAACTCTACGGAAGCTACCGTACCGTCCACATCGCTAGCGGCAGCGGTGACCGCAATATCAGTACCTTCGTCTACCGAAGCGCCATCTGCAGGAGCGGTAATGCTTACCGAAGGAGGCGTGTTCTGATTAGGATCAATCACGGTTACGGCTACCACCGTACTGCTACCCTCTGCACCGTCGTTGTCGGTAGCGATAGCCGATAGGTCATACCCACCTGCGCTAGCAGCCGTCCAACTTATCGAGTAGGGAGCACTGTTATCCACTCCAATGGATAGGCCGTTGGCGAAGAACTCTACCGAGGCCACACTGCCGTCGGCATCGCTGGCAGCCGCAGACACGGTAACGGCCGTGCCCAGGTTGGACGAGCTACCACCCGCGGGGGCCGTAATGGATACGTTGGGTGCCTGGTTATCATCCACCACACTTACGCTGGCCGCAGATGAGGTACCAATGCCTCCTTCGTTGTCCGTAGCACGGGCCGATACCGCGTAACTACCTACAGCACCTACAGACCAAGTCAGGCTGTAAGGTTCGGTGGTATCTTCACCCACCACTACTCCGTCTACCAAGAATTCCACCTTGGCAATGCTGCCGTCGGGGTCATTGGCCATAGCCGAGAGGGTAACGTTTACCCCCAGGCCGTACTGGTCGCCCTCCGTGGGCGAAGACAGAGTAACAGTAGGGAATTGATTTCCTCCACAATCCGTACAAGGATTACCCCCTACATCGGTAGCACCGCTTGCGAAAACTTCATTGGTCACATTGATCAACGGTGACTTTATATCTGACCAAGTACTTAGCTTATTATCGTATGATGTTTCGGTACCTCCAAATTCCAGGTCACCGTATACGGTCCATACAATCACACCCGCAATACCTTCTTTATTGATGAATTTAGCTTTATCAGCAATGGACTGTTCGTTGTCATAGCTAAGGAAGAAGTTGTCTTTGGTGAGGTAAGGTACCAGAGCGTTTGGATCCCAGTGTTCGGTCCAGCCTTCTGATATTTTTTGCTCCACAAAGAAGGCATTGGGTGTACCATCGTACACATCCTTTGGCCAATTGGTATAATCAGCACAGGTAACTACCGGACCATCAGGCTGCACGGTTTCGTTTCGCTTCAACGTAGGCGCATTGAGATCAGCCGGGCCATCTGTGATTACGCCACGGCCGTAGAAGGGCAAACCAAAGGTTACCTTATTCAAAGGAATACCTGCGGCCTTCACCTCGTCTAAGGTAGCCTGCCAGTTCAGGTCACCCCACTCGCTACCAGGATAGTCATAAATAGGAGCGTTGTGGCCGGCAATATTGCTCCAGCCCCCATTCAGGTCGTAGGTCATGAAATTGATGATATCCATATCATCCCACAGCTGACTCCAATTCCAATCACGAATTTTGGCAGGGTTGGCCGAAATAGCCGCAGTAATTAATAATCCAGGCCGAATAGCATCCAAACGAGCACGCAACTCACTAACTAGGGTTACGTAGTTGGCATAATCCGCTACCGAACCGGTGAAGTTCATACCGTCGAAGGGTCCTACAAATTCCCAGTCCAGGTCGATACCATCAAAACCCATATTGATCAGGCGTTCACAGTCATCCAGGAAGCGGGCCCGCTTCACTGGGTCAGCTGCCATCTCAGGCATATGCTTACTCATAGACCAGCCTCCAATGGAAGCCATCAGCTTCACACCATACTGATCGCACAATTCAAACAATCCCGGAGCACCGCCCGGCACGTGCATGGGTGCTGGCAATCCAGCCGTGATACCGCTGGGCTCATGAATCCAGCCAGCACCGCCTTCGGTGAATCCCTGAGCCGCTAGCTCCTCGCCATCAGCACCACCGAAGTAGTAAGCATTCTTGGTTTCCCCATAAAGCAGTATCCAGTCCCAGCTATCAAAGGTGGGGGTACGCAACAGGTTTGCTGGAGCCTGTTGAGCACCTTGCTGGTAAATATTTTTGTTCCTCCAATCTCCTGAGTGTAAAGAACCATCGTTGGCCACCCCAAAAAATGAGAAGTTCAGGTGGGTATACTTCGAATAGTCGATATTCAAGTGTGTAAGGGCACCGGCTTTGGGCACACCAGCCGAAGAGCTTTTCCAGGCACTCCAGTTGTCGATATAACCAATAATGTATTTGCTGTGGTTTGCCGTAGTGGCAGTGCCTCCAGTATTCACTTGTGCAAAGGTGGTCCCCACGGTGAGGAGAAGGGTGCATAGCCACAGAATCATCATGTGGCTCGACGGAAGCACAGATAACCTCAAGGTTACCCAGCTTCTACGGACGTAAAAACGGTTCATCATTATAGTGCGGTTTTTTAGGTATGAGTACACCACCAACAAGCATTCAGAAGCTCCAGAAGCCACTTGCCGATGAATATTTTTCAATGAAACAATTGTCCAGAAGATTATTCTGAGGTCGAAAAAAAATCGCGGGCCGATGGGATTTTGTAGCTAAACCGCACGGATTTATAGACGAACGTTCGGAAACGATTGCAGCAGCAATTGACTCTTTTACAGGAGTCTTGGTACTATTTGGTGAGAGTTATTCAGTTCGAACGGATATATGCACGTTCGTAATCTATTCGGGCGTTTAAAAGGGATTCAATATTGAAGGCAGCCGTGTGATGATGATCAAGTCGTTATTACTTCTGCCCCGGCTTGGTTGTCTCAATACTTCTTGCTTGTCTAGGGCTAGAGAATGGATCAAAAAAAGGGTGCCCCTAGGAGCTCCCTTCACAATCATACATTGAGCTAGCTTAAGCTGGTACGCCGGACTTAGCCTTCTCTTCTTCCTTCAGTACCCGACGGAGGATCTTACCTACGTTTGATTTAGGCAGCTCGTCTTTCCACTCCACGTGCTTGGGCACCTTGTAGCCGGTCATGTTCTCGCGGCAGTGCGCAATCAGCTCTTCCTCTGTCAGGCTGTCGTCCTTCTTCACCACAAACACCTTCACTACTTCGGTCGACTTTTCGTTGGGTACACCGATAGCCGCAACCTCCAGCACCTTGGGGTGTGTGGCAATGGCGTCCTCTACCTCGTTGGGGTACACGTTGAAGCCCGATACCAGGATCATGTCTTTCTTCCGGTCTACAATCTTGAAGAAGCCATCGTCTTCCATCACGGCGATGTCGCCGGTGCGGAACCAATCGTCGAAGAAGCACTTGGCCGTCTCGTCAGGACGCTCGTAGTAGCCCGTAAATACCTGCGGCCCCCGGGCGCATAATTCGCCGGGCTCACCGTTGGGCACTTCCTCGCCCTTTTCGTTCATGATCTTAATCTCGGTATTGGGTACCGGCAAGCCGATAGTGCCCGTACGCTCCGTCCCATCCAGCGGGTTACAGCACAGCACCGGCGAGGTCTCGCTCAAACCGTACCCCTCTACCAAGGCTACGCCCGTTAGGTTCTTCCACTTCTCAGCTACCGCACGCTGCACGGCCATACCCCCACCGATGCAGGCCTTCATGCTGCTGAAGTCTACCTTACCGATGTCCGCATGGTTGATCAGCGCATTGAAAAGGGTATTTACTCCTGTCATCAGGGTAAACTTGTGCTTGCTCAGCTCCTTGATAAAGCCCGGCAAATCCCGTGGGTTGGTCACCAATATGTTCTTCGCACCAATGTTGAGCATGAACAGGCAGTTCACCGACAGGGCAAAGATGTGGTACATCGGAATCGCCGTGATCATCTGCTCTTGCTGCCCGTTCAGGTGGGGCTTGAACCACTCCTCGATCATGGCTGCATGGGCAACCAGGTTCCGGTGGCGCAGGGCTGCTCCCTTGCTCACCCCGGTGGTACCGCCGGTATACTGCAAGAATACAAAGTCCTCCTTCGTCAGGTCCGCTTTCTTGTAGCTGCCCTTCGCTCCCTGCTTCAGCACATCGTTGAATTTGATAGCCGTGGGAAGGCTGTAGGCAGGCACCATCTTCCGTACATTCTTCACCACAAAGTTCACAATGGGACGTTTGATACCGCTCATCATGTCCCCAAGATCGGTCACGATGATGGTCTTGATCTTCGTGTTCTTCACGATCTTTTGCAGCTCCGCGGCATACAGCGATACCACCACAATGGCCGTAGCGCCGCTGTCGTTGAACTGGTGCTCCATCTCCCGGGCCGTGTACAGCGGGTTGGTGTTGACCACCGTCATGCCCGCACGCAGCGCGCCAAACATGGCGATAGGGAACTGCAACAGGTTGGGCATCTGGATGGCGATGCGGTCACCCTTTTTCAGCCCCGCTACGTTTTGTAGGTAAGACGCAAAGTCCGCCGAAAGCTTATCAATATCGGCATAGGTCATCACCTTGCCCATATTTTCAAAGGCCGGACGGTCGGCGTATTTCTTGAGACCGTTGTCGATCAGGTCTACCAGAGTTTCAAAATCTTGTACCGGTACCTCCGGGCGCACGCCCTCAGGATATTTGGCATGCCAGGGAAACGTTTGCATAGTGCTTCGTATGTATGATTAAATGGTCTGTCTATACTGGGTTGACTCCATATTTTCGTCATGCATACTAGTGTTATGACATACATATGGATTCAAAGTCGATAATTAGCAAAAAATGCCGGTTTCTTCAACAGAATTGTTAAGGAATCGCGATTGAGAAGAGATTGTTTTGCGAGGATTGGAATGGAAGATTAAGGAGGTCGAACTATCATGGCTTAAGGTCTAAAGTTAATGCAAGCACAAAAGGAAGACACAAGTCAGTGGAGTTTACAGTCAAGACACCATCAATACCCTTTAAATACTTACTATTTTATATCTTTCTCATATGTGGAGTAGGATTAAAAATTTTCTCACAAACGAAAGCCAAGTAAAGCTATTAACAGCAATTAGTACTCTTATGGTCCTATTGTTGGCTTGTTGGTATGCTTTCCATCCAGCCTCTTTTTTCGCTCTCTGGAATCCTAATCAGGCAAGTAGCGATATTCCAAAAGTGAAAGAGCGGCTTGAAAACGTAAGAAACATAGGATTAGGTCTGGCCGGAATCTTAGGAACCTTCATTGTTGTATGGAGGGGGTTTAGTCATGACAACCAAGCCAAAGCAGCAAATAAAAACGCCAGAACTGCAATAAAAAATTCGGAATTGTCTACTCAACAAGTAGCAATAGCTGTAGATCAAAGGGATTTAGCCCTAAAAACACAACTTACAAACCGCTTTACAAAAGCGCTTGAACTTCTTGGACAAGGAGATGAATATGAAATAGTAAAGAACAAATCTGGAGGATTTACACAAAAGCTTCTAGTAAATTCCAAACTTTCAGCTAGAGTAGGCGCAGTATATGCACTTGAGGCGGTTTCTAGAGATTATCTACAACAAGGAGATTGGGATATGTATTGGTCGATTGTTGATACCATTTGTAACTTCATTAAAATCAACTCAAATTCAAATTTCATTTCTGAGTCAATTCACACTCCGCCATCAGATGTTCAAAAACGCGAACAGTGGATCATAGATAGGGAAATATGGTATAACAACATAAGACATACGGCTCAAGATGTTACTTCCGCACTACAAGTAATTGGAAGGTTACCTCATTATGATAAATCAACGACAAAGGGAAGCCCGAAAATCAGGTTGGACAATTGTGAATTCATAAACACAACTTTCGTAGGTAAATTCAACAACATTGACTTTTCGAACTCTAGATGGTTTGGTGTTTTTGTATCACCTATTTCTACATTTCAAGAATGCATTTTCTCTAATTTCAAATTAGTTGATTCAATATTATCAAATACTAGTTTTGGAAATGGCACTGAATTCAATGAATGTATATTCTATAATGACCACTTTGAAAACACTCAAATCAACTTTTCTAACATGAAAGAAATTCTTTTTCAAGGAGGAGAGGTGAAAATAGATTTCACAGGATCTTCCTTAGAAACAATAAGGGTAAGATCTGAAAAATTCAGATTTAGACACCAACATTTCTCACATATTAAACAAAAGAGCGCTTTTCTATTCGATAATAAGAATCTAAAAATTCAGGCAGAAGATTTAGTTAACTGATTCTAACCACTCGAAAGCATACCAATATTTACCTCCATCAACATCTAATTTTGCAGAATTGTCTTCATCGATCTCAAGAACCTCTCCAGCTTTACCTAAATATGGATTCATGCCGGGTACCCATCCAATATTTTCAGAAGCACGTATCGCTTCAGATGGAGGCCTAGTAGGGAGTCTGACAGCACTTCCTACTGAAGGAGCATTTAAGAACTTATCTTTTTCCTTGGTGGTCTCTCTAGGTTCAGGCTCAAAATCATTTTGTTGTGCCACTTCAGGGTTCATTTCTGACTTCAACATGTTCAGGACCCTCCCAAAAGAATTTAGATCATAACGTGTTCGATTAATTAGTAATTCAAAAATCTTGTTTTTGTCGACATAATGAACGAGTGGAATGATCTTTAAATCAATAAGATCAGCCATGGCAATCTCCGCAGGAACCCATTTACTGTCCCAAGCCCCAGGAGTCATTAACACAATAAAATGAGTACTTGTCTTAATAGCATCTTTCACCCTTGCATCAATAGCATCTCCAAGCTTCATATCTGAATCGTCAAAGAAATAATCTATTCCTTCCGCTTTCAATGAGCCTGCTATCTGTTGAGCAATCCACATGTCCTTATGGGAATGACTAATGAATACCTTCATAACTAAAGTTTAGCTAAAACCCTATAGCGATAAAAATTAGACATTCTTTCTCAAAGGCAAATGCCTGAGAAAGAATTCATTCAAAATTTAGGTATTACCCCCGGCCAAGGATGGGAAGAAGCCTACTCCTGCCGCAAAATTTTCACGGGATTAACCCAAACCAACCGGAGGCCGTGGTAGAGGGTAAGGCCCAGCATAAGGAAGAGACTTAAGCCCAGTCCCAGGGAAAAGAGGGACCACTGGAAGGGAAGCGCGTAGGCAAATCCCGCCGAAAAGGAGCGGTAGCCCCACCAGCAGAGAGGCAAGGCCAATACGCCCGCCAGGGCAGTCATAGTAACGAATACACGGCCGTTGAGCCAATATACACCCAGCCAGGATGCACCCAACACCTTGCGTACTCCCGCCTCCTTTAATTTGGCTTGGGCCATGTATTCAGAGAGGCCAAGAACCCCAAGGGCGCTCACCAAGATGATCAAGAGGGTTGCTGCCTGTAGGCCACGTAATAATTGGGCCTCAGGTTGGTAGGAGCTAGCCAAGGCATCCTCATAGTAGCGGTATTCAAAGAGGGCTTGCGGAAAGGCGGTCTTCCAAGCCGCTTGGAGCTGCGCCAGGTTGTCGGTCGGGTTGCCTGCCATTCGCACCGCAATCTGGGAAAAGCGGTCGGTGCGCTGCTGGATGAACAAGCCGGTAAGCGGGGCGCGAAGGTTATCGAAATGGAAGTCCTGCACCACGCCCACTACGGTACCAGAGCGGTCCTCAACGGTAATCGAAAGGCCCAAGGCCTCCTCCGGGTCGGCCATGCCCAGGGTAGTGAGCATGCGCTGGTTGATCAGGAATTCGGTGACCTCCTTCCCTACACCAGTAGCCAGGTTGCGGCCGGCTATTAGCGGTACGTCAAACACATCGGTAAAGGCGGCATCGGTGCGAAGCAAGGACGCCTGGAAAACTTCCGGAGCATGCCCGGGCCGTCGAAGGGTAACGGCTTCTTCATCCAGCCCGTCTACGAGCATGGAGTTGGTGGCGCCCACCGCTTGTACCCCTGGTAATTGCATCAGTTGATCGCGAAAGGCGGAGTAGCCTGCCATCACAGCCTCGTCACCGTTGGTGCGAAGGGAAACCACTCCCTTGGACTGAAAGCCGAGGTTGTACTGCAATAGGTGCTGTAGCTGACTTTGCATAAGTAAGGCGGAGGCCAGCACTCCCACCAGCACGGTAACCTGCAAGATGACCAGTCCAGTGCGGAAGCGATTGACCCAGCTGGGCTGAGCACTGGCCTTTTCCTTAAGGGCGCTCAGTAGCTGCACCCGCACCAGCAGCACGGCAGGTAAAGCCGATGCGAACAGACCCACCGTCAGTCCCAACCCCACTACGGAAAGCAGTGTGGGGAAGGGAGCCACTGGAAAGAGGAAAGTAGGCAATACTGCAAACCCCAAGGGCCCTAACAACAGGACGGTGGCTTCGGCTATCCCTACTGCCAACAGTACCAGTAGGGTATTGCTGAGGATAACCTCCCTTACAATCTGGGCTGTGCGTGCACCTAGCACTCGCTTAATGCCCACCTGTCGCAGCTTGGCGTGAGCCTGGGCCAGACTCATGATGGTGAAGTTGATCCCTACCAGCAGCAAAACTACCGCTAGCAGAACACGGGCCACCGTAACGGTAGTATGCGTGCCGTGGCCCGGCAGTTCGTCGTCTAGCGCGGAATGGAGGTGTATGTCGGTTAGGGGCTGCACGGCATAGGCCAGGTGCAGGCCCTCCTGAGCCTCAGGGGCCAAGCGACTCACCTGCGCTTGCAAGTCAGCAGGTGCTGTTTCCGAACGGAAGTAGGTGTAAAACTCAAGTGAGATAGGATCAAGTTCGGCAAAGAAATCAGGGAAAGCAGCGGTGGCCGTAGCGAAGGAGATGAGCGCCCGGAAGGGCAAGTGACGATTAGCAGGTGGGTCGGCAATTACCGCAGTGACACGGTAGTCGGCGCCCTGCCCCTCCGGGTCAAACTTATAAATCCGCAATTCCTGCCCAAGAGGATCAGCTTCCCCAAAGTACTTTTGGGCCATGGACTCGGTCAATACTACACTGTAGGGTTCGTCCAGTTTACCAGTAGGATCACCGGCGAGTACAGGTATCCGAAACAGCTCCAAAAAGCCCTTCTCGGCCATAACCAGATGATCTTCATTGTACACCTGCCCCCGAAAGCGTACCAATGCATCCGAGTGGTCGGCCCGTACTACCTGAGTGACCTGCGGCAGTTGGGTCCGCAGCACCTCTGCCAAGGGCACAGGCGTTTGGGCGGAATGTTGGACCTCGCTCCCTTGGCTAAGGGCGGTAGAAACGCGATATACCTGGGGTAAATCCTGATCATAAGAAGTCTCGAAGACGAGGTAGCTGTGCAGTAATAGGGCAACAAAGAAGGCCGTAACGAGCCCTACGAGGTTGACGAGTACGTACCGACGGGATACAGCCCGACCCGTACGCCAATAGGACTTGAGCGTGAGCAGCGACATGTTGTTGATTTTGAGTTTGGCCTACAAAAAGGTAGGGAATATTGCGGTAAGGTGCTAATTGGGCTACAAGGCAAGGCCTATACCGATAACTACTTCTGAATGAGACAATGAGCGGGTGAGCCGTGGAGTTGGTGGGCAAAAATGGCCTTTCAATAACGCGATAAAGTTGAGCTGTAGAAATGAAATATCATTTGCCGGGTGGAACGGCAATTCATAAAAAAACCACCCAGGAAAACTGATTTCCCAGGTGGTTTTGTTTTGACTCTTACTTCTTGAGTCTAGTGTATCTGCACCTTAATTGAACAAAATGAGCTTCTCCGCGCGGTAGGTGGTTCCGGTTTTTCCCTCGGAGGAGAAAGTAGCTTCAAAGAGCACCTCCTTGGCCTCGTTTACTTCCACCATGATAGTCTCAATGGCGGTAGGATCCGGCGTCAGCGTCATGTTTGCACTATCTACGTAGTTCAAGGAGAAGGCCGTGGATCCAGCTACCAGAAAGCGGGTATCCGTAGTCGGATAGTAGTCTACATCACTAATGAAGGGAGCGAAAAACTCCTCACCACGTTCCTTGCCGTACTGCCACACCTCTGAAATACTGCCTCCTATGCCGTTATCATTTTCGACGATCTCGAATTCCACCGCCCGGCTGAACTGGTCCGCTGCACCAAACTCGCGGCCGAAGCCGTTGTCAAACAGCAGCAGATTACCGCTAGGCAATACCTGAGGAGCGTGCTGCCCCCACACCCACTCAAACCCTTCGGCCTCTGTGGGTTGCAACAAGTAGTCTTGATATTCTTCAGGCCAGCCTTCATGAGGGGCCAGAATCCACTTGAGGTTGTTGTCCCAATCTACCTTCACCACACCTTGCGCCTGCCCGGACAAGATGAGCGAGTGATCACGTTCGTCATACCAGATAGCATTGTTATGGAACCAGTCGGCGCCATCTTGGATCACACGAAAGGTAAGTCGGTCCGTAGGAAGACTTTCACGAAGGTCCCATTCCGTCAGAATGGCTCCTGAGTTACGGTCCATCTCAATAATCTGATCCTCAATGGTTTCTCCTCCGGTTTCATTTACCGCCACCAACAAATTACCATTGGGCAACTCAAACACATCATGGTGGGCATTCTCGTAGGCGGGATAGAATGTGTACTCACGCACGAACTCCCCTACCAAGGTATACTCCATCACACTTCCCTGGCCTGCGCCAGCAACGCCATACCCCACATTGCCATTGGCAAATATTTGCAGGCCATACTTCCGGACCGTAGTAAATCCATTGGAAAACCACCGCACTTTGCCAAAGGCATCCATCATAAAGGGCATGTTCACCGCCCGGTAGTTCACCAGAAACAGGGTATTCTGCGCAGGGTTGCTCAGGGGCACCACAATATCTACGGTAGGCAAGCCTGTAGGCAAGGCTTCCGTAGTAACCGTTGTGGTATGGGTAGCCCGCACAGCCCCGGTGGCACTTACAAAGGTGAGCTCTACCGTATTGTCGTACTCTCCATAAAGGCCAATGATGGGCAAGCTATGCTCCGTACCCACATTGGGCGATTCGTAGATGATGTCAGAAACATCACCGTCTTGTCCCTTCACTGTCACCACAAAAGATCCCTTTACCGGTGTAGAGACTTGAGCCAACGCTGATAGAGGTGCGCTATTGAAAGGATTTAGCTCAATCTGCTCCTCGGTAATGGACAAATTGCCAATAAAATGCCCGGAGACTTCAGATGCATCACTTAGGGTAAAATCCACCTTCCAGCTTGCACTATCCAAGGCTACCTCGGCTACAATTCCTGAATCTACCTGATAAACGGACCCGTCCTCAAAACTTAGGTTCCATTCCCCGTTGGGCTCCTCTGCTACATTGGAGACCAATACTTCGGATACCCTCGCGTCTAATATGGTTTGGCGAAAGGCCAACAAATTATTGATCTGCTTTGCCTCTTCTAGCTCCTCGGAGAGCTCCTCTAGTTGGTTGGCAAGTTCTTGGTCCTGACATGCCTGCATGAAAGGCAATACGGACAGCAATCCACCCAGAAACCCTACCTGGATTCTTCTCATTACACTCATATGATGTGTCAATCTAATTTTGCTGCAAGATATGGCTAAGCCCAATTTTTTTACCCATCCGCAGGTCCCATGTCACCGAATTGTCTCCGTTTCTTTCTATCATTTGCCTCCCAATGCTGATTTGCTAACCTTCGCAGCATGGAACCGCTACGCTACCAGGATGTAACGCTCAAGGCTCAACTGTATGACTTGTTGCCCATCGAAAACAAGCTACGTAAGATGAATGCACGGTTTGCTGGTGTAGATGTACAAACGGACACCTACTTTGAAGTGGAACTGGGCAAGCTGAAATGGCGGCAGGGTACGGTGGAGAGCCTGATTACGCACTACGACCGTACAGAACGGAACGGAGTGGAAACCACCACAGTGTATCGGTACGATCTGGACCCTACCGAAGAGGACATATACGACCTACGGCGGGAACACCGTACCATTGGGGAAGTGCACAAGACGCGTCAGATATTTTGGGTAGGCACCCTGAAGGTACACCTGGACACCCTACCCACCGGGGAATTCTTTGTGGAAATAGAGGCCATTGATCGTGGCAAAAAAGTACCCCACGCTAACCTGCTAGAGCAAGCCCATGCCCTGCGTGTACAGCTAGGAATTGCTAAAGAAGACCTGGTGCCTACTGGGTATTTTGACGAGGATATAGAGGACTAACTGGTCATCTTACACGCACATTCACCCGGAATAACCCACCCCATCAAAATTGGGCTTTGACCACATGAAAATCGTATTATGCCAATAAATCCTTTGTGGCATATAACTATTTACAGTTCTGCTTTTGATATTCAATTATTTTCTAGATCAATCTTTCTATCCCCTGAATTATTTTGAAGGAATGAGAATTTTGATCGCAGAAGAGACAAACATTGTCTGTGAAATAAGCTATTTTAAAAGAATAGATTATTCACGCACAATCCTATGTACCCCCCTCGAGAGCAGGTAGTATTTCAGAGCTCCAATATTGACATCATTTATTTGCAAGCTTGGGATGCCATGCTAATGAAGCACCGGGGCAGACCCACCGTTGAGGAGTATAAGACCGCTTTTTCCTCTCTTCCAGAATTGTATGAGACTTACCCATTCCATTATTCTGTATCTGACGAAACGGAATTGGAATTCATTCCCACTGAAGCCAGGCTTTGGGTGTCGACAGTTCACTTTTTGCGCCCCAAGGTTAGAAGGCTAGTCACAAAACAGCAGGGTATGGTGAGTATCAAAGCCCAGTCGGGCATAGGTCGCACCATGGCAGCCATCTTTCATGTCATGCTACAACGCACCACCGGTAAGCAAGTCCGGGTATTTGAAACCAAGATGGAGGCCTATCAATATTTGGAAGCCTTGGCAAGGGAAGATTCCAAGCCCAAACAGAAAAGAATACGTAGGCGCAAAACTATCCAAGTTGTGAGCCGCACCAACCTATTCTAGGCACCTGTTTGGTTCTAATACGGTGCTATCTTTGATTACGAACTAGAGTAAAGGATGGCGATTGCACTTCTGTTGGCCACCAAACACGGACGATTTGGGATGGGCATTCTATGGATATTGCGAAGGAAAACAAAGGTGGTTTAATCATCTTCCGCCTTAGGAAACTTAGCGTCAATTGCCGCCAGGGCACAAATCAATGTTAGCAGTAATATTTCTCGCCCCATATATAACCGCAAAAATGGCGCAGACACCCAGGAGGTTTCAAACCCCATCAGCTTAAGTGATACACTGGAAAGCAGAAAGGAAACCACCACAAAAGAAAAGCAGGAAAGTAAAGCCAAACCTAAATAGCGCTGGGGGCGCACAAACCAGATACTGCGTAGCAAATGCTGAAGTAAGGGTATTAAGGGAACAGGAAGTAAGAGGGTGAGCGCTACACGGCCAAAGGATTGTTGTAAGTCATATCTCCCCGAAAATCCATCGCGAAAGGCATCTTGCAGACCAATAAGAACGGTACCTACCAACAAAAATATGGCGGCATAACGTCTGAACTTGCTTGATGAAAGTCCCTTATTTGGCTGCATAGGGTAACCTTACTCTGTGTACCAAAAAAAGGTTTAGTCTGGTAAAAGAAAAAACCGAAGACCAACGACCTCCGGTTTTAGATAGGATACGCTATAATTATAGATTAGTCAATCCGAATCATCTTCTGCGTGAAGGTTTGCTCCCCAATGGATAGACGCGTGATGAACACCTGGCTGGCCGAAGGCAATTGCTCCTCGGTGATGTTCACCCGATGTACGCCAGCAGGCATCCATTCTCGTACTAGCTCGGCACGCTTGCCCGTCAGGTCGATTACTTCCAACACTACCTCCTCGCCTTCGGCTAGGGAGAATTGCAAGGTGGTTTCGGATGTGAAGGGGTTGGGGTACATGGTAAAACTACCGGTTCCTAATTGGCCGTCCTCTTGCACATCTACTCCCCCCCTAGGTACCGGAGATCCGATCACCGGACCCGTTGGATAGGTACAAGCGGATATTTCTTCCGAACGGTACCACTGCCCCAAGCCGCTGGGTTTGATGATCCCGGTCCCAATCATGAATTGGGTAGCAGTGCTACCCGCAAAGAAGGTGGCTCCCTCTTCATGGTCAGAACTGGCCAACAGATTGCCAGAAACCAGCCCACCTATCCGCCACCAGCCATGGCTGGCCTTCAAACCAAGATTGGTGAGCCCAAGTTCTCCATCTCCTTTGTACAGCTCATAATTATTGATGGCACTCCCATCATAGGGATCATTGAAAGCTACATACACCTCATCTTCTCCGTTGCCATCATAATCACCCGAGGTAATAGCCCCAGTGATGAAGTTAGTACTGGAATACCACACGGTTTGATCTACGGGAGTTGTAGTACCGTCCCATTTCCAGATCTTGGTATTGTCATCCACAAGGCTGGAAGTAACGTCTGGTTGATTGAAGGCCACAAAGAGTTCATCTTCACCATTGCCATCATAATCACCAGAAGTCATTTCCCCTACGGTCCAATCAGGATCGGTATAGACCTGGCCATAGTTTCCTAAGCTTGTGTAGCCGTTCCCTTTCCAAACCTGGGTGTAGTGGGCACCACTGTTGTTGGGAGCATTGAAGGCCACAAAAGCCTCCTGAGTTCCGTTGCCATCATAGTCACCGGAAGTCAAAGCACCGGTCGTCCACCAGGTACTCGTGTACAATGAGTTTAGGTATCCTGAATTATGAGCATTGTACCGATGTATCTGGGTAGCATCAGTATTGTTGGTCAGCTCATTGTAAGCCACAATGAGCTCCAAGTTCCCATCCCCATCAAAATCATTCACCTCCAAATCGGCTACATGCCAATAGATAGACTTCTTCACGATCTTGGATAAGTAAGGCCCTTTACCGGGCTCGCTGCGAACTACCTTAGTGAAATTATCGTAGTTGAAGGCCACCCAAACTTCCTCTACTCCATCGCCATCCAAATCACCAGTAGCCGTCCCCCCAATTTCTTCACACTCTATGGGGCCTCCTTCTACAAAATTACCCGAACCTGAATAGTTCGTATTCATGGCAGGGTTCTCGCTATCCCATAAAGTCATCTCAATATTTGGGTTGAAGTTTACCCAACCAGGGTATGGGAAAGTACCGGTATTGTTATTGAGAATGGTACCGTTGCTTGGCTCTGATAGGTAGTTAGCATTGGTGTTGTACCACTCCGAAAAGAAACCATTCGCTCCTGATTGATCTACATAATTGTTTTCAAAAACGTTGTCATGAGACCTGTCGCGCACCCGAAAAGCATCTCCCGAGCACAAGGTGACGTAGTTGTTCCTCACTTCATTATTAATAGAACCATGAGCAAAATATACCGCATGCAAGGCTCCGAGCTTGTAGTCATTTTCTAATCGATAGAAAATATTCCCATCAATCACATTGTGTTGAGAACGGGTGACCCCTATGGCAGAGAAGGCATAGGAATTTGGCTTACTGTTCCATTCACTACCTATAAACCGAAAAATATTGTTCTTGATGGTGTTATGGCTGCTGGCCATGGTAGTGTCATAGATGTAGAATTTCGTGCTATCAGCGCCGTAAATACTATCTTTCACAGATTTACCCAAGCTGATGGCGTTCATAAAATACTCCACTGTAATACCCTCGATCCAGACATTAGTAGCCCTACCTGGGCTATGTATTTTCAACCAGCCACCGCTCAATTCACCATTGCTTCGCTGACCATTAAAAATTACTTCTTCCCCTGGATAGGCCATGATTTTCATGGTGTGAGTAGGGGAAGTAGCAGCCCAGGTGAGCTGATTATGATCCGAAAACACACTTTGGCGGATGTAAACAGTAATGGGTTCCTGGATGGTGGATCCATTGTACAATTGGTTGGCCTGATTAAGTATGTAAGCATAGGCGTTCTTCAGAGAATCTGCTACATATTCAAAAGAAGCATTAGGATCGTCGGGTACGGGAGAGGTATCATTAGGATCATCCGATACCAGGATGTATTTCTGCGCTAGGGAAAAGTGCGAAATGAGACAAAGCGCCGCTAGCAATAAGCTTCTGGACATGAGTGTTATGTTTAATTGAGAAATAGTTAAATACAAATCTAAATTTCTACCCAATGCTTTTCAAGTTGTCATCATTTTTCCGTCACAAAAAAGCCAGAGACCAATGGCCTCCGGCTTATACTAGGATACGCTATGATTAGGTATTAGTCAATCCGAATCATCTTCTGAGTAAAAGTGCGCTCACCAATGGTCAACCGGCTGATGAACACCTGGCTTGCAGAAGGCAATTGCTCCTCCGTGATGTTCACCCGGTGCAGCCCGGCAGGCATCCATTCCTGTACTAGCTCCACACGCTTGCCTGTCAGGTCAATCACCTCCAACGTTACCTCTTGGCCTTCAGCCAGGGAGAACTGAACGGTGGTGGCGTTCGTGAAAGGATTGGGGTACAGATTCCAGCTGATTTCTTCTGGTAGCAAGCTAGCCGAAACGGATCCGCGAGCCCCCAAAGGAATGCTACCATGCCACTGGTTGCTGTACCACCAGCTATCTCCACAAGTGTTGAGGTCCGCCGTTTGGCTGCCGCCGTTATAGCTAAAGATCACATTGGCACAGCTAGCATTGATGGTGACGCTGTTCCAGCCACCGCCTGCGCTACTCATAGCAGTACCAGGCCAGCCACCCAACAATGGATTCTGATTATCATCCCAGGCATAAGCATGCGTGTAGTTCTGGGCATACACCGTCATGGTGCTGCTACCACCGCCACCGCCACCAGAGGTAGGATCGCTAGCGTGCCAGGTACCTTGGTAGTAGTAGGGTGCATTGCTGCAAGTACTCAGGTCGGCCGTCTGATTACCGCCGTTATTGCTAAAGATTACGTTGGTGCAGTTCGCAGGGATAGATCCTTTCATCCAGGCACCATCAGCTGAGAGTGCCGTACCTGGCCAGCCGCCCGCCAAGGGATTCTGATTGTCGTCCCAAGCATAGAAATGAGTGTAGCCCTGCACGAACACTTCAAAACTACTGCCGGAGCCACCCCCTCCGCCACCACCACCGGTGTTGGGTTCCTCTGCATACCAAGTACCTTCATAGTACCAGGGAGTGCTATTGCAGGTGCTGAGGTCGGCAGTTTGACCGCCACCATTATTACTAAAGATGACGTTGGCACAGTCAGAAGACAGCGTGTAGGAGTACCAACCGTTGCCTGCACTGCTCATAGCCGCACCGGGCCATGCTCCTGCCAAAGGGTTTTGGTTATCGTCCCATGCATATACGTGGGTGAAACCTTGAGCGTATACAGTCATCTCACCGGTTTGGCCTCCG
>DMST01000534.1:0-1157 GCA_003454975.1 Cytophagales bacterium | reverse complement strand
CCACCGCCGCCGGTACCGCCATTGGTCCAGATAGCGTAGTTGGTGCCATAAGTAGCCAGCGCCCAGTTTCCGCTAATGCCTTCCGCACCAGGGTCACCCCAGTTGCCGCCGCCCATTTTTAAAATCACGTCGTGATTGGTACCCGCAATACGGGCAGCATATACTCCAGCGCTCGCCTCCAGTATGGTGATACCGCTCTGGCTATGAATACCGGCATCCTTGCGAACAGCCAAGGAGGCTTTGATCTCGTCCTTCACAGCATTACCCCACTCAAACATGTGGCTCCAGTAGATGGTAGGTACACCGGGGTGCGTAAGCAGGTAGGCGTATGCCTGGCCTACATTGTTCCCGTTCAGGATGTTGTTCTGAGGATCATAGTCGGGCGTATCATGGTTTTCCACGAACGTTACGTTGTTACGTGGGTCCCACCCGATTCCACCACTGGGCTCGCCCTGGTAAGCCAGATAGCTGTAGTTGTTATCCCGAATGGCTCCTTTGATGGCGTAGTAGGTAGGGAAGTCGAACGCAGCAGAACCTGTAGCGTCAATCCAGTTTTGAATTGCCTGCTTATCCTGAGTCCAGTTCTCACCCACCGAAAAAGTAGGATTGGTAGCACCGTTGTATTGCGCAAAGTACTGGGTACCAAACCCGTGTACGAAATCATAGCGCCAGCCGTCGTAACCGATGGCCTTCAGGTTGTTCATAAAGGCGATGATGTCGTTCTGTACTTGGGTATTGGTGTGGTCAACGTCACGGGCAGCGGCATAGGGCGTCCCGGTATCATTGTTACCCCGAGTGCTAATGCCACTGTATGCAGGCTGGCTCCATACTTCGTCGTTAGACGTAATGGACCAAGTACCCCAAGTAGGGTTGGTAAAGTCTACCCAGTTGGTAGAACCCACCCTGTGATTCACCACGATATCGGCAATGGCATCGATACCCAGACCATCCAACGTAGATAGCATTGCCTGATGCTCAGCAAGGGTTCCGTAGTTGTTGGAGAAATTGTTCAGTTCACGAGGCAAATAGCCTTCCAAAGAACCGGCGTCGGAGGGAGGGGGAAGCCAGATCATGTCAATGCCTGCGCTAGCCATCTCAGGAGCCAGGCCCTGTACGTACTCATACCAGTCTCCGGTACGATCATGAGAGGCTTCCCA
>DMST01000213.1:7353-12819 GCA_003454975.1 Cytophagales bacterium | reverse complement strand
CCAGCGTGTCTTCGGCAGCCGCAGCTCCTTGGGTCACGTTCTGAAGCGTGCCCGAAAGCCTAAAGGAGGCCAGCCGAACTCCTTCCTCTGCCAACACCAATTGCTGGTAGGCTTGAGCCCAGCCCCAGTACGCCTTGGCAGACATGAGCAAAAACTTGTTCATGTTCTTTTGCCGCTCGGCCTCATTACCATCCAGCTCCAATATGGCTTTCTTGATGGCCGCCCGTCGGCTATCAATGAACAATCCGCGGCCAATGGGAACCGAAACTCCTGCATAGATAAGGCCATTATCGGGCACATTCGCCTCGGGGTTTAGCCAAACACCTCGGTTTTGTTCATATCCCAGTTTTAGATCTGCATAATTCCAAACTGGCACCTTAATATCGGTATCCCATCGCTCGAAGTACTGGGTCTCCTTAAAGTCCTTATGAACGTACTCGCTGGCAATTTTAGGATCAAACGCCCCTTTGGTCTCAAGCAGCATGGCCTCCGCCATAGCAGGCTGCAGCCGCAACTGCTCTGCCACTGGGTGGTAACGGTATACCCGGCTCATGTACAGTTGCCAAGGTAGTTCCTTGACCATCACCGAGTCCTGATCGTCGGCCAATACCCAACCAGGTGCTGCCAAAATCGTGAAGAGCAGTAACAGGCGGCTCATCATTTGGAAGCGGTTTCAGTTTTGGCTTTATCACCACCTTCTGCACCGGGTAAATCGCTAGGGTATTCCGGAGGGAAGCCGTTGAACTGACGCCATACCTCGTACCACAGCGGTACCTGATCTAGCATGGCCCAGCCAAATACTCCTGAACCGAGGCGAAGCTGCTCTGGCCATTCTTCATCGCTCGGATTGGGCGTTACCAATACCCGATAGGATCCATCTGGTTGCGCTACATAATCGATGACCGAGATCAGTCCGCCAAAAGTACCCACAGAGGCATTGGGCCAGCCGCTAAACTGAAAGCCAGGCCAACCGTCAAACTCCAATCGTACATTGCGGCCAATTTTGAGCAAGGGCAAATCCATAGCCTGTACATACAGTTCTACGGCCACGTCGGGGGTTTCTGGCATGATGGTCACTAAAGCTTCGCCTTCCTTCACCGTTTCACCAATACCGGCCTTCAATGCCTTCACAATCCGGCCAGCTTGGGGGGCTAGCAGGTAGTAGTTGCCCTGTCGCACGGTAAGGTTAGCCACTTCGTTCTCCAGCTTTGCTACCTCCCCTTCCGACTCGAAGGCATCAGCCCGAGTAGCCGCCAAATCACTCTGCGCCTTGCTAAGCTTATCCGCAAATTCAGCTTGCAGGGTGCTAATGTTCAACTCAGCATTGATGCGCTCGTTCAGAGCCAGATTGTATTTATTGAACGCTGATACCAGTTTGGCATTTACTTCTTGGAATTTCAGGCGGCGTTTCTCCAGGTCGGTTAGCTTTACTAATCCCTGCTCGAACAATTGTTCCTGCCGGTCTAGCTGGGCCTGAGCTACTTGTAAGTTTACCTGCTCAGCCGCCCAAGCAGCGCTATCCGTTGTTACTTTCAGATAGGCCTGGGCCAGTTTGTTGCGGGCTTGCTCTACCTTCAGTTCCCTGGCCACTTCCAGTGCAGCAATTTGCCCTATCAAAGCGTCGGCTTTCTCTAGCTTAAACTTCAGACTCCCCTCTTTGGCAGCTAGCTGCTCCTGCTTCCGTTGCAGCACTTCAGGATCGAAGTATTCATTCTTGATCTCACCCAGCACTAGTAAGGTGTCGCCCTTACTTACGAACATACCCTCTTGTACCCGCCAACTACTGATCTGGCCAGGAATGACCGATTGTACCGTTTGGGGCCTATTCTGAGGACTCAACGCCGTTATTTTTCCTTTCCCCTGCACGTTTTGCTGCCAAGGCAAGAGCATGATGACCAAAACGGCTACCAATATTCCGATCAACCAGCGGGCCAGAATCCGCCCGGCATGGGGCGTTTGAAGTACCTCAAGCGAGTACCAGTGGGCCTCATCGCGGGTAGGGGCTATTTTATTTCGCGAGACGTTCAGCATAGCTTAGGAAGATGAGTTAGTAGGTATCAAAGTAACTTCAGCCAAGGCAGGCATTTCGCGCAACTCTTCCATTGCACCATCACCTACTATTTTTCCACCTTCTAGTACCAAGAGGCGGTCCATTTGAGCCATCACCACCGGGTCAGTCGTTACCATAATCAACGTCATGGAATCATCTAACGTTAGCAGCATGCGGAGTAGTTCACGCTTCTGCTTGGGTGTAAAGGGTACAAAGAAGTCATTGAGAATCAACACCTTTGGCTTCTTAGCCAAGCATCGGGCCAGGATTAGCCGGTTGATAACCGCGTTAGAAAAGACCTTACCGCCCGGCATTACATCACTTTCCAGCCCTCCTTCCATGGCATACACCTGATCCAGCAGGCCTACCTTCTTCAATGCCCAAATAGCATCGTCTACGGTAGTTTGGGGCTTACCTACTTGAATATTCTCCAAGATGGTGCCCTCAAAAATATCTTCATGCGATACATTCTTGGCTACCACATCACGCAGGTACTCCGGCGATATGTTGCGTAAGCTGTATTGCCCTACTTGCATGGTACCTTCGTATTCCTCGTACATGCCCGTAAGCAGGTGAACCAGGGTAGTTTTTCCTGATCCTGAGGCACCCACCAAGGCAATCTTTTCGCCTGGGTTGATATCCAAGTTGACATTGTCTAGTACGGCTTGACCTTGGTGAGGATACCGATACGATAGGTTTTTGATATGGATGGGCATGCCCTCAGGGAAGTCTGGTAGACTAAGACCTTCCGTCTTTTCCAGGGGAACATCCGTAACCTGACCAATTTTATCCACGGCGGTAAGCATATCGTACACCACATCCATATACATGATGATCTTCTCTACCGCACCTAGCAACAGAATAATAATTACTTCGGAAGCTACGAATTGACCTAAGGTAATGGTCCGGTTGAAAACCAAATACGCTCCCAAAGCCAGCAGGCCACCTGTAATTAAGGTCTTGAAAATCACCACGAAGGTGTACTGATTGATCAGCACCTTGAAGTGTGCCTTACGATAGGCCAAGTAGTTGTTTACAAACCCGTGGGTTTTCTTGATGGGCAAGAACGAAGCCCCTGCCATCTTAAAACTATACATGGTACGCGCCAACTCTTCCAGCCAATAAGCCACCTTGTACTTATACTTGCTTTCGGTGATGGAGGTATTCAATCCTTTCGGGCCCGTGATGTAAAACATCAACGTAAGAAATGCTACCAGGATAACACCGAAGATGATGAAGACCGGATCGTAAAAGGCCAACAGAATGAGGCTAAACAGAATCTGCAAGGCTGCTGACGAAAGGTCAATCAGCAGCTTAGGAATACCTTTTTGGATGGTCATCACATCAAAAAAGCGATTGACCAGTTCCGGTGCGTGGGTCTGGAAGATGGCTTCCAGCTTCATTCGGGGTATCCGGTGGGTAAACTCAAAGGCTGCCTTGGCAAAGACTCGCCTTTGCAAATGCTCGACAATACTGATCTGCATAATTTGCAACAAGCCCGCCAGCAGTACCGTGATAATCACAATGCCTATAAGCACCCCAATGCTACTGAGAAATACCCCACCGGATACCAAACCGATGGTGGCTTGTATGCCCAAAGGGAGCATCAGATTGACTAAACCAATGATGGCCGCATAGATGTACAGGATGACGATGTCCCGCTTTTCCATGGCGAGTAAGCGAAACAGCCTCCGAACCGGTGAAAGCTTTTTACCCAGCTTGGGGCCATCACCCGGTGAGGTGCCACTCACCAAGCTATCTTGTGGGAAGCCCAACCACATACGAATGAGTCCATCCTCATTTCGTGCCAACCCCATATTGCCCAGCGGCCATGTATTCTGATACGTACACGATAGCTTATCTACCCGGCCGGCCATCTGCTCTTTGCCCTTGCGCCTTATCACCCAGGGCACCAGATTGCCCTCTACATCTTCCAGAAATAATGCAGGTACCTCTAACTGATCTAAAAAGGCGTCCAGCTCTTTATCATGAATAGCGTGCTCCACAAACGTAAAGCCTGCTTGGTCTGCTTCATATGCTAAGTCCTGGATGGCACGGGGAATCTGATTTGATTCATACACCAAAGACGGGCCCGGGAAATGGGTCCCTCCCTCGTGAGGCTCTCCCTTCCAATCCAGAAACTCTTTCAATATACCTTGGATACAATCCTGGGTCATGAGTGTGGGTTTGGCAAAAATGATAGTATTGCTATCAACAACGATAGCCTTTATAAAAAGTTCGGCCGAAAGAACCTTATTTTACAATCGGTCCCCCCAATGAAAATCTGAAATATGAGAAAGTGTTTACTCTGGGCTCAACTTTCTCATTCAGAGGCAGTCAAGCGGAGGGCAGCTAGCTTTTGTGAGATCCAATGGGCCGAAAACAAAGCACCTTCCAGGTACCCACCATAATGCGGCGAAGTTTCGGTACCCGCAATCCACAAGGAATCTTCCACATATCCCTGTTGGTACACCCCATGTCCTTGATTGTGATGAGGCATTAGGTCAGGTCCTCCTTGATAAGTGAAGGGTTCCTTACTCCAATCGGATAGGCGTACTCCCCCATGTTGCCGGGCCTCCTCACCGTACATGTGTACTAGCTGCTCCACTAGCACTTGCTCCCAGTCAGACCGTGGCAAGGCCCGGATGCCTGGAGCAAGGAAACCTTTCAGGGCAAAGCCTGACTCCTCAGCATTGGTATGGTCATGGACCTCGGTAGCCGGACCTACCTGACTAAAACCCGCTCCGGCCCAGCCTAGTTCGCGCCAGAAGGACGCAGGATATTCCACTACGTATTTAATAGAATCACCCATCCAGGTGTGGGTAGTAGCCATTACTTCCTTGAGCGATGTGGGTAACTCCGGCGTTACCGAAATGGCTTGATGAAATAGCAACGGAGGCAAAGTAGAGACTACCTGCTGCCCCGTATAAAGCTCCCCGGACTGGGTAGCAACTTGCCATACATCCTCTGCCCTAGTCAATTGGGTTACCGCCGCGCCTAGAACTATGTTTTCCTTAGGCAAGGCCGCTGCCAATCTATCAATCAGCTGCTGGGTACCACCCACAATGCGATAACTGGGATCCTGTGGCGGAATCTCAAAACTGACCGTGGGCTGGTGTCGGGTGGCCTCATACCGGGCCAAGCCCGTTTGGTGATGCGGAAAGCGTGCTAAGCCTACTCTTTGCAGCCACTGCCGGACGTGGGTGTGGTACTCCCAGTGCCATGTCGCCCCCATTTCAAGTGGGGTTTGTTTACCCGGATGGGTGAGAATACGACCGCCCAGCCGGTCACGGGCCTCTAATAGCATATAGTCAATGCCCTGCTCCCTGAGCAGATGGGCGAGGCTCAGTCCGGTAAGACCTCCCCCCAAAATGATCACATGATTCATGGCAGGTAATGTGTTGCGGAAAAGTAGA
>DMST01000213.1:2950-7319 GCA_003454975.1 Cytophagales bacterium | reverse complement strand
GAAAAGTAGAACCGACAGGATTGGAGGATGGTTCAAGACGTGACGTCCTCAGAGTGACCATCACGCGTTTTTGAGTGGCAATTGTGCCCTCAGGTATGCGAAGGCAGCGAAAATTTGTACCCTCTAGGCGGGAACCTCGTGGCTGTTAAAAGGCCTCCCCGATATACAAATAGTAACCAGGTCCTTCGCGGGTGAAGCCGACGTCCAGGCGAGTATAGATATCCTTGTCAGGGAAGATAAGAACTCGCAGTCCACCGCCTCCCGAAATTTGCCAAGGCACATTGATGAGGTCCGAAACCGTAGGAGCAACGGTACCCGCTCCTATAAACACGGCGGCACCAATACGGTCCGTAAACGGTAGATCGAAGGGTAGCCAGCGGTATTCTACTTGAGCGGCCAACATTTGCCGGTCTCGGTAACGCCCCAAATAGTAGCCTCGCATAAGGCTCTCGCCGCCCATGAGGGCTAACTGGTTGAAGGGAACATCCCCGTTGTTGAATACGGCCTGAGCCTGAGCCGCGAATACCTGCCGCTCGTTTACAGGTACGAAACCCCGAACCTCGGTGAAAAACTGTGAGAAATTGAACTCGCTTCCCAAAGCTGGGTGGTAAATCAAGCCGCTGGCTACGGCGTAAAGGCCGTGCCGTACATTAAGCACATTCTCCCGGTTATCGTATACTATGCTGGGCCCCAGCCCCATATTAAAGGAACCTCCATTGCCTAGAGGCAGCAGGAGATTGGTGGCTTCTGGCTGCCATTGAAAGTCTACATTCCAAAGGCTCTGCACGTCGGCATCGAGTCCCACGAACCAATTATCATTTCCTACCCGCCGGAGAATACGCTCACGCCACCAGATCTGGTTCGCAGCCACATAGGCTTGGTATTCGGCGGGTGCCTCGGTGCCTATACCATGATAGCGAAGCGGAAAGCTCTGGGCTCTTACACGCCCCAGGAAATACCACCGATTTTCATCGGTATACAGGGCATGGTCTAGCCACAAGCCGTATTGTTGCTCCAGAGTAACGAACGCAAAGGTGGAGATTTCGCTAAGCCGATTTTCTGGCTTGCGCTGGGCATGATACACGTAGAGCAGACTGGCACCAAACTCCCACCTTGTTTCTGGCGCGTACGCCAAGGTAGGATACCCTACTAGTTTGGGTTCGCCGGGAGCCGTGGTGCTGTCTCCAAACATCTTCTGCAAGGGAGCCTTTACCTTCTCGATAAACTGGGCACGAGCCGGTAATGTGGACCCCAACAGTCCTAAGCACAAGAAGAGTACACGATAGAACCGCATATACGATGATTGGACACTATAAAGACAAAGAAAGCCCAAAAGGTCACCCCCTTGAGCTTAAAATTACGGTAAATCTATAGCCTTGGATTACTTGAGTGCAGCCAAAGCAGCATCGAAGTTAGGGGCTTGACCAATTTCTGGTACTTGCTCTGTGTAAGTTACCTTTCCTTCCTCATCCAGGAGAATCACCACCCGCGAATGCAGATTAGCAAAGGCACCGTCCTCAATGGTGAGTTGGTAATCTTTGCCAAACTGGCCGGTAGCGAAATCTGAAAGCATTTCTACTTTATCGATGCCCTCAGCCCCACAAAAGCGAGCCTGCGCGAAAGGTAGGTCACGAGAGATATTCAGCACTGCGGTGTTGTCTAAACCAGCAGCCTCTTCGTTGAATTTGCGTACCGATGCTGCGCATACGCCTGTATCTACACTCGGGAAGATGTTCATCACTACTTTTTTGCCCTTGTAGTCAGACAAAGAGGCGGACGACATATCCGATTTGGTTAGGGTAAAATCAGGAGCTTGAGAGCCTACAGTGGGCAAAGCACCCAAAGTTTTGGCGGGATTGCCGCCCAAGGTAATATCAGCCATGAAGCCAGGGGTTATGGTTTATGTGTTATGGTGTAGAACCCGCCCAGGGCGGGTATGTTTTTACAATTTGGCCAACTCTTGCCGTACAAACTGCATGAGCTCACGGATGTACTCCCGGCTAAAGTCAAATTTGATGCCCGCAGCGGCATATACTTCGGGAATCGACTTGGTGTAGCCGAGCTTCAAGGCATCCAAGTAGCCCTGCAGACCCTTTTCAGGATTCTCCTTGTAATTCTTCCAAACCGCTACCGCACCCAGTTGGGCAAATCCGTACTCGATGTAGTAGAAAGGCACCTGATACAAGTGCAGTTGTTTCTGCCACAGGTAATCCTTGTGCTCCTGCAAATCACTCCAATCGGTAGCCTGATCCGCAAAGCGATCAAAGATGCGGTTCCAATTCTCCAGGCGTTCCTCCACTGTATGGTCAGGATTTTCATAAATCCAGTGCTGGAACTGATCGATGGTGGCTACCCAAGGCAAGGTAAAGATGAGGTCTTCCAGGTGATTGCGTTTGGCGCGGCGTAGCTCTTCTTCATCCGCGAAGTACTCGTCCCAGTAATCCATGGTGAGCAGTTCCATACTCATGCTGGCGAGCTCGGCCACCTCCGAAGGGGTGCTCTTGAAGTCTACCAGCTCCAGCTCGCGCACCAAGAAGCTGTGCACGGCATGGCCGCCTTCGTGTAGCAGCGTCACCATATCGCGCACCGTGCTGGTAGCGTTCATGAAGATGAAAGGCACACCAATCTCCATCAGCGGATAGTTGTAACCACCAGGAGATTTGCCCTTGCGCGACACCAGATCAAGGTGTTCCATATTGCGCATGATTTCCAGGCGCTCACCCAGGTAAGGGTTCAGCTTGCGGAAAACGGTGGTGGTTTTGGTCAGCAGATCCTCACCGCCTTCGAAGGGCTTCAACGGGGGCTTGCCGGAAGGATCCACGGCTTTGTCCCAAGGACGGAGGGAGTCCAGATCCAGGGCCTCCTTTCGCATATTCATCAGATCGCTGAACAGCGGAACCACTTCTTCCGCGATGGCCTCATGGAAAGCAAAGGCATCCTCTGGGGTATAGTCAAAGCGGCCCATGGCCGTGAACATGTAGTCACGAAAATTGGTAAACCCCGCATTCTGTGCTACCTGATGGCGCAAGCCAATGAGCTTGTTGTACAACTCATCCAGCGGCTCCTTATCCTGAATGCGCCGCCCTTGTATTTTATGGTATACTTCTTCGCGCAGCGCACGGTCCGTACGTTGGAGTAGTACGCCTGCCTGCTGCAATGTCAGTTCCTGACCGTCATGTTCCACAGTCATAGCCCCGGTAAGCTGGCCGTACTTCTGTGTTTCGGTTTGTATCTCCGTCTGCAGGGGGATGTTCTCCTCACGGAAAATCTCTACGTCTTTGCGCATACCGCGCAGCATAATGGCATAGCCCTCAGCCTTGATCTCTTCCAGGTTAGGGTGATCCAGTCCCTTACGATTCAGTCGGTCACCATACGGGGCCATGTTGGGGCTAATCTGCTGTACAAATTCGTTGTAGCGAGCGGTAGCTTCCTCATCGGCGGTATCCGTCGTCATGCGGATGTAACGCCAGGCCATGTCCTCTGACAATACCGATTCCAGCTCGGAACGGTCCTGAAACCAGCGACGCAGGGCGTCGGCATCAGGTAGCTCCCGGCCTTCCAGCTCTTGGAAGAAAGGCTCCAGAGCCTCCCAGGTAGTGACAGAAAAATCTTCAGACAGGTAGCGACGGGCCGGACGTTCCAGCTTAGCAGGAGTAGTTGACATAGGTATCGAAATACTAATTCTTAGGTAGGCGGAAGCGACCCTTCCGCAGTTGTGTCAAAGTAACTGTTTCCGGGGCAATTTGGTGCCCCGGTGAAAGAAAAAGGCCAGCAGTGGCCGGCCATTTAGGTGAAATATTCTCCAAGAATCGTGATAAGGAGTAGGTCAAGGAAATTGAATATGCCGCTTAGGTTTACGTTTTCTACATTATCCCAATCGTCATTCGGCAATCGTCAATTTTATCATTTACCCTTAAAGCTCGGCTTACGCTTCTCTAGGAACGCATCTACGCCTTCGCGGTAATCCTCGCTGCGGCCCGCGATCTCCTGCTGGTAGGCTTCGTACTCCAGCATATCGTTGAGGGAGGAAGATTGGGCTTTCTGTAGCATCTTCTTGATCTGACCGATGGCCCGGGTAGGTGCGTTGGCGAAGTAGTCCGTATAGCCTTTCACCGCGGCGTCTAGCTCGTCCGCGGGCACTACCTTATTGATCAGGCCCATCTCGTAGGCCTGAGGGGCCAGCACGTGCGAGCCCATGGTCGCCATCTCGAAGGCCTTGTTGTAGCCAATCAGTTGAGGCAAGAAGAACGAGGAGCCCGAGTCGGGTACCAGGCCGATGTTGATAAACACCTCGATGAACTTCACGTGGTCTGCGGATACGATGACGTCGCAGGCCAGGGCCAGGGAGCAACCCGCTCCGGCAGCCACT
>DMST01000213.1:0-2903 GCA_003454975.1 Cytophagales bacterium | reverse complement strand
CTCCGGCAGCCACGCCGTTGATGCGGCCGATGATGGGCTTGGGCATTTCCCGCATCCGGCGGATGATGGGGTTGTACCGTTTGTGCAAAGATTCGGAAAACGAACGCGTAGACTCTTTGCCTGATTCCTTCAAGTCCTGACCTGAGCAAAACGCTTTGCCCTCTCCCGTCAGTACCACTACTCGGGTTTCGGGGTCTTTGGAGGCCGCCTTCAGGGCATCTTGTAGCTCAAACGAGAGCTCATCGCTGAACGCGTTGTAGCGGTCGGGGCGGTTCAGCGAAATGGTCGTGACGCCTTCGGCAGAGGCATATTTTAAAGTCTCAAACGTAGGTGTGCTCATAGCAGCGTATGAAAGTTTTCGATTTAGTACAGAAATAGCATGCCGCCTACGCTGATGGCAATACCCAGTAGGGCGCCGGCAGTTACCTGGCCCAGCGTATGCACGCGCAGTTGCAAACGGGCAGTCATGGTGGCCCCGGTCAGGATGATGCTAATCAGCATGGGATAATAGAGCCCCGCACCAGGATACAGAAAGTTGAGTACCCAAAGGAAACCCGCACTGGCAGCCATGCCGGCGCTATGGATACTGATTTTCCACCAGAAGGTCACAATGACGGAAGCTACCAGCAGGCCCATGGTGAGGTAGATCATGTCTACCAGCAAGCCCAATGCGCTCAACCGACTGGTAAGAAAGTAGGTACTGATGCTATAAAAGATGATGATGAAAATGAAAGGCACCACCCGTTCCTTACGGTTGGTCAGCATCAGGTCGCTAATCCAACCGGTGGACTTGAATACCAGCAGGCTCAATACGGGAATGCCGAAGGTGAGCAGGAAGATCACCAGTACCAACTGATACCGCACGGGAGTAGGAAACGCACCCATCAAGGAAGGAGCCAGCCAGAACAGCAAGGCAAATAGAAAGGTAGGCATCAGCAGGGGCTGAAATACTAGAGAGATGATGTTTGCGAGGCGGGTGTTCACTTATAGTTCTTTGCGGAGTCGGGCTACGGGAATATTCATTTGCTCGCGGTACTTGGCCACCGTACGGCGGGCAATCTGGTACCCCTTGCTCTTCAGTATCTTTTCCAATTTATCGTCCGACAAGGGTTTGCGTTTGTCTTCGCCCTCGATGGCTTCGCGCAGTACCTTTTTCACCTCGCGACTACTCACGTCTTCGCCAGACTCAGTAGAAATTCCTTCGCTAAAGAAGTACTTGAGCGGAAAGATACCGAACTCAGTTTGCACCGCCTTGGAATTGGCCACCCGTGACACGGTGGAGATGTCCATACCGATGGTTTCGGCAATATCCTTCAAGATCATGGGGCGCAGCTTGGCCTCGTCACCTTCCAAGAAGAAATCATACTGGTACTGTACAATGGCGTTCATGGTATTCAGCAAGGTCTGTTGACGCTGCTTGATGGCATCGATAAACCACTTGGCCGAATCCAGCTTTTGCTTTACGAAGGTCACCGTCTCCTTCAGCTTCTTATCCTTCTTTTTGTCCTTGGACTTATCGTAGGTATCGAGCATCTCCGAGTAGCTGCGGCTAATGCGCAGCTCAGGAGCATTGCGGCTATTAAGAGAAAGCTCCAGCTTCCCGTCGTTATTGATCAGTATAAAATCCGGCAGCAGATACTGGGTACGCACGTCGGCACCCCCACCTCCGGGCTTCGGGTTCAGTTTGGTAATCGCATGAATGGCATTGCGCAGCAAATCCTCGTCGGCAATGCTGAGCTTCTTCATCACCTTGTCGTAGTGCTTCTTCGTGAACTCGTCGAAACAGTCCTGCACGATACGCAGCGCTAGTTCTACTTCGTCCGTTTCCAGCTTACGCTCCAGCTGCAAAATCAGACACTCCTGCAGGTTACGCGCGGCAATACCCGCCGGGTCAAAGGTCTGGATCTTACGTAGTACCTCCTCAAGCTCATCTATATCGGTATCAATGTTTTGGGAGAAAGCCAGATCGTTGATAATGGCTTCCAGCTCCCGACGGATGTACCCGTCCTCTTCAATGGAGCCAATCAACTGGCGGCCCATAGCAAACTGGCGGTCGTCTAGTCGCTGGTAACCGAGCTGCTGCATGAGTGCCTCGGTGAGCGAGTTTTGCATGGCGATGGGCATATCTTTGTCCTCACCACTGTCCCCGTCTCCTTGCATTTTGTAGCCCGCGAAATCATCGTCGCGTAGGTAATCGTCTACGTCGATGTCCTCCGAGGCCTCGGGGGTATCCGCATAATCTTCGTCCAGGTCACCGGACTCTTCGCGTTGTTCCGCGCCCTCTTCCAGAGCGGGGTTTACTTCCAGCTCCTCCTCGATCCTCGCATCCAACTCCGCAGTGGGTATCTGCAACAGTTTGATGAACTGAATCTGCTGTGGAGACAGCTTTTGACTTAGCGACTGTGTTAGACTGAGCTTTTGCATACAAATGGGTACGAGATTCCACCCCAAGCATATCCTATGCCAAAGGTATAATTTTCCACCATTCTTTGTTAAAGCCGGGGGACTTTCGTTTTTTTGCTGACCCTAAAAAAAGGCCATTTTTTCTTGATTTGAGCCATTTTAGGGAAAAATTTTCTATTCAACTGTTTCAGCAAAAGTTATCATGAAACGCACCAAAATTAAAGACCTCCTCAGCGGACAGCAGGAGGGCCAGTCTGTGCTCGCACAGGGGTGGGTACGCACCGTGCGCAGCAGCAAAAATGTAAGTTTCATCGCGCTCAACGACGGTAGTACCCTCAATAATTTGCAGGTGGTAGCCGACGCGGAGCAGTTTAGCGAAGAAGACTTAGCGAAGGTGGCCACCGGGGCATGCATCAGTGTAGAAGGCGAATTGATCGCCTCGCAAGGTTCGGGTCAGAAGGTAGAGCTCAAAGCCACCACCTTGGAGGTGCTGGGTGAGG
>DMST01000299.1:4884-7816 GCA_003454975.1 Cytophagales bacterium | reverse complement strand
GGTCGGCCAACTCGGGGTTCGATTCCGCCAAAAGCGCCGTGAGCGCGGCCCCACCTGAATGTCCCATGATCACGGTCTCTGAAATACCCTCTTCCTCTTTGATGGTGGTAATTACCGAAGCCAAAGAATGGACCACCTCTTGGGTGTAATTGTCCCCCATCATCAGCCCTTTGTCTCCCTCGCTCCAATCGCCGCAACCGTCCCGATAGCCGGGTCTTAAAATAGCCACCGCGATGGCGTTGGTCATCTTAGCAATGTTTCGGGAGATATAATACTGATACACCGGATCACCGAAAGGCGAATCTCCGTGGATGAATACAATCAAACGAGAGGGGGTAGCCCCTTCTGGATAAACCATGACGGCCTTTTGTTTCCCTAGGTCAGTATCAAACCATCGGGTCGCAAATCCTTCCTGGGTTTCATCGCAAAACCATTGAGAATCTTGTGCATGAGCCCATCCGGTAGCGATTAGTCCCAAACAGAGTAAAAAGTATTTCATGTAGCTTGAAGTGAAAATAGATTACTGCCGCAAGGTAAGGAGGGCAAAGAATTCCAGCACCAATCAGCACATGTTTCGAGGCTATCGCCTGGACCGCACAAGGTCGGAACCGCAATGCTGTGTCAAGGCTCCAGCCCATACCCGACAGAATAAGGAAAATCGATATTTGATTTGCTTATCGAATTCGCAACCCGTTGCGGCGAAAAATCAACCCGAAACTCATCCTAATCTCATGGGCCTCGTTCCGTAGAGGTGGGCCAAAACTAGCGCCATCCCTAATCACTATTGCGTAAACGAAATTTGCTAATGAAAACCTCTGTCCTCTTTATCCTATTGGCAGGGCTATCCCTGCCGTTGGCAGCACAAGATCCGGCTGACACGCTTAGCAAAAAAACGCGCTACGATGTGCAGATGAACCTCTCCGGTTCCCGAATCGCAGGCAACTTCAATCAATTACAACTCGCAGGTTCACTCACCTTCAACGTACACGGAAAGCATTGGGACATCCATAATATGACCAACTACCGGTACACCAACATCGGGGGCGCCCTGGCAGAAGACAACTGGTTTCACAATGTGTCGGTGGCCTATTTTCCCGGCACCAAGAAGCTGTACCCTTCCGCCTTCTACACCTTTGATAACAGTCTGTTGTATCGCATCCGACAGCGGCACATCTATGGTGCGGGTATAGGCACCATCCAAGAAGGCCTGAAGAATACCTACGTACGGCTGGACTTGGGCTTTGGCTACGAAAACACCATGTACACCGGGTCCAATTTTGTGAACAGCGATGTGGTCAGTAGCCAGCGGGATAAGGCCTTGATCTTGGGTCGGCTGATCCACAAGCACGAGTTCCTCGATAAAAAGATCACCCTGAACAACCGCATTATATATCGGGTTTCTCTGAGGGAAGCAGATGATCACTTCTTGATGATCTCCCCACAGCTAGCCTACAAAATCACCAATAACCTCTCGGCAACTGCAAGCTTCGAGTATCGGCTAGAGAATGTCTACCTGGAAGGGCTCAACCGCATAAATACAGTAACCGTCTTCGGCCTTACGTACAAAGTGAAGGGATAATTATTAGTGGGTGCTATGGGAAAGGATCTGCGCGGTAGAACTGTCGCAAGCCTTTGTCCATAGCCGTGAGGTTGATAAGGGCTTCACTGGCAGAACAGATAAGGGCTAGCAATGTCCCTTTACCCAGGACAGGACACATGCTAACGTCCAACGTCTAATTTCGAAATTCCGTCCTCGAACATCCAACGTCGAATTCCCAAAAATCCATTTACACTTTCCGAAGAAGGTTCTATCAATTTCGAGGCATTCACAGAACTATTCAAAGAAAATACAGCACCTGAGGGTAACATTTTCAAGATCCGGGTATTAAAGGGCACCTAACAACAAACAGAAACCCTAGACACCACCCAATGATCTACAATGCCCTACAGGCAGTAGTGTCGCAATTGAATGATTTCCTGAAGGTCAACTTCCAACAAACGGAGGACAAGGCCATTCTGGGCACTATTCTGGACGAGGAAGGCTCGGTACCAGAAGGTAACCGGAACAAGGTGATCATGACGGTGGTGAATATGGACCAGGAAACCGCCGCCCAATGGGCCCGCACCTTTGTGCGCGAGGAACGCGGTGGTAAAAAATACGAGCTCAACAACCCGCTCAATTTCAATGTGGACATCCTGGTGTCTACCCTCTTCACGGACTACGACGAATCCCTGAAATTCCTAAGTGAGGCGATCTATTTCTTCCAAGCGAAGAGCGTCTTCACCAAAGAAGATACCCCGAAGCTTCCCGATAACATTCAGCAATTGTCTTTCGAGACCATTAAGCTGACGTACGGCGAGGCCCATAGCCTGTGGACGGCGCTGGGGGCGAAGTACATGCCTTCGGTGCTTTTCAAAATGCGTATGCTCTCCTTCCAGAATAGCGAACGGCAGGAGGTATATGAAGTCTTGTACCCGGTTGTGGTGGCAACACCCGACCATAACATGAATTAGAGTTATGCAAAAACATATTAGCCCTTTTTGACAATGATCACCAATGCGGCCACACCCGGCGTTTACATCGATGAGGTAAACGCCTTTCCCAATTCCGCGGTAGAAGTTGCTACCGCCGTCCCCGCGTTTATCGGGTATACCCCGCAAGCGGAGTACGAGGGACAGTCGTACCTCAATAAGGCGGTGCGAATTACCTCGTTTCAGGACTTCCAAACCTTCTTTGCGTACCCGACAGATCCGGCTACCAACGAGGCACCCAAGCAGTACTCACCCAACTTTATGGTGACCAAGGTGAAGGAGAAACCTCAGTCGGGTAACTCTTACGTGTTTGGTGGCGATATCTACACCATCCAGCCCGACCCGGCTACCATCTACTACATGTACAACATGGTGCAGATGTTCTTCCAGAATGGCGGTG
>DMST01000299.1:1920-4817 GCA_003454975.1 Cytophagales bacterium | reverse complement strand
CCTACGGTCCTGCCTCCGGCGCCGGAACTACCCCAGGGGATAATCCTTCTAATGACAACGTAAAGGCTACCGAGCTACAGGCCGGACTTAAGTTGCTGGAGAAGGTGCCCGAGGTGACCATGTACGTGATTCCCGAGGCTACCCTACTGTCGGACAACGATAACCAGTCTACCATGCAGCAGGCAGTGGCACAAGCGGCCAAGATGCAAACCTGCATGCCCATTCTGGACGTGAAGGGCGGCTGGGAGCCCGATCCCATTCTGTGGACCGAGTCCATTGACAAGTTCCGCAACGCGGTGGGCAACAACTCCCTGAAGTGGGCTTGCGCCTACTGGCCCTACCTGAAGACGTCGGTGATGACCATTGACCAGTTCGACTTTAAGAACGTGAACGGTGGAGACGTGAGTACGCTGGACCCCATCCTGAACAACGCGACGGCTACCACCATCATCCAGGGTATACAGGCAGGCAACGGCATGAGCGACGCACAAAACAACGCCGCCCTGATGCAAGCCAGCCCCATCTACAAGCAGATCATGAATCTGGTACAAGGCCTGGCCAACATTATCCCACCCAGCGGATGTATGGCTGGCGTATGGGCCCTGACGGATACCACTACGGGGGTATTCAAAGCACCCGCCAACGTAACGCCTTTGGGCGTAACGGACCTCACCTTGCCCATCGACGATTCTGAGCAGGCGGGCCTGAACGTGGACGCCATGAGCGGTAAGTCCATCAACGCCATCCGTTTCTTCAACGGCAACGGCATCTTGGTATGGGGTGCGCGCACGCTAGACGGTAACAGCCAAGACTGGCGCTACATCAACGTTCGCCGTACGGTAACCATGATTGAGCAGTCGCTCAAGCTGGCCCTGCGCAGCTACGTGTTCGATAGCAACGACTCCATCACCTGGCAATCGGTGATCTCGATGGCACAGAACTTCCTAACCAACCAATGGCAAGCAGGTGCGCTGCAAGGCGCTACACCGGAAGATGCCTTCTCGGTAGCCTGTGGCTTGGGCATCACCATGACTCCGCAGGACATCCTGGACGGTTACCTACGCCTGACTATCAAGCTAGCGGTGGTACGTCCGGCAGAGTTCATTGTACTGACGGTACAACAGCAAATGGCAAAATCCTGACAATTGACGATTGATTCGATTGACGATTGACGAATGGAGGAGTGTAGAAATCCTTCCAGCCTCGGTCAATCGGCGGATTATCATCAACTATCATTCAAAAAATAACGAGTCTAAATCTTAAAAGATCATGGCAGATAACGACGGAAGCGTACAAGGCGCACCCTGGCCCCTACCGAAGTTTCGGTTCGTAGTTAACTGGGGCGACCAACTGAAAAACATCTCCTTCCAGGAGGTATCCGGTTTGGATACGGAAACTCAAATCATTGAGTACCGTGACTCCAACAGCCCGGTGTTTAGCACCGTGAAAATGCCCGGCATTGCCAAGTTTGGCAACATCACCATGAAGCGTGGCATTTTCTTCAAGGACAACAGCTTTTGGGACTGGTACAACCAGATCAAGATGAACACCATCAAGCGCCAAACGGTGACGATCATGCTGAATGATCAGGACGGCAAGATGATGGTAACCTGGACGCTGAAGAACGCCTGGCCTACCAAGATCAGCAGTACCGACATGAAGTCGGACGCTAACGAGGTGGCCGTGGACAGCATCGAGATTGCCCACGAGGGCCTCACCATATCGATGGCTAGCTAACAGGATAGGTAATGGCTACGGACGGGGCTTTTTTTCCGGTTTCATATTACTTCCAGCTGTCGTTTGCAAACTCTAAAAACGATGCCGATGCCTCCTTCAAGGAGGCGTCCGGCATCTCTGTAGAGGTAGAGACGCAAGAGCAGGTATGCGGGGGTGAGAACCGTTTCAAGTACAAACTACCGGGCGTAGCGAAGTACAACAACCTGGTACTGAAACGGGGACTGATACCGAAGAAATCGGGCCTGGGCAAGTGGCTCAATGACAGCCTGAACGGCGGACTGGCCAAACCTATTATTCCTACGGACATCACCCTGATGCTCCTGTACGACAAAAGCACTCCGCTGGTGGTGTGGAAGTTTGTGCGGGCCTATCCGGTGAAATGGTCCATCTCCGACTTTAACAGTATGGAGAACAACCTGGCGATAGAAACACTGGAATTTGCCTATACCCTCTTTACCAAACGCGAACCGTAATGCCACTAGAAATCCGAGAGCTCATCATTCGTACCCACATCACCACCCCGGAGGACCGGCTAGGGAGGACAGGGCATACGGCGAACCTGAGTGAGGAGGATCGGCAGCGGATTGTTCAAGATTGTGTACACCAAGTGCTGCGCCATATGCGCAAACGTAACGAACGCTAATACGTCATGGGACTTACTTACATGGTCATAACAGGTTATAAGGACGCCAACTTTGGGGGCAGCACGGGCACCTACCGGGTACTCATGAACCCGGAGAAGATGAGCGAGAACCTGACCATTGAGTACACCAAGAAGCAGGCCCAAGGCAAGGCCAATACCTCCATCAAGTACTCCAAGTCGCCCCCCAGCAAGATGAACTTTGAGCTCATCTTTGACTGTACGGGCGTGGTAAACCCCAAGCGGGTAGACCTGAACAAGGAGCTGGAGGATTTCAAAAAGGTAGTGTATGACTACAATGGCAGCATACACGAACCCAATTACCTGAAGGTAAAATGGGGCGGAGCCTTTGACTATCCCTGCCGGCTTGAATCGCTCTCCATCGAATATACGCTCTTCAAACCCACCGGCGACCCCTTGCGGGCCAAGGTGCAGATGAGCGTAACCAACTTTGAAAGCCCGGAGGCCATCTCGCGCGAGGAGTCCAAAAGCTCGCCCGATATGACCCACACCGTGCAGG
>DMST01000299.1:0-1839 GCA_003454975.1 Cytophagales bacterium | reverse complement strand
GGTGATACCAAGTACTACCCGCAGGTAGCGCGGTTCAACAGCCTGTACAACTACCGCTACCTACAGCCGGGCATCACATTGCAGTTTCCACCCTTAGTAACTCCTACCGATGGCTGAATTGATAGAAAAACCAGCCGGGCCTTTGAGCATTCTGATCAAGGTGGACGGCAGCGAGATTCCTGACACCTTCCAGGTAACCCACATCAACATCGAGAACATGCTAAACCGCATCCCCCGATGCGAGATCGATCTGACGGACGGCGACGCGGCCGATGAGGACTTCCCCATCAGCGATAGTAAAACCTTTGAGCCTGGGGCCAAAATAGAGGTGCAGCTGGGCTACAAAGGCAGCACCAAGAAGGTATTTAGTGGCATTATCTTGGAGCAGAGCATCACGGTGCAAACCGAGGACAGCCCCATGCTGAAGGTAATCTCCAAAGACAAAGTGGTGAAGATGACCGTCGGTCGCAAGAATGAGATCTACCTTAAGAAAAAAGACAGCGACGTCATCAGTACGCTGATCAAAAACAACGGCGGCACGGCCAGTGTGACCAATACCACCACGCAGTTTGAGCAGATGGTGCAGTACTACGCCACCGACTGGGATTTCATGCTGGCCCGGGCCGAGGTGAACGGAATGATTGTGGTCGTAGAAGACGGAAAGGTATCGGTAATGCCACCCTCCAAAAGCGCCGGAGACGCGGGCACCATCACCTACGGCGACGATATATACCACTTCGAAGCGGAAGTGAACGCACAGGACCAATACTCCACCATTTCGAGTTCGGCCTGGGACATCAAAACCCAGAAGATCACTACCAAGACGGCCAAACCAGCCGACTACGGCACAGGAAACCTAAGCACGAGTAAGCTCTCCGGGGTACTGGACGTGAGCGATTTCGGGCTGCAAAGCGGAGGTTTTCTGGACGAAAGCGCGTTAGCAGCCTGGGCAAAGGGAACCGCTACCAAATCGGAGATGTCCAAAATCATGGGCAGCATCACCTTCATTGGTAGCTCGGCCCCCATCCTGGCGGGTACCATTACGCTGGAGGGTCTGGGCAAACGCTTCAACGGCAAGGTGTACGTATCCGGTGTGAGCCATGAGGTGGAAGACGGCCAATGGAGCACTACCTGCCAGTTGGGCCTATCCCCCGAGTTCTTCTCCGAAAGCCACCGACTGGAAGCCCCCGTCGCCAGCGGCGTGCTGCCCGGCAGCCAAGGCCTCATGGTGGGCAAAATCAAGAAAATAGCCAAAGACCCGGACGGCAATTTCCGCGTGCAGGTAGAGTTACCCTTGCTACAAAGCAAAGAGCCGGGCGTATGGGCACGGTTCTCCACCTTCTACGCCAGCAGTGGCGTGGGTGCGCTCTTCTACCCCGAGGTAGGTGACGAAGTGGTGGTGGGATTTTTCAACGACGACCCCCGCTACCCGGTAGTGCTGGGCAGCATGTACAGTAGCAAGCTGAAGCCGCCCGACGAACCGGACGAGAAGAACAACCTGAAGGAGATTGTGACCCGGGAAAAAATGAAGCTGAGCTTCGACGAGAAGGATAAGATCATCACCATCACTACCCCGGGTAAAAACGTGATCACGATCAGTGATAAGGACAAAGGTATTGTGCTGAAGGACCAAAACAGTAACAAGATTGAAATGAGTCCTTCGGGAATTGAGATCAATAGCCCCAAAAAGGTAACCATCAAAGGCACCCAGGGGGTGGACATTCAAGGACTGAAGATAGACATGAAGGGCGATCAGGCGATTGCTGGGAAAGCACCACAGGTGCAAATGACCGCCGATATGCAGTTGCAGCTCAAAAGCTCCGCCCAAGCCTCACTGCA
>DMST01000130.1:6294-9990 GCA_003454975.1 Cytophagales bacterium | reverse complement strand
GAACCCTGGCGCACGAGCTGGGCCACGGGGCGTTTCGATTGCAACATAGCTGGGAGCAATACCCCAGCCTGCGGCAAGGTACCACTAACAACCTGATGGATTATGCTACCACCCGGGAGCTGCGCAAGTACCAGTGGGACCTGATTCAGGACCCGCCCACGGTGCTGGGCTTTTTGGAAAGCGAAGAGGAGGCGAGTGAGGTGGCCATTGACCTGGCTATCCGGGTGAGTGGAGGTACCCGGGATGACGGCGAGGTGATAGGATACAGCCCTACCTATAGCCGGGAGTTAGAATTGCGTGCTCGAGGTACCTTGGCCGGTAACCCTGCTGATCTTACCTGGGGAGGAGTGACCCGCGTACACGCTACTGACAATAAGAAAGCCTATGTGAATATGGCCTCGGTCACCTCCGGTCAGTACGTAACGCTGACCCATACCGGGGGCAAAAAGGTGTCCATATACTTAGTGAAGCTAGAGGCAGAATTTGAAAAAGACGATGCGGCGCACCTGACGTTTGGGTACGATGAAAATGGGAAAGGCAGCGAGTCAGCCTACGGACACCACATCTCCTTGCGGGAGAGCAACCACGCTACCCATGTGATAGTGGAAACGGATCAGGTAGCGAGTATACGGCTGGTACCCGATGATTCTACTTTGATTTCGGCAGCGCTCAACAATGTTGCTGTAAGCGGAGATGAATACCGGGTGACGATTACGTCCTTGCGGGCGGCGGCCAACGGGAAAGAAAAGACCAACCTGCGGGTAAAATCTTCTAACAGGGCCGATACCGCTACACTGGCTAGGCTGGTGGTACACGTATACCGGGAACGGCAGCTCAACGGAAGCGTGTACCGTATTCAAGCCCCGGGCATCCCCGCAGTAGCCATCAATACACCTGCCGCAGATATACAAACCCAGGCCAACCGGCATTTGAAATCGATGGTGATCAATGCCCAGGTAAATGCGGTGACGTTGCAAAATATCCCTTATGACCTGAACGGGAACGGCCACCTGGATCTCATCGAGAATATCAACATGACAGAGCCGGGCAACTACGAGCTGGCAGCCTTGCTTACTGGGATTCCGGGCATTAGCAATTCGGATGCCTTGGTAGTGCCTAATGCGGAGAAAGCTTTGGTACTTTCCTCACCTAGCGTACGGGATACCATCTTCTTGGAGTATGCCGAACCTCGGTCTAGTACCTTTAGGTACAAAATAGGCCCTCCCAACATGTCGGGGTCCACCTCCTTTACGGTGAATTCGCACGGATGGAAAAGAACCCGGCGGCTAGTAATAGAGTTTGATAGCCTGCTGCCCGCTATCCCGGCCAACGTACGGTACGTCTTGCGGAGAACACAGCCGGACACCGTAAAGTTTATGGTAGTAAGAAATGCCGCCATAGGAGACCAAACCTTTGTTATTCAAGGGCCTACTACCAACTTGTTGCCTAGGCAATATTATGATTACCGGGTTGGAGGCAATACCTACGATACCTTGCGTATTCAATCCATTACCCCATTGGCGGGAGGAAATCAATTCGAGATTAGATTATTTACCCCGCTACGCCAAAACTTGCAAGCCAATCGGTCACACCTATTCCGAATGGATGACTTTAGAAAGGTCTTTCAGGTACCGACGGCCATTCCGGCCGGCACCCAGTTTCTTCGGTTAAATACGAGTCAGTATAAATTGAATTTTTTCGAGTTTTCCGGTTTGCATTTGCTGCCAACCAATAGGGATTTGATTCTGGAACGAGAGGACGGTACGGGTACCCCACTGAAGATGTTGATTCTGAACAGTACCATCACTGGGATGCATGAATACTACTGGATAACGAGTACTCGTGTAGGGGTGCACCCCTTTGTGCCCGGAAATCACCGGACAAACCACATCGTAGTGCCGGATAGGCCGTTGGGTTCCTTGCGGGGTACCTCCTCAGACCTGGCCACGCGCCGACCGGCGGTGATTGCTACCCCGAGCGATAATGCGGACTACCTGGGATTCTTGTTTGCGCATGAACAGGGGCACGGGGCAAGCCTGCGCGATGTGAACCAGACCAACAACATTATGCACTACAATGCGGATCATATTCGCCATACCTATACCCGTCCGTTCCGGTTCCAAATTTTGAAAACCGTGATCACCGGTACCAATAAGCCTGATAATCAAGAACAAAGCCAATGGGAAGCCGTCGTACGATAACGCAACGTATAGCCTTACTGCTGACTTTGGTTTTTGCGGTGTCTACCCACGGTAGGGCCCAGTGGCTCACTGAGGAGGATTACCAGCAGGCCCGAAGCCGGTTGGTAGAACGGTTTGGGGCGGATTACTTTACCGAGGTGCCGGCCGTGGATGAATCCTTGCTGGCCGCCAACCAATTCTTTTGGGAGCAAGAGCGGGAGCGCCTACTACAGTACATAGATACCGTATTGCGGGCCGATATACTCACCCAGGCCCAGGATGTGGCCGATACCACCCTAACGGAAGAGGAGCGACAGGAGCGATTGGTGTTTAATGATCGCCTGAGCCTGAAAAAACAAGGAGCTTTTCTGTCACTCAGCCGGGCATTGACGGATCTGGCCCTGGACCCCTACACTGGCAAGGCAATCGGTACCCTAGGGGCCGAAACCCAGGCCCAGCTGGTAGAACGGCTATGGTCACTTTTTCGACACTACCCTGGCTACGCTGTACCCTTGGGAGCGGTAGCGAGTCATCTTGCCTTACCGGCAGCCTTTGCCGATTCATTGCTAGCCCAGCCTCTGCCCAATACACTGGCCGCCCGGTTGGGCGATACCTTGGCGGAGCAACGGTTGATTACCAACTTTGAAGCTATTGCCTACGATACAGCGTATCAGCCAGCCACGGTGGATTCGGCCCAGTGGCTGCTGTGGGTAGATAGTGAGAAAACAAGAGCGGCTTTTTTTCGTGCGCTGGGCAGCCGACATATACAGGCGGACCATTGGGGTGACGAATCGGACAGGGACCCAGGGGGCCCCGCACCCATCGAATACCATGCCCTGGCGGGCATCATGCTGAAAGCCTACGGTCGCCACTTTCCGGGAGAGTTGAACTATTACGAGCAGTATGTACTGAGAAATTATTCCTTGGACGAGTTCTACCAAACGGTACTGTACTACAACGCGGTGGCGGATTATTTAAGCCGTCGGTACTCGGTGCCACTTACTATTCGAGTGTCCTTCATCACGCAAGGGTTTCGACGACCGCAACCCCTGGGAGAACACTAACCCTACTACCCTTGAGACTGAGCCTATATGCATACGACCGTTGACCATATCCAACCCCGCCAGGGAGAAACGCAGCTAGCTAGCCGAGGTGAGACTCCTAGGGCCATGAGGGATAGGGAGTGTTTTTCCATGGGTCGTGCGGGGTGGGGGGGTACACCCTGGGGCGGCGTCCCAGTATGGTCTCTGGGGAAAGAAAATACCAAATTGGGGGACTTGCCTTCCCACAGTACTCCACCGAATTTTGTGGCCGTGAAATACTGCCCTCACCAAGACAGCTATCGAGCGTATTTTAGATGAGATCCACTTTCGTTACATTATTTTTCCTTGGGATCATAGGGTCTGCATGGGCAACGGGTACCACCGGGGAGAAGACTACTCCGGCTACCTCCCCTACGGAAGAAACTACCGGCACCGAAACGGAAACGGTAGCCCCCTCAGAAACTACTGCAGCG
>DMST01000130.1:3652-6260 GCA_003454975.1 Cytophagales bacterium | reverse complement strand
GGCCCCCGAAGCTACGGCCAGTGTGGTGCGCCAGTTTGCTGAGCTAGAGGATTTTGATGCCCTCTTTGCCGAGGTAGAGCTGGCAGCCGCGGCTCCTGAGGTGGCCGCCTATGCCCTGGCCCCCGAAGGCATGGTAGGGCCCCAGGATGCCATCGATTCGGCCCGCTACTGGGTAGCCCAGGCCAAATCTTTTCAAGAAGAGGTAAAGCGGCTCAACAAGTACGTGGGCTACCTGAACGGTAAAGATCTGCTGAGCCTGCCGGTAGCCATCAAGAAGGAGATTGGGGGCAACGTATATGAAATTATCATTGCCAGCGTGACCCTGAAGCCCCGCTACGCAGAGCTGGAGGTGTTTATGCGGTTTGATGTACCCCAAACCAATAAGTCACTTACTTTTCGGGGCAAGGGGATCAAGTTTACCCAATCGGGGGGTATTGCCGGAGACGGTAAACTAGAGCTGGTGGCTGACTACGCCATCAACCTGGACGGAGATAAAAGCCAGATCATCCTGAAGTCGGGTACTTATGCCACCTTTGAGTGTGCTGGTTTTCAGGAGATGCATCTGGACGCTGATATCAAATTTGCCCGGTCGCTATTGGTACCTGAGAGCGCCGAAGGCGAAGTGCTGCCCGGCAACTTGCTTACCTCCTTTACTACGACCATCCGAAGCTGGGACGACCTGCTGGTGGAAGTAGACCTGCCACCCTTTCAGGTAGCGGGGCTAGACGATGTGGGCTTCAGTGTGCGCAATGCGGTGTTTGACATGAGCGACACCCGAAACGCTACTTCGTTGAGATTTCCCAAGGGATACGACCAACTACATCCTGATTTGCAAGTGGGGAATGGTGAGTTGTGGCAAGGCTTTTACCTGCGTGAGCTCACCGTAAGACTACCCACCGAGTTTGAAAGCAGCCATGCCGGGACCCCGGTCACCTTTGCCGCCCGCAACGTGGTCATTGACCACCTGGGCTTTAGTGGGGATATGGAAGGGAAGAACCTGATTCCCATCGACATCGGTACCATGGGCAAATGGCAATTCTCCTTGGACTCGTTGGGCATCAAGATGGTTGCCAACCAGCTGGTATCGGGTGGTTTTGACGGACAGATTATCCTACCAGTGAGTAAGGACGACGAGCATTACTTCAACTACGACGCTACCTTCAATCCTGCCCAGGAGGAGTACGTGTTTCTGGTGCAGATGCTCAACGATATCCAGTTTGAGATGTTCCAAACCAGCGAGGTGGAGCTATACCGTGGCAGTAGCCTGACGGTGGCGGTCATCGACGGGCAGTTTAGGCCTGAGGCCAACCTGCACGGGCGTATGAACATTTCGGCCCCAATGGGTGGCGATGACCAGGGCTTCGAGCTGGCCGATATTACGTTTGAGAACCTGAAGCTGCAAACGGTGGCCCCCTACATACAGGTGGGTAATTTCTCCTTTGGCTCCGAAGGCATACAACAGGCGATGTCGGGTTTCCCGGTGAGCATCAACAACATTGGCATGCGCACGGTAGCCGAAAACGAGGTGGGGCTGGACTTCACTCTGCTTGTGAATCTGACGGGCAGCAGCGGTGGCTCCTTCGGGGCCGACGCCGACCTTACGTTGGTGGGGCAGATGTCGGAACAGGCAGGAATCCAGGATTGGAGCTTCAAGACCGTGGATGTGCACCGGGTAGCGGTAGACATAGACGGCGGGGCATTCAAGATCAAAGGGCAGCTACAATTCTATGAGCAGGACCCCACGTACGGCGACGGTTTCAACGGAAACGTGATGGCAGAGTTTGCTCCGGGCATTGAGGTGGAAGCTACGGCCATCTTCGGCAATGTAGACGGCTACCGATACTGGTACGCAGATGCCTTGGCGAGTTTGCCTTCGGGGATTCCGCTTTTCCCGGGGGTAGGAGTGTACGGCTTTGGTGGTGGCGCCTACTACCACATGGAAATGGCCTCCAATGGTGGGGGTAGCAACTTGGGGCTCACCAGCTCGGGCATTGTATATGTGCCCAACGAAGATGCAGGGTTGGGCCTGAAGGCTACTATAGAGATAGGGTCTCACCCGACCCCAGAAGCCTTCAATGGAGACGTTACGTTGGAGGTAGCCTTCTTTGACGGAGGGGGTATCCGGTACATCTCGTTGCAAGGCAACGGCTACCTGGCTACACCACCGTTGGCCGGAGAGTTGGCGGCCTTGCAAGGCAAAGTGGGTAAGATGACCCAGGTGATAGAGAGTGCCAAGCAGAAAACCGGCAAGGTAGGGGGCATGATAGTGGACCGGGTGTCGGGCGAGTCTAATGTGAGCAAGATATATGGCGACTTGGGCGCCGCCGCTGGAGAGCGAGGCCAGATTTCCGCACACGTATTCATAAGCTACGACTTTGAGAACCGCGTACTGCACGGTACCTTCGATACCTACGTGAACGTAGCCGGTGGTCTCATCCGTGGAGTAGGGGACGGCGGCCTGGCGGGCTGGGCGGTGCTACACTTTGCCCCGGAAGAGTGGTACGTGTGGGTAGGAACCCCCGACAAACGGATTGGCCTCAAGATGGGCGTAGGGCCCATATCGGTAGAGTCCACCAGCTATTTTATGGTGGGTACCAAGATACTGGGA
>DMST01000130.1:0-3575 GCA_003454975.1 Cytophagales bacterium | reverse complement strand
CGCCGCCGCCGCCGGAGGTGGCCGACATACTGGGCATGGACCCCGATGACCTGGACTACATGCGCGACCTGAATGCGCTAGGGGAGGGGGCCGGTTTTGCCTTCGGGGCTTCCTTCAAGATGGACACCGGAGACCTCACCTTCCTGATGTTCTATGCCCGGTTCAAAGCCGGGGCTGGGTTCGACATTATGCTGAAGGACTACGGCAGCGCTACCTGTGCCGGCAACAGCGGCCCCATCGGGATCAACGGTTGGTACGCCAACGGGCAGGCCTACGCCTACTTTGAAGGAAAGATTGGTATCCGGGTGAAGCTGTTCGGCAAATCCAAAAGCGTAAACATACTGGACATAGGTGCCGCTGCGCTACTACAAGCCAAACTGCCTAATCCCTTCTGGATGCGGGGTATTGTGGGCGGTCGCTTCAGTGTACTCGGCGGGCTGGTAAAGGGCAATTGCCGCTTTGAGGTCACGCTGGGTGAAGAATGCCAGATCCAAGCAGGCAGTGTGGTAGAAGGCATTGCGGTGATTTCGGACGTGACCCCATCTGACGGCAGCGCGGATGTAGATGTGTTTGCTACGCCGCAGGCGGTCTTCAACCTGCCCATTGGCGAAGAGTTTGAGATGGTAGACGTAGACGGACGCCAGAAAGCATTCCGCATCAAGCTGGATCAGTTTGTGATCAAAAACGGAACCCAGACGATACCCGGTAGCGTGAGCTGGAACGGACCTCAGGATGTAGCCGCCTTCGACGCCTTCGATATCCTGCCGCCTCAGAAGAGCCTGGCCGTAACGGTGCAGGTGAGTTTTGAAGAAAAAGTATTCGGTAAATGGGAGCCCGTCAGTGTGAAGGGGCAGATCTATCGTGAAACCAAAACCATCAACTTTACTTCCGGGAATGCGCCCGATCACATTCCGCTCACCAACGTGCAGTACAGCTACCCCATCGTCAATCAGCTCAACTACTACGTAGACGAGTCGAACCTGGGGTACATCCAACTGAAGCGGGGCCAGCCCTATCTGTTTGAACCCGGTTCTCAGTGGATTCAGCGCGGAAGAATACGGGACAACAACGGAGCGGAGTTTACCTTCCAGTTCCAGTACAATGCTGGAACCCGGCAGGTTTCCTTTACCGCCCCGGCTGGCCTGCAATCCAACCGTGACTATACCCTGGAGATCATGAACCTACCTGCTTCGTCTGGTGGAGCCATTGATCGCAACGTGCGGGCCACGGAAACCGCCTTGGCTTCGGATGGGGTAGATCTGGAAGCGACGATTACCAACCGCCGGGCAGAGGGTACCATTAGTGAGTTGCAAGAGAAGGAGATTTACAGTGCACCCTTCCACAGTAGCCGGTACCGAACCTTTGTGGCCAAGGTGCAAGGACAGCAAGTCAACCGCTCCGGTATAGGCCTGTGGCGACCCTATGATATCGATTTTATCGTCTCCTTCATCGACAGTGACGAGGGCTTTGAGCAGGCCGAAATCAAGGGTAACGGATATACTGACCACCAGGCATTGGTTTCTCTGGAAGCCGATATGTCTACCAACGGCTATTACAACCAGTACATCTACTCCTTACTTTACCAAAACTACCCGCTGGACGGAAACATGAGCATCACCTATCGGGATGTAGAAGTATTGGGGCTGGTGCCTACCAAGGCGGTAAGTGTGCTGCAGAATAACGAGGATTTGGTGTACGACCCGGCGGTACCTTTGCCTACCGGCAATGCCAACTTGCGCTATGTATACGAGATGGTTTGGTGGTTTGCTCATGACTATTATGACCTGCGCGAACAGGCAAGCCGACGCTACGGCGGCAATCCTCCGTACCCGGCGCCCATCACCAAGATTTTGACCACACGGTTCCCGGTGCTACAACCAGGAAGTTATCCGATATATGTTCGATATCGCTTGCCCGGAAGGACAGAGATTTCCTCGCAGGCTATTATTCGCATGGAACCTAAATAAACGATGAAGTTTCCTCTCCTCCTTTCGGTTACGTTCTTGCTCCTGCTAGGGAGCCGTCCGGTTTGGTCCCAGACCAACGGCGAGGTAGCGGTCATTGGGCGTGCGCAGCCTGGCAAAATCCTCCTGCGGTGGGCACCCACTAAGTCGGCCGGCTGGGTCTATGCTAACCAGTACGGCTATACCCTGGAGCGGATCACCATGTTTCGGAATGGTGAGGCGGTAGTTCCTGTAGAGAGGGTGGTATTGGGCATTTCACGGCCCGCACCTGAAGCCGAATGGGAGCCGCTGATCGAGAATGATTATGCTGCGGTCGCCGCCCAGGCCTTGTACGGAGAAACCTTTGAGCTGTCTCAGAACTACGATGAGGACATTATGCAGATTGTCAACAAGGCCCAAGAGCAAGACCAGCGTTGGTCTTTTGCCTTGTTTGCTGCGGATCAGGACTATCAGGTTGCCCAGATGTGTGGGCTGGCCTTTACTGATGAAGGGGTACGCCCTGGCGAACAATACCTCTACCAGGTATACGCCAACATTCCCCCCTTGATCTACCCGCTGGATACTGGGTCGGTATACATCAGCCTGGAAGACTATGCCCCCTTGCCCCAGCCCCGGGAGGTATCCGGGGTGTTTGGTGATGGGGCCGTGCTGCTGCGGTGGAACCGGGTGTTCTTCGAAGAAACCTACAACAGTTTTATCATCGAACGTTCCGAAGACGGCGGCCAGTCATTCTATGAGATATCCGAGGATCCCCTGGTAAATGCCTACGTGGAGGAGAATCCCAATGCCCGCTACTATTATAAGCTGGACTCTATCGAAAATGGGAAGAACTACGCCTACCGGATCCGGGGCTTAACCTCCTTTGGGGAAAAGGGTCCGCCTTCGGATACCATTCGTGGGGTGGGGGTGCCTACGATAGAAACGCGCGCCCAGATAACCGGGCACGAGATACTGCCCAACGGTGCGGTAGCGTTGTCTTGGGCCTTTGATAAACCTACCGAGGTACTTATAGATGGGTTTGTGGTAGAGCGGTCCCCGCAGGCCAACGGCCCTTTCGTGCCCGTGAGCCCGCTGCTGGGCAAGTCCACACGGTTCTACCAAGACGACGCTGCCATGGGTGCCACCTATTACCGGGTTTCGCTGAAGGCGGACGATAACGTAGTCAATCCAGGATTCCCCTATTTGGTGCAGCCCGAAGACAGTATTCCTCCGGCCATACCGGTAGATCTCACCTACACACTGGATTCTGCCGGCGCTTTTGCCTTAACCTGGGCGCAGAATACCGAACCTGATCTGCAAGGATACCGGATCTACCAGTCAAACTTCGAGAATTCTGAGTTTGTGCAGATTACTCAGGAGCCGGTAAGCCAGGCCCAGTGGCTAGACTCCCTGAACCTCAAAACCTTGACGCGCACGCAGTACTATCAGGTGGCTGCGGTAGACGTGCACAACAATACCTCGGACCGGTCCGCGATTTTGCGGGTAGAAAAGCCCGATGTAGTGCCGCCCATCCGCCCTGTTTTTCAGCCTCCCACGGCTGATTCGTTGGGTATACACCTCCAGTGGGTAGCCAGCGTAAGTACCGATGTGGTATCCCATACGCTGTACCGC
>DMST01000248.1:3044-3194 GCA_003454975.1 Cytophagales bacterium | reverse complement strand
GGCTGCGCCTACGTAGGGCACTTGTTTCTCCCCCACCCAGTCATACGGGAAGTAATAGCCCTTTTCCCCAGACCAAAGGAGCTGATTGAAGGAATCTTTGCCTTGCGCAAGCCGTGCTTCCCAGGCCTCCATGGTGCGACCGAGCGAGGG
>DMST01000248.1:2758-2977 GCA_003454975.1 Cytophagales bacterium | reverse complement strand
CAAACTTTCCGTAGAGGCCAACAGTAAGCTGTTGACGGTGAGGTCTACCAGCTGAAAAGGAAAGCCCTCGGGAGCGCTGGCAAACTCATGGGCTTGCAGCGTGCGTAACAGCCATAAGTACCGCCGGTACTCATCGTCGGTAGGGCGAGTTTCGGCACTGTTGGCCACCACCTTATTGTCCCGGCGGTCCAGCACAATACTGGCCAGCTCCGGCTCGGG
>DMST01000248.1:0-2706 GCA_003454975.1 Cytophagales bacterium | reverse complement strand
CGGGTATCCGGCGCAAGGCTTCGTCCCACCAAGGGGAGTTGTCCATGCCCGATTCCCAGTTGTGCCAAATCGCCAGCAGGCCGTTCTTCGCCGTATCACGGGCCGCATACAAGTGCTCGTGGTAGGCTAGTACCTGATCAAACAACCGACCTAAGCGGTCCGAGGGGCCGTCTACTTCATACAGCCGCTCCAGGATGTATCCGTGAATGGGTGGCTGGGTGATGCCCGTAGTTTTCAGCTGGGGGGCATGGGGCGAGACGTTGGAGTTCCAATAGTTTGCCGAGGGGAAATATCCGTCTTGGTACTTCTCCGCTTGATGAAAGACAATGTGGGGCAAAAAGCCATCGGCCCACTGGCCCTGAAACAACGATTCCATTTCCTGAAAGGCCCGCTCCACGTCGTAGTGCAAGTACCCCAGGGCAATAAAACCAGAATCCCAATTCCACTGAAAGGGATACAATTTTGGGCTGGGCACCGTATACCCCTCCCGCCAGTTCTGAGACAATATCCGTTTACAATCCGCTGCTAAATCCATAGTGTACGAAATGTGAAAAAAAGGCCAGGCAATGCTCCCCTGACCTTTTTGGTGCTACATTGTTTGCATTAAAAATTGAAAGCGGCCCGAATAAATAACCGACGGGGCAGGATGGGCCGACCCACAAAGAAATCTCCGCCCTGAATTTGGGCATTTCCCTGGCGGGGCGAACCTTCAGTGACCCCTGCCGCATTCAGCAGGTTGAATACCGACACGCCCAAACGTAAGGTTTCATCCTCACCCAAATTGAGGGTATACCCGCCGTCCAACCGAACGATGCCATAACCTGCCAGCTCTACCGTATTGGAGGTGTTGGCAAACTTGCGCCCGATAAAATTGTCCGAAATGCTGGCATCGAAGCGGTCGTTTTTGAAGTTAAGGGCCACCATGCCCATAATGCGGGGCTGACGACGCAGCCAATTGCCTACCAACTCAGGATCCGTTTCGTTCTCCGTCAACTGGTGCTGCTGGTACGTTACATTACCAGATACGTTCAGCACTGGCAAAATGAAGTAATTTACATTGGCTTCTACCCCCACGGTGCGCGTGCTTTGGAATTCTACCAACTCGGTTACCCCGCCGCTGCCGTCGTTCACAAAATCCACCGTACGGCGGTCTTGCAAAGCCACAAAGTAAGCGGCTAGGTTACCCGAGAGATTCCCAGCGCCGTATTTCACGCCCCCTTCGGCCTGCAGGATATTCTCTGTTTCATAAGACTGAGTCACTCCGGGGCTAGAGAAAGCCACCGAGCGGATTTCGGGGAAGAAGTATCCTCTAGAAGCATTCAGGTACACGTTGGTGTTACTATTGAGCTTGTATAGCGCGGCCAAGGCAATGGTAAAATCAGAAGCGCTCACCTCGCCCTTCTGGAAGGTGTTGGTACCCACTCCGGTTTCGCGGGTAATGTAGCCGCGGGCTGTCTCAAACCGACCACCAATATCCAGGCTAAAGTTGTCACCCACATACTGATCGGCCAGGTAAAAGGCCGACTTGCGCATGGCATGCTGACGGTTACTGGTTTGGGCACCGCGAATAAAACCACCCGTGGAGTAATTCAGGGCTTCGCCCGTGGAAGGGTCCACATAGCTGAGTCCCACCATACGGGGGGCGTTGCTGAAGTCTCCCAAGTAGTTCCAGATCCAGTTGTTGTCCTCGGCCAGCGTATAGGAGTTGAAGGTACCTACCGTGATGTTGTGCCGCCCAATTTCTTTGGACAGATTGATCTCCGCTACCGTTTCGCGCATAGGCCTTTGCCGATCCAGCACCCGGTTTTCGAAAAGCAAATCCCCATCTGCCAGCTCCTCACCGTTGTCTACGTACACAAAGGTAGCACTGTCCCCGCCTGGCAAATTACGGTCAGTCAGGTAGTCCGCCTGGGTTTCGGGCACGTTGTGCGTGCCGTCACCGTCCAAAAACAGATTGAAGTGATGATCGTAGTTGGCATATTTGGCCTTGGCCGAGAGTGACCAGTCGTTACCAAATGATCGCTGCAAGTCCAGCATCAGGTAGCCACCCTTGGTTGCCACCCCATTCTCGATGGGCGTTTCGAAGACGCCGTTGGGCGTATCAAAGGAGAACTCCGTGGCTGCACCGGTCAGCATGGTAAATACCTCCTGACCATCATTGCCTACAGGTCGGGAATACTCTCCATTGTTGTTCTGCAAGGGATAGGGCAGATAGAACTGTACGTTGTCGTCGATGTACTGGCCCGAAATTTTGAAGGTCCCGTTACCGTCTTCGGCCACCCGCTTCAGGTTACCACGAATCTGCACACCCTCCGTGCGCAAGCCCGTTTCCAGAGGTCCGGCGTCGTAGCGGTAGAAGCCAGAAATGGCGTAGAAGGTGCGCTCGTTGATGGGTCCTGCCGAGAGGAATTCGGTCCGGGCCCGGCCACCACTGGCCCATTCCATTACTACCTTGTTTTCAGGATTGATACTGCCTGTAACGCTGGTGTAGTTGATAATACCGGCTACGGAGCCTGCGCCAAACAGGGTAGAAACACCCCCTCGCACAAATTCCAGGTTCTGTATGCCGATGTCGTTGCGGAAGTACACATCGTGCGCCGAGGAGTTAAGACCAAAAGCACTCAGCACGGGAAGGCCGTCTACCTGCAACGGGGTAAACTGGTACTGACCGCCGGAGGGCAGCCCCCGTACAAAGACGTTGGAGGC
>DMST01000154.1:2354-9560 GCA_003454975.1 Cytophagales bacterium | reverse complement strand
CTTAAGGCCTACTGAATCCACCGCAATAGGAGCCGCTTTCTCGCCCAAATACTCTTCTAGCTGTTTGCGGATGGCCTTCAGCTTGTTCAGGTACGGATCTTCCTTATGGATAAGACCTTTGTCTAGCTTGCGGGAGAGGGTTTTGAGTAAGCGCTCAACTTTCTCTTTGGGGGGGCGGTCCCCCTTGAGGCCGATAAACCGCTTGAGGAGCGGAATCGAATCCCATACCTCCATGCTTTCTAGTATCTGCTGGATATCCTCCACCAGCTCACTATTGGGGCCGGGGGTAATGGTAATGAATTCCTGCTTCTTGAGGGGCTCCAGGTACTGGATCAGCAAGGTATGTACGCGCTCTACCTCATCCCGGTACACGGGTATGCGGTCTTCTACCAGGTGCTTTTCTATCCTGCGGTACAGGTTGAGCACCCGCTTGCATTCTACCTTCTTGCCAAAAAATCCGGAGAAGGACTTAAGAAGGGTATAGCCCACTGGAACGCTCCGAACCTGTTCAGGTTCCTGAGTTTTAGGTTTGTCTTTCGCCGATGTCGCATTGGTTTTTGGAGGCTTGGACTTGGGTTGATCCGTCTTTGCCGCAACCGGCTTCTTTTTTGGCGATTGGGTCCTGGGCTTATCTGAGGCCTTTTTTGCAAGAACAGTACTAAGTAGATTGAACTGTGTATCAAAAAATTCAGGATCCAAGGCATAGTCAGACCAGTCAGCTCCGTTTTGTGTGAACTCAGCAATCGAAGCATGGGCCTCCTTCATAGCCACAGGCAAAGTAGCCAATACTGGGCTGACCTGATCAAAGTAGTTGTTCTGGTTTATCTGAGGCATGACTTAGGCGGCGATTTTGGTTTGTAATAACTTGAGCTTTAGTTTTTGCATTTTCATCTTCTTCACTTTTTGTTCACGTGTAAGCTTGGCATCGTCCCGGGTGCCAGGGATTTCCTCTACCGAGGGCAGACCGCATCCGTTGGGATGGTTAGCTCCGTATTTGAAGGCTAAGAGGTAGTTGAGACTGGCGAATTCTTTGACGCGTTCGGAAATCGATTTTCCATCGATCTGAAGCTTTTCTTTGGCCTCCTTAGCTTGGGATATCAGTTCTTTCAACCGCCGATCTGATTGAATAAAGTCTAACTCAGCTTTGGCTTTGTTATATTCTTCAACCCTTTCAGCTCGTGCTTGGTCCACCGTCATCCCATTGGGTACTTTCTTCATGCCTTTCAGGTACTGGCCTTTTGTCTTCCGCCAAGGCAGGAAATCATAATCGCGCAGATAATTAAAATCGCGGTACCTACGTAATACCTTCATGGTGGCATCAATATCTTCGTCTGCTTTGGGGCCCCGGACGAACGCCTGTAGCGTTTCGTTTATTTTCTGTTGACCGCTGGTAGGTTTCTCTTTTTCCTCCATAAGGTCCAAAATCCTTCCTGCATAATCGTTAATGTTGCTAACCAACCGTTCCCGCTGGTAGTTGAGGGTATTTTGTAGCTGGGTGATTTCTGATAAGGTCTTTACCTCATATTTCAGGGTTTCCAGGGTATAGGCTTTCTTGGCCTTTTCCTCTCCTTGTATCATCCTGGCCATAGCCTCCACATTGGTAAGGAGTGCCATCTTCACTTCGGCAGGGTCCATGGCATCTAGCTCGATGACATTACCTCGGTCTCCCCGATACCACAGATCATTCGTCCGGGCAGTTTTTTCTTCCAGCTTTTGGAAGATAAAAACGTCCATGCTGTCTTGCACCAAAGGGATGTTCACTCTCACATAGGCAAATTGATTGCCCTGCCGGTGGATCCGGCCCTCTAGCTGTACCAGGTCCGTGGGGTTCCAGTCCAGGTAGCAATTGTGCAGTACGGTTCCCCGTTTCTGGAGGTCTATCCCTTCCCGTATGGTAGCCGTACCAATGATCACCTTCACAATACCATCATTGAAGGCCTCTTTGATGGCTTCTTTTTTATCTCCGCTAATACCACCTGCTATTACTTCTACCTCACTTAGGGTACGACGCCCGTACTTTACTCTTTCCTTAAAGCCCGCCTCTTTGATTAACCATTCCTTCACCATGGGAATGATTTCCTTGCCCCGGTTCATGTAAAGTACCTGGCCACTGGGTGTTTCACCCCGCTGTTCATGCCATTCCTTTACTTCCTTGATGCACCGTAATGCGTAGTTGAGCTTTGGGCTTTCGCTTACTAGCTCCTTATAGTCCCTGGTTTCATATACATATTGTCCACCCATTTTTACTAAATAGGGGGAGAGGGCATTGTCTAGACTGGCACCCATGGCCCGCAAGATGGTCCCGCTGTCATCGGGCTGGGCATTCTGAGCCATTTCGGTAATCTGGTTTTGCAGGCTACGTTGCTTCTCGGTCATCTTGAGATAAGTGAGCCTTTGTTGATCAGGTGGCAAACGCATGATTCTCCCGCCTTTCTTCTCGTTGAGCCTGGGAAGTACAATTTTGCATGGCCGTTTTACACCCGCTTCTTCGCCTGTTTTGTACAGGATATGGTTGTGGAGTAGCCGCTGCATAAGTAGGCGGTTATTGAATCGCTTGATGACCGTCTTGGGTACAATCTGCTCCCGGTCATTCACTACCAGTTCTTCCTCTTCGTGCACGAACAAGTCGAAGAACACATTAATATTAGCAATGCCTTGAGCACGCATCGTATTGAGCGCTAACAGAGAAAGCATGGAAAAAATTTCCAACGGAGAGTTATTAAAGGGGGTAGCCGTAAGTAACATGACATTGCCACCGTAGCGCCGTTGGATATAATTGCATAAAAAGAAGGCTTTCAGTCCCCGTGCGGAAGTGGAGCCCGTAGTATTGAAAGACCGTTGGCCCTCTTGGGCACGGACCATATCAAAGATGTGATTGCACCGGTGCGCCTCATCGATCACCATGAAATCAAACCCTAGTTTATCGATATCAACTACCGTATCCTTAGACCCCAGACCTACCGCTTCCTCATATTTACTCTGCATTACGGCAGAATCTCGCTTACCGTCCTCATCACCTTGCATAAGCAAATCTGAGAGTTCCTTGAACATTTGGCCCTCTTCATCCAATGAGTAGCCGATTTTCATTAAGCCATGGTAAGTGACGATGGTAATAGAATTCTCTGGAACTGGTTTATCGGCGTCGATCTTTGAAAGGATGTCATTATTTAGGTTGTACCAATCGTTGATGGTCACTCCGGTATGCGAAAGCACCCCTTCCACGAACTTTCCATCTTTCTCATAACCCACCAGTTCCCAAATCCACTTCTGATAGGTAGGGTCGGGTACAACAATTAGAGGCCGTTTGCATTGCCCATTTTGCAAGGCATTAGCCAAGGTGACAATGCTGGTCATGGTTTTTCCCACCCCTACATCGTAGGCGATAATGCCCGAACCTACCATATCCATATAGGCAATACCTTCGCGTTGAGGGGGCCGAATATCCAAAGTAAACCCTTTGAACTTGGCAGACGCTCTGAAGCCCACAGGCACTTGGGTGTAACTAATGCTTGCGGTGCCGTTATAGCGTGAATTCCAATCCAGGTCTAACTTTATTTGGTCGCTGTGTGTGATGGCTTCCGTTAGAAATTTGGTAAACAAACGTTCTCCTTCGTTCCGAACCGCTTGCTTCAAAGACTCCTTGGCGGGCTTGGACATATCCCGGTAGGCAACTGACTTCTGTTTTACAAAGTGCTTGATTACCTGACTCGTGGTGGCCCCTTGGATCTCCTCATCTTCCACAGTGGACAGCCACGCCTCAAAAGCTTCCAAAAGGGTCAACTTACCATCAAACACCAGGCCGGTGTCCTCCCTGAGTTCTTCTACCTCAAATAGTTTGGAAAACACAGAGTGGGCTGAAATTACGGGTCTTTGCCTAGTATCAGGATCAATTATGGAGAGGGCTGCAGGTTTACTTTCGGTCAGAATCTGACGGTGTTGAGTAAATACTTCGGCCCCATAGGCTTCATTAATTGCGTCTTGGTCCTTCAATAGTTGACTCTCGTGTTCATAAATATTCCCAAAGGTGAATAGGGGCTTGGGAACCAACTCTCCGTTTCGGAAAAACAGGTGCCCCTCCATTACGAGAGAGTGCAGAGCGGCAGGGTCTGTAGTAAACGGGCCACTTTGCTTAGTAACAGCGGATAAGGTAACAGCCTTTACATTCTCACCGTCACGAAAGCCCACAAAGTCTGAACCAGGAGGTTTATTGGGCAGTTCTCCCGCAATAGGCCTTCCCAGTAATTGTTCCTTTTTGGCTGTATACAAGGGCCTAAAAGTAGTATCATGGATAACCACCTCACGGGTAGCCTGATAAAACTCCTCTCTTTGCCCTCCTTCGGGCAGGAAGTATTTTTCCCAACCCGTCATGGGTACACCCAGCGTACGCTTATACCACACCCAAGCCTCGATGGCTCCGCGTTCCAGGCCACTGTTGTAGCGTTTGACAACTTCGTCAAAGGAAAGCACTTTGCCTTTGGGGGCTGGCTTACGGGATGCCTTCGCTATGCGGGCCTCCGTTTTCTTTTTGTTGGTATCCAGAGTAGTAGCTTCCATCTTGTTAGGGGCTTGGGAGTTAGGTTGAGTATCAGGGCTAGGTTCGGATAAAATACGTTCTATGGTCTCCTCTACATCCGCCCGGGCACCTTTAATAGTGACCGGGAAGCTGCGAGAAGTGGTAGTTTTCACCGTACCGGCTATCCTTTCGGGATGGGCCGCGTACCAGGTGTCCAGGCTTTGCCATTCCACCTGCGTGAGTGGTTCGTCAGAATAGCTTCCTTCTGCCAGCAACTCATCGATACCTGCCTCACCAGCCAGGCCTAAGGATTCCACCTTGCGGACGACCCCGGATTGCAAGTAGCGGATTTCCATGTCGGCGGCTCGGTCCTCCTCTTCCTTAAGACGGTGCTTGAGTGCCACCACCGATCTCAGTATATAGTCAGCCCTGGCACGGAGCCAGGCATTTGACCGGGTGGTTTTCATAGGCCGTTGAAGGTTTGTTCCAACTGGTTGATGGCCGTGGCAGGCGTGATGCCTTCCGCCATGCACTGGGCGTACAAGGAATCCTCCAGGGTCTCCCGGTCCTCTTGAAGCTGAGTCCACACCTCTGGGTGGGAGGCTTCGAAAATATGATCGAGCATACGCCCGATCTCCATGCCCAGCTCGTTTTGCGGTAGCGCACCGAGGCCATTCAGCCCGCCTACCTGGCGGTATTGATGCGTGGGCGTGTATAAGGTCTCACCATTTGCCAGCCGGATCTCTGTAGTACCCGGTTGCCAATAGTCGTCCGCTTCCAACTCAGCAATGGCTGTAGCAAGGGTTATTTCTTCCCACAATTCTTTGTCAAACTCGGTGCGCTCAATTTTCATGACGACGAAAGATTAAAAGGTCTAAGGGTACGTTGGTGGCCTCGATCACGGGAGGGAGATGCAGGGCATTCTCCAGCCTGGCCAGCTTGGCCACCTCTTCTTTGGCCTTCTGGTAGGCTACTCCCGTGCGCATCCAACCTGCGGTGGTGAGGAATACCAGCAAGCCACCGGGTTTGAGGAGCTGCAAGCCGTAGTACAAGAAGAAATGCTCCACCAAGGTGAATTTGGGTTTCTTAAAAAACCCTGAGTAGCGGGAGCTGTGCTTGCCATAGGGCGGATTGCCGATGACCAAATCAAAAGGGGCATCGGGCAACCAGGTGCTTACCCCAGGCATCCGAGACCGTAGCTTGGGCTTTTGCATAAAGGCCGACTCGAAGTAGTCCGTATGCACGGTGACCCCAGGGTAAATTAGCTCTACAATTCGGGCGGTGACGGGATTGGTTTCGAAGGCCGTTACCTTGGCGTAGTCCGGGGCAGGCTTAATCAGATTGCCCGTACCACAGGCGGGTTCCAGTACCGTACCGTCAGCCGGAAACCCGTAGTGCTCGGCCAGCTTCCACATATCCCGGGCCAGCCAGTCAGGGGTGTAGTATTCGGTGAGGATGCCTTTTCCTTCGGCACCCTGGGCTACCTTTCCTCCAGAGCCGGAATACTGCCGGATGAATTCCAGATCTTTACCCGTGTAGGTTTCTCCTTTAAAGTCCTTCTCACGGATTAGGTTTTCGATGGCGAGATTGGTTTGGTGCTGATTCATGAGGCTTGTGAAAAATGAGCCCGTTCCACTAAGGGCTTATCTTCTAAATTGACTACTGCGATACCCCCCCAGCGGTTCTTACGGTCATCTGACTTGAGTATCCTTTTCTCTGCGTATACCAAGGTATCTACCTCATTTCGCCATCTGCCATCACCACGGTAATCATTCCCTTTGGTAGCTTGGCTAGTAATGTGCCAGGTTACCCTAGGGTGTTTATCCCGCATGGCAATCCAATCTTCAACCGTGAGTTGCGCAGAGTCTTTGCTGTCGATCACGATAACATCCCATTGGTTGAGGTCTCCTAAATCTTCTATGTTTTTAACCACTACTATCTCATCCGAAATAGGAATAAGCCTGGATAATTTGGAGAAGGTGGGAGAACGAAATTGCTCTCGGCTAACATATCCTACCCGGTATCCTAGTCTCACTAGCTCGTTACAGTGCTCAATGATGCCTCCGGTTTTACCCGATCCACCCCCACCAATCCACAACACGCTGGTAGGAAAACAGAATTCCCCAATCACTGGGCTAATACGGTCCTGTGCGGGTACAACTGCGAACTGTAGTTCTTTTACTTGTTTACCTGTGAGCTGTTGAGCGTTCGTTGATTGATGTTCAGGATGTTGAGGCCCTGCCAACCCTGCACCACTACCGGCAGGGGTGGGCGAACTCGTAGCGGGTACTGTAGCCCCAACCGGGGACAAAGGAATCCGGGGTTGGGTGGCCTGGGCGGGAGCCATACCTCCTGTGACGGCTACGGGTTCGTAGTAGCCGTGTAGGTTGATGGCCTTGGCGTCCAGGCCTACCTCGGTAGCCCAGTACAGTAGCTTCTCTACATTGACAGGGAGGTTACGGTCGGGATTGTCCACGTAGGATTGTAAGGCTTTGCCCGCCTCGGCTACCTCTTTCTTTAATGGAATCATAGCCAAGACCGAATCTACCTGAGCCAGCCAGGCCTTGATGTGGGTGAGCAAGTATTGCGCTTGCGTTTCGTTGGGTTGGGTGCCCTCCAGCTTCAGGAAGCGGTAGAGCAAAGCTTGTGCGTCGCCAAACATGCCGCCAGCTTGCACCCCTTCCAGGCCGGCC
>DMST01000154.1:1612-2349 GCA_003454975.1 Cytophagales bacterium | reverse complement strand
CGGCCAGCATCAAATCCGCTTGCACCTTGATGAACCAGGCTTTCCGGTTGGGTCGGCTGGCCAGGGCCGTTTCGGTGGCCTGTACTAGCTTATCCAGGTAGATGGCATAGGGTACGTACACGGTGGCAGGTACATCCAGGTAGGCCTTCACCTCCGCTACCCATTCCTCTATCAGGTCACGCATCACGGCCAAGCCCGGTTCGTCCCAACCAAGAAACCGGTTGATCAGAGCCAGCCCATCGGAGGCGTGTCGGGAGTGGGTTTGGGTATCGGTAGGCATGAGTTATCCTAAGTTTGAGGCGGCTACCCACATAGTCTGGGTACTTCGCACGGTAGTCGATTGGAAATCGGGATACGTCGCCGTGGGGTCGAAGGCAGTCGAGCCCAGTCCGGTATCAGTCGGGCGGGGGTCGGCATGGGGGTCGGGGTAGTCGAGCACTACGTACGTAAGTACCCGGCCCGCTGCCTGCCCGGCAAAGGTGCCCAGCAGAGTACTCACCAGCGGGTCATCGAAGCCCAGGTTTTTCCCGAGCCGATTACCCCCTACCCCCCCTAGCAGGGTGCAAAAGTCCCGAATCAGCTCCCGCTTGAGGATTCCCCATTCGTACTGCGTGATTCCGATGGTGTTAGATAGTGCCATGTGAGTAGTCCTAGTCCTATGACCACGCCCGCCCCTAGTGCATACACCGGCCAGCGGGAGTTGCCCCCTACCCGGTACTTGAGCGCGCGTTTTGTCC
>DMST01000154.1:1286-1556 GCA_003454975.1 Cytophagales bacterium | reverse complement strand
TTGTCCAGTTGTCCATAAATTTCTTTTGCGCAGGATTTCTCGCTACGTCTTGTTGGTGGTGCACCAGCCGGGCCTCCACAAAGCGGTTGACCAGCTTGACGGGGTTCGTCTTATTGGCCGCATCCACCATGGCTTGGATGGGAGTGCCCGTATCGTCCAGGTGTTTGTGCCCCAGCGTACGCAGCGTGCGCTTGAATTGCCGTACCCCGGACCGTTCCGCCAGAATGCTAAAGTCATAGTAGACTTCGGCCACGCGCTGGTCGTGCAGCC
>DMST01000154.1:0-1230 GCA_003454975.1 Cytophagales bacterium | reverse complement strand
CGGTCGGCCTTTTTGTCGCGCCACCACTGCCGGTAGAAGGCTTCCGTAAGGCCGTCCAGCTCAGGCGCATATTTTTCCAGAAAGGCGTTCGTGCGGGGGGTGCCGTGTTGGCGCTTGATCCGGTCGATGATAGGCCAGCCCGTCCAGCCAGGATGGTAGCGCCGCGCAATGCCACGGTAGGTTTCCCCACCACGGTCCGTAGGATCGTGTACATAGCCCCCCTCAAACTTCTGCACCTTGCGGTAGGCATCGTGAAAGGAAACCCTATTCCCTCCCAAGCCTGTGCTATTGATGGTATGCGATATCGGTAAAGCATAGGTCATCGGTTGAGGGCTGCTAACAGGGCATCCTGATTCTTTTCGTGATTAATCCCCAGGTTTGCAGGAGTTTTAGCGAAATGGTTTTTCAGCGCATCATTGCCCCTAATGGTGTCCACGCTGTCTTTATGCACCCACCAGGTATGGCGGGCTCCACGCAAGACTCCTTGCAGCTCCATCATGTGGGTAGTCTCCCTTCCGGTTTGCCAACCAGCATATTGATTCTTGCTAAGCGAAATCAGTTTGCCGCGCCCGTACCAAGTATTCCAATGCTTGGTTTCACTGGCCTCCCGGTAAAGTCCGTCTCCGTTGCCGTCCTTGATGATCACGTGTACCGGATCTGGCCTGGGCACTGGGGTTGGCTGGGGAGTGTCGCCCTCCTTCTTTGGAGGTGGCAATAGCTTGGGGGGCTCTTCTCCAGTAGCCAGAATGAGCGCATCTCCTTTCTTCTTATTTCGAGCCAATACCACGCCGCCGCCAACAAGCACTGCCAGCGTGACTCCTATTCCTACGGCTATCTCTTTTTTCATGCGGCATATCTTAAATGAGTGAGAACAAACACGGGACTACGCCTGCGCTGTGGTGTAAATTTCTTCTCCGCGCCGAATACGGTGAAAACGCTGCAATTCATCAGGGTCCAGTTCTGATTCCAGGTCCTTTACGAAATCACCGCTATAGGCTTTGTCAATATCTGCTATGCCAATGCCCCGGTCGTACATTTGCTGAGCCAGTTCAAAGACCGCCTTTTCGTCCGTACCCCACCCAAACCAGTTGGGGTTGAAAGCGGCCACAAACACCGAGGCCATTTCGGTAGCATATCCCTTATTTCCTGGCCGGTCATGGTTGAAGGCCTTGAGTTTACTCTCTATGCCCTCTATCAGCTTTTTGCCCTGCCAGATCCCCACGCCTACCA
>DMST01000153.1:10923-11086 GCA_003454975.1 Cytophagales bacterium | reverse complement strand
CCCGTGCGAGCCAGCCCCATAAAGGCCCGCTTGGCTACCCGCTCCAGGTTACGTGCGTCTAGCGGTGCATCGGTAAAGACCACCATCATACAGGAACCGTCGGCTTGTTCCAGTATGGCCTTTTGGTAAGGGTATTTGCCCAGGGCTTCCCCCACGGGTACCC
>DMST01000153.1:0-10847 GCA_003454975.1 Cytophagales bacterium | reverse complement strand
CTCCAAAGTTGGTTTGTACCAGCACGCCTACGGTAAAGCCGCCCAGGCTTTCTGGCAATACCCGCGATGCCGTACCAATGCCTCCTTTGAAGCCAAAGGCCACCGTGCCTGCTCCGGCCCCCACATTACCTTCGGCAACTGGCCCCGGTTGTGCCGCTGCCATGGCTTGCAGTACGTGCTCCTCCGTGATGTGCCGCGCCCGAATATCGTTGAGGTACCCGTCGTTGGTTTCACCCACCACTGCATTTACCGAACGTACCTGCTCGTTACCCGGCAGGTCTAAGGTGTAGGAAATCAGTCCGTTGGCCGCCGTTGGCACGCTAATGGTATTGGTGAGCACAATGGGGGTTTCCAGTGTGCCCAACTCTTGTACCTGGCTAATGCCCATCAGTTTGCCATAGCCATTGCCAATGTAGATGGCAACTGGTACTTTCTCCTGATACAGGTTGCCGGTATGGGGAAATAAAACCGTGACCCCGGTATGCACCTGGGTGCCTTGGTGCAAGGTATGGTGGCCTACCGTCGTTCCAGGTACATCCGTGATGGCGTTTTGTGATCCTGGCTGCATCACGCCAATGCGGATGCCAAGTTCCCGGGGACGCTGGGCGTAGCTATTTTGGTATTGAATTAGGGCAAACGAAAGTGCGAGTAAGCAGTGAAAGTATAGTCGCATAACCATGTCAGGAAAAAGAGGATGGAGAATACGAAATCTCCGCCAAATTATCGATGATCCTGCCGGATTAAGCTAAAATGTACCAGGCTAAGCCGGGGTTATCGTTAGATTTAGAATGGAACAAAACCCTATCTTCGAATCCAATGAACGTTGTTGAGGTAAAGCTAAGATCACTGGCTACTTTCGGAGTATGGCTTATCGGCACACTGGCCTTGGCCGGATGTTACCCGGTGGACACCTTTCAGGCTTCGGTGACCGTGTCCGCTACCCAGTCCCCAGTATGGGAAGAGGGCGAGATGGGAGAGTTTACCGTCCTGTTTAGCTTACTCAACTCCACCGGCGATACCATATCGGTGCCCTACCAAGTGAGCGGAACGGCCCAGGCAGGAGTAGATTATGAAACCCTGCCCGCAGCTATCCAGATTGCTCCTCAGCAGAGTTCTGGCTCCATTCCGGTGATTGTCCTCAACGATCAACAGATAGAAAACCCGGAAACGGTCATTATTACCTTAGAAGATGAAGGCCTGCCGCTGGGAGTTACTTTGGTGCAATCTGCCTTGTCCGATACGGTAGTAATTGAGGATAATGACCCTGAGGAACCGGATATCAACCTATTATCGGCGTCGGTGGCCCAAGATACTATTGTAGAAGGCGAAGAAATTGCAGTTTCTTTTTCATTAGAGACTCCCTTTTCGGGCGAGACTCCGCTAGTAATCCCCCTCAATGTTTCTGGCTCGGCCACGGCCGAAGTGGATTTCACCCCGGTACCCAGCAGTATAGTTTTCCAATCGGGTGAGGCCGTTACTTCCTTCACAATAGTCTCTTCGGATGATGAGGAGACGGAGGCCCCTGAAACTATAACCTTGACTCTGGACGAACAGAATTTGCCGGACCATATGGCCTTGGCGGGTTCAGGCTCGGCCACATTGGTACTATCGGATAATGATCAGAAGTCGGAAGAAGAAGTGGACCTGTTTTCTGCCACGATTTCCATACTGGCTTCAGAACCTACGGCTTCAGAGGGTGGTGCCAACGGTACCTTTACCTTTCAGCTAGATACTACCAATTATTCTGGCGAGTCCTTGTTGATCCCTTATCAGGTTTCAGGTTCTGCCACCGCTGGTTCTGATTATTCTAGACTTTCGGGGTTGGCTACTATTTCCATAGAAGCATCCTCAGTCACCGTCCTGATAGCCGTTATTGATGATACAGAGGTAGAAAGTGACGAGACGGTGGTCGTAACCTTGGATACCGATCGGCTGCCGAATAGGGTAATGGGAGGTTCAGTTACCTCGGCCACGGTGACTATCGTCGACAATGAATTTACGAGCACCGTTAGCCTTGAAGCTTTGGAATCCACAGCCGCGGAAGGTGGCTCAGATGGTGCCTTCAAGATAAGCCTAGAGAAGGCCAACGACACGGAGGCGGATATTTTGATTCCTTACTTGGTAGGCGGTACCGCACAAAACGGTACGGATTACTCCTTTCTGGACGGGGTAGCCAGGATTGCGCCTGGAGCTCTTTCTGTGGATTTATCTGTTGAGGTTTCTGATGATCTGGCTCAGGAAGGCAATGAAACTGTGCTAATCACCTTGGATACCCAGCAACTTCCTGCGGGGATTACGGCTATTGGTACTACAGAGTTGAGGTTTGACATCGTAGACAACGATGCTTCAGCGGAGCCTAAAACCTGGGTATTCATCCTGGCTGGGCAATCCAATATGGCAGGACGTGCTGAAATAGAAGAGGAGGACCTGGAAACCAATCCTCGGATTCTTTCCATGCGTAGGAGCGGCAAAATCGGCCTCGCTCAGAATCCCCTGCATAATTACGAGCCTGGCAAAAACGCATTAGGCCCCGGTTTGCCATTCGCAAAGGCGCTACTGGAGCATTTACCGCCAGAGGATACCATTTTGCTGGTTCCCACCGCTATTGGCGGCACTACGGTAAATATGTGGCTAAATGATGTGGAGCATAAAAATTATTCCTTGTTGACGAACTTCTCTGACAAGGTGAAGCTTGCCCAAGAGCGGGGAAGCATTCAGGGCATACTTTGGTACCAAGGAGAGTCCGATGCACTTCAGGAAAATTTTGATTCTTACGAAATAGAATTCCCGATGTTGATAGAACAGTTCCGGGAACTGTGTGGGCGTGAAAACTTGCCCATTCTCACCGGTGATCTTCCTTTGTTTACCACATCACCTACCCAGTTTAATCGCCTTAATGACCTCATGAACGCTACAGTACAGCGAGATGCATTTTTGTATGGGGTAGATTCTGAGGGGCTAACCCATATTGGCGATTTCTTTCACATTGATAGCGAGGGACAGCGATTATTGGGGTCAAAATATGCGGAGGTGGTGAAAGCCATTTACGGGTTAGACTAATGGCAGAGCGGGAGGAAGTAGGGGAAGGATGTGCTCTTTGTGGATTGGATAGACCTTTAACCTACCATCATTTGATTCCTAAAAAGAACCATTCTAACAAGTGGTTTAAGAAGCGCTTCACGCGGCAAGAAATGCAGACGCGGGGTATTGATGTTTGCCAGCTCTGCCACAGTTACCTACATTCGGTATTGAACGAAAAAGAACTGGGCCGGGAATACAACACCCGAGAAGCTCTTTTGAGCCACGAATTGATCGCTAAGTTTGTCGAGTTCCAGAAGGGGAGAGGGTAAAAAAATAAACCCCCAAGGCAGGGCCCTGAGGGTTTCATATGTCAATCAAGCTAAAATAATATTATTATAAGTTGTTACCGTCGATGGTTACCGTAGTGGTAGTACCCGAGTCAATAAACAAGGCTTGGATTTCGCCTCGCTGAGTCAGCGCATTACCCTCGGTGTCAAAATCGACGAGGTAAATATCATAGTTTCCTACAGGAAGGGCACTGAGTGTAAAGGAGTCACCCTCTACCCGATCCCAAGTCAATGCCGTTGTGAAGGGGTTCGTGTTATCAGCACTAATTGGACTTACGGTATTCCCGGAAGGGAAAGCATAGGCCATCGTGTGACTGCCAGTGCCAGAGAAGTTGCTCAAGGTAGCCTGAAGATTCCCAGACTTATTTGCATCTACAACCCTGATTTGTGGTTCTAAAATATATTCCGTTCCGGTTACATCTAGTGATATACCACGGGGGGTACCAAACTCAGCAATAACCTCTGTAGTCTCGCCGATAGGTACAGTGAAAGAGCCGTCGGCTTCGAAGACTAAGCTGCTACCAGGGCGTACATACAACGGCTGGGTTGTTCCGCCATTCAATTCAATGAAAGAGGCGGGCTCTCCTCGTATATTATCTCCTTGTTCCGGGGCGTCTATCTCAAACCGGAGGGCGTCATAACGACCAGAAATGGCAGTAAACTCACTTAACATCAGGGAATTACCGTTGGAGAGTTCGGCTAGGTTTACACCACTAACTGGAGAAAAATTGGGCACCGGTTGCCAATCTTCACCTGCCACTTTGTAATCCATCCCTGTGATGGTCACGTATACTCCCTGTACTGAATTTGAGGCAAATTCTGAATCGGTCAGATTGAGTACCAATGTTGAATCCTCACTAGAATTGCATTGGCTGAACCCGATCAATGTAATTATTCCGAGCGTATAGAGTACCGACTTTTTCATGATGAGCGATTGTTTCTTCGCCAAAAAAATATGTGCGAAGTTTCATGCTACTAAGATACAATACGGCTGGAACCAAAGTGGGTTGATTTCAACACCTTTAGGTGAAACGTAAGGTTTTTCGGATGAAAATTTTCTGGGAGTACGTACCTATTTATGGTGTTTTTCTAATATTATCTATCCTGAGAAGGGCCCTTTTTTAGCTGATTTGCATATAATCAAGAAAACATTAGGAAATAATTGGCTAATAATCTCCTAAAATAAAATCCCCCACCCGGATAAGAAAAACCGCGTGGGGGACCAAAAGAGAGGTGTGGATTAATCTCGGGGTGCGGGAGCGATGTAAGGGACGGTCGCTTTTTGCATTTCTTGGTTGAAATTAGGAAGCATTTCCTCCCAAAATACCGTGAGTTGTTCCTGGTAATCAGCCCATTCTGACTGTAAATCAGCCCAACGTTGCCGCTGACCGCCCGTAACTGGGGGCACAGCACCGTCCAGCGTGTTTTGCAAATCCATCAAGTGGATATTCAACTGATTGGGGAAATTGATCACGTCCTGGAAAGTCTCTTGCTTGTTTTGCACCAGTACCCCTTCCAGCTCATTAAGGTACTGCACCAGAGAATCAGCGTGGTCAGAAAGCTCCGCTTGTGTGGTATCGGCCCCTAGCCGTTCGTTGAATTGCTTCAGCTGCTCACGTACCGACCGCAGATCCATCACGGCTGCGTACACTTCTTCCAAAGTTCCTTGGATTTCCCCAATTAGATTGGCCTGATCCTGGTAGGCCCTCATGGGTATATCCAACCTAGGATCGGCCATCACTTCGAAGCCATATTCATTCACTACCTCTTCACCGTAAGTCAAGCGTACTTGGTATTTGCCAGGCGTAACCAAAGGCCCTTGTTGGCCTTGCCATAGGAAAGTACGGGGCGTGTCATAGTCATCGCCTCTGAAGTTCCAAACCAGCTTATGCATGCCCGCTTCACGGGTAAGCAGGTTGGCCGCTTCGTCTGCATCGGCCGAAAAAGTACGGAGTACCTCTGTACCGTTCTCATCGAGTACTTCCACCAGCAAGGCTACCGAATCCGCTTCGGCGGCTCCTTCTGACAGGTTGTAGTAGAACACCAGGCCATTATCGGGGTTCGTGCCTTGGGTTAGGCTTTCATCGTTTCGGCCTCCGCCTACCCGGTAGGGGTTGTTGGGTTGGAAAGTGGTTACCTCCGCATTGGCCATGGCCTCGTCCCATTGGTGTAGTACCGTTAGGTCATCCAATACCCAAAAGGCTCGGCCTTGCGTAGAGGCCAGTAAGTCTCCTTGGTGCACCATCAGGTCGGTGATAGGTACTACAGGCAAATTGAGTTGGAAAGGGTGCCAATTCATACCACCATTCCAGGAAATATATAGGCCGGTCTCGGTACCTGCATAAAGTAATCCTTTGCGGTCAGGATCCTCGCGTACTACGCGCACGTGAGCCTCTGGGGCAATACCATTTACCAATCGCTGCCAGGTTTTGCCGTGGTCAGTAGTCTTGAAAATATGCGGGGTAAAATCGTTGAACTTGTACCGAGTAACTGCCAGGTAAGCAGTACCTGCCGTGGTAGGCGATACCTCAATACTATTGATGAGGGCATCCTGACCGTTTAGAGCCGGAGGCGTTACGTTAGTCCAGTTGGCTCCTCCGTCTAGGGTTACGTGCACCAAGCCGTCGTCGGCGCCCACCCATAGCTCTTGGGCGTCTAGGGTAGACTCGGCCATGGAAGCAATGGTGTGGTACACCTCGCCACCAGCACCTTCGCTAGTGATGGGGCCACCGCCGTACCCAATATGACTGGTGTCATTCTTGGTCAGGTCTGGGCTTACCTCTGCCCAGGCATCACCACGATTCGTACTCTTCAGCACGTGGTTGCCTGCATGGTAGATTACTGAAGGATCGTGCACACTCACCAGAATGGGCGCATTCCAATTGAAGCGGTATTTAAGATCTGCCGCATTCTCACCTAGCCCCAGGAAATAGTAGGCCATCACGTCGCGTTGGGTGCGGGTTTCCTCATCCCACTCGGAGATGATACCCTGGTAGCAGCCGGCATACACGTAGCGCGGATTGTCCCGGTCAAACGCAGGCCAGGCACTCTCGCAGCCGCCAACGGCATAAAAGTCATCGTTGCTAATACCGCCTGAGAAGGTTCGGTTGGGAATGCTCACCGAGCTGTTGTCTTGCTGACCGCCGTAGATGCGGTAAGGGAACTGGTTATCGGCATTGATGCGGTAAAACTGGGCCGTGGGCTGGCTGCTTTGCCGGCTCCAGGTCATGCCGTTGTTGTAGGTGATGTTAGCGCCCCCATCATTGGCATTGATCATCCAATTAGGATGCTCTGGATTTATCCATAAGTCATGGTTATCACCGTGGGGGGTGGGCACCCCCTGAAACGTACGACCACCGTCCGTAGAGCGTAGCACGGGTGCGTTAAGAACAAAGACGGTATTGGCTTCCGTAGGGTGAGCAAACACATGCATATAATACCATGAGCGTGCCTGCAGCACCCGGTCACCGTTTACGCGGCTCCAGGTCTCGCCATAGTCATCAGACTTGTACAAGCCACCCTTCTCCGCTTCTACGATGGCCCAAACCCGGCCCGATTGGGCAGGAGCGGCCGTTACCCCAATTTTACCCATCAAGTCAGGCAGCCCTTCGGTTAGCTCATTCCAGGTCTCTCCGCCATCTTCTGACTTCCAGATACCTGATCCCTCGCCTCCGGAAACTACTTTCCAGGGCAAGCGTTGATGCTCCCAGAAAGCCGCATACAATATCCGTGGATTGGTAGCGTCGAGACTTAAGTCACTCACACCAGCTTTGTCATTTACGTATAATACTTTGCGCCAGTTAGTGCCACCGTCGGTGGTTTTGTATACCCCGCGTTGGTCTGTTAAGCCATAGGGGCTACCCTGGCCACCTACCCAAGCTATGTCAGGATTGGTCGGGTGAATCCGGATCTTGGAGATTTGCCGCACGCCTTCCAATCCCACATGGGTCCAGGTGCGGCCACGGTCAGTAGATTTGTATACTCCGTCTCCGTGGGAAGTCATCACTCCCCGCACAGGAGCCTCACCCATACCCACGTAGATTACATTGGGGTCTGCCGAAGAAATGGCGATGGCTCCTACAGAACCGGTATTGAAAAAGCCATCTGAGATATTGGTCCAGGTTTCGCCTGCATTGGTGGTGCGCCAAACACCACCGCCAGTAGATCCCATCAAATATTCATAGGGGTTATCCGGAAACCCAGAAGCTGCTGTAGAGCGGCCACCACGGTGGGGGCCTACGTTGCGCCAGCTGAGGGCGTCCACTGCCTCCTCATCAAAAGCAGGAGCGGGAGGGGGCGTATTGTTGTTTCTGCGCCGTTGGGCTTCGGTGGTAGCGGTGCCCAAAACCAATAGCGCCAAGCCCAAAAGGGTGGTTCGTAGGAACATAGTCGTGTTTCGTTGCTTAATGGCGGAAGATACCCAGCCCTTTAAGATTATACCAAGGGATTAGGATGAAGGGCAACGAAACCAAAAGGAGCAGGGAAACCCGCAGGGATGAGGAGCTGGATTGAAATTCTTTATCGTGAAATAGTGATTTTACTTCTTTTTATGTGTGACTCTTGTGGTCCATTGGGTACTTAGAAATACACAGGAGAGCATCCTTGCTAGGAAAAGGAATTGTTCTCCTAGGTTACCTAACAAATCTACACAAGACACCGAAGAAGGTGAGTGGAGAAATAGCCCTTCGGTTAAATAGCAGCCACACCGAAAAGGTCAGGATTCAAGAATTCCTGACTTTTTTCTTTGCCCTGATGGCTAAAGTACATCAGTCCTACCAGTGCTCATTAATAGGTTGGTCTTAGGGGTGCGCTGATACCCAAACTTCCCCGTCTTCGAATACCTCTTTCTTCCAGATAGGAACCGTTTCTTTCAGGGTATCGATGGCAAATTGGCAAGCAGCAAAGGCCTCTTTGCGATGAGCAGAAGAGCAGGCAATGACTACGGCTTCTTCACCGATGGGCACCTTGCCCGTGCGGTGATGGATCACCACATGATGGAGGGACCACTGTTTGGTGGCCTGATCGGCAATCTTCCGCATTTCTGAAATAGCCATTGGGGCATAGGCCTCAAAGTCCAGGTACTGTACCGTTTTGCCCTTGGTGGCATTGCGCACGGTGCCTACAAATAACACAATACCGCCAGAAGCATCGGTAGTTACTGCCTCCGTACAAGCCTGAGCATCCAAACGTGCCTCAGTAAGAAAGATATCCTCCATAGCCTCAAAAGTACATCTTGGGTAGCATATCCTGAAATGGCTAGCGCCAAGCCGTTCTTCTGTTTGTGGAATTGTACAAATTGGTGGAACTTTCCCCTCTACTTTCAACCCTTACTTATGCTATGAGCGAATTACAAAAACTCAACATCAACGGTCTCAATTATGCGGTACACGTAACTGGTGAAGGAACCCCGGTCATGCTGTTGCACGGATACCCCGACTCTCACAGGATGTGGAGAAAACTGACGCCACTATTGGTGGAGGCAGGCTATCAAGTAATTGCCCCCGACCTGCGTGGGTTTGGCGAGACCGATATCCCCAAAGGACTCAAGAATTACAAGCTGGCCAAAACGGGCGATGACTGTATCAAGGTATTGGATGCCTTGGGGATCAATGAACCTGCGTACCTGATGGGGCATGACTGGGGAGCGGCTCTAGGCTGGTCGATGGCACTGGCTTACCCAGACCGTTTCAAGAAGTACGTAGCCCTTTCGGTAGGGCACATCACCGCCTTTGCCTTTGCGGGGCCGGCACAGCTACTTACTTCTTGGTATATGGTGTACTTCCATTTCAAAGGATTTGCCGAATGGAGCTGGTCCCGTAAGGATTACCGATTCGCTCGTAAGTTCCTCAACTTTCCTGAGGAGATGGATAGCTACGTAGCCGATATGAAGCGCCCGGGTAGGACCACTTCAGGCATGAATTGGTACCGCAGCAATGTGATTGATGCCTTTGTGAAAAAGTGGCCAAAGTGTGACATCCCTGTATTGGGTATCTGGAGTGACGGGGATAAGTTCCTGAAGGAGAAGCACATCAAGAAGGATACACCCAAGTATATGAATGCTCCTTATGAATACGCTAAAATAGAGGGAGCCAACCACTGGATTCCCTTACAAAACCCCAAGGCAGTGGCTGATTTGGCCATTCCATTCTTTCAAAAAGACTAATACAACGATCAGCCCGGCCTAACGTCGGGCTTTTGTTCGCTGGTCCTCACAAAGCTACTCCTCCGAAATCCCCGCATCCTCCATCAGAAAGATGCCATAGTTCCGGATGGTTTCTATGATGGGGATGCAGGTTTTCCCTTTCCCTGTCATAGAATATTCCACCTTGGGTGATACCACAGGATACCCCTCCCGGTGAACAAATCCTTCCTCCTCCAAATTCCTCAGCTGGGTCGTTAGTATTTTGTCTATGGCACAGGGAAAGGGCCGGGAAATAGAGGTTAAGCTGCTCAAGCGCTAGCCTGGTCTCATTCCATCGATTTTTTGCGTTCTCGAATACTGAAAGTGCCCGCATCGCGTTTCCCTAGCGTATGCGTAAACTTGGACTGATCATTGGCCTTCTCGGCCTTATTCTTTGCCCCGCTGCTTGGGCGCAACAGGCTGAACAGGTAGCGTGGTTTCAGGAGCGGGCCGAAGAGTGGGAGGGAACTGCCTTTCCGGAATTCGCCATGCTCGACCAAGACGGTAATCCCATCACCCACGGGGCACTGGAAAATGAAGTTACCGTCATTCGGTTTTTCTTTACCGGCTGCCCTCCTTGCCGTGAAGAGACTAATCAACTCAACGGTCTATACAATCGCTACCATCCTAGGGGTGTCAACTTCCTCGCCTTCAGCTTCGATCCGGATACCCGTACCCGGATGTTTCGGGAGTGGAAAAAGTACCGCTACCGGGTAGTTCCCGATGCCAAACGATTCATTCAAAATGATATGCACGTAGGAGTATACCCCACCCATATGGTAGTAAACCCGAAAGGGCAGGTGACCTCCGTTATTTTGGGTACCGATTTGTTTATTGGCTGGAAACTGCGTTGGGCCATTTATAAAGCCAGAAGGCAGTAACCCATTTTTCATTTTTAGGGTTGTAATAGGTATGGATTGGAAATGGACGATTGGGATACTTTGCTTGGGGTTACTGCTATCCGGTTGTGACCGGTACCGCAGGTGGAACGCTGCGGCTTCGGACGAATCCCTGCTCGAGCGATTTGCTGATCATCCCCTCCAGCCTACGGTGCACCGATACCAAGTAGGAGAACGCACCATTCGTTACCTTTCCATTGGGGCAGATACCTTGCCTACTACTTTACTCATACACGGGGCGCCTAGCTCGCTCACCAGCTGGATGCGCTACCTGAAGGATACTACCATCACCCGACGTACTCGCCTCATTGCGGTTGATAGACCGGGCTATGGTGGTTCCGGTTTCGGAGTGGCAGAACCTTCCGTGGCAAGGCAGTCCGAGCTCTTAGCCCCGCTCTT
>DMST01000439.1:4588-4876 GCA_003454975.1 Cytophagales bacterium | reverse complement strand
CCGTGCGGGTGGGCGGGATGATGCCCAGGTGGCGGTAGGCTTGCTCGGTCGCTTGGCGACCCCGCGGTGTGCGCATCAGATACCCCTCCTGGATCGGAAAGGGCTCGTACACTTCCTCGATGGTTTCCGCTTCTTCACCCACCGCCGTAGCAATGGTGGTGAGCCCTACCGGACCACCCTTGAATTTCTCGATGATCGTTTGCAGAATCCGGTTGTCCATTTCGTCCAGGCCGTGCTCATCTACATCTAGCGCATCCAGCGCTATGCGGGCAATTTCCTGCGTGATGG
>DMST01000439.1:0-4547 GCA_003454975.1 Cytophagales bacterium | reverse complement strand
GCCCTTGATCTGTGCGAAGTCGCGCGTACGGCGTAGCAGGTTGTTGGCAATCCGGGGCGTGCCGCGGCTGCGGCGGGCAATCTCATAAGCCGCCGGGTCGTCGATGGGGGTATTCAGTATGTCCGAAGAGCGCATCACGATACCCGTGAGCGTTTTGGCGTCGTAGTACTCCAATCGGCTGTTGATGCCGAAGCGGGCCCGTAGCGGTGAGGTAAGCAAACCCGAGCGCGTGGTGGCCCCAATAAGCGTAAACGGATTGAGCGAGATTTGCACCGTGCGGGCATTAGGTCCGGTATCCAGCATGATGTCGATGCGGTAGTCCTCCATGGCCGAGTACAGGTATTCCTCCACTACGGGATTGAGCCGGTGAATCTCATCAATAAAGAGCACATCGTGGTCTTCCAAATTGGTGAGCAGCCCGGCCAGATCGCCCGGTTTGTCTAGCACCGGCCCCGAGGTAATCTTGATGTTGGTACCCAGCTCGTTAGAAATGATGTGCGAGAGCGTAGTCTTACCCAGTCCGGGGGGGCCGTGCAGCAGCACGTGGTCCAGCGGCTCGTTGCGCAGGCGGGCTGCTTGCACAAATATTTTCAGGTTGTCGGTTACCTTCTTTTGCCCGCTGAAATCCTCGAACGACAACGGCCGCAGGGCACGGTCAATGTCCTTCTCGCTGGGGGTGTAGTTTTCGTCTTCTCCTGATAGGTAATCCTCGCGCATACGTCCGACCAAATTTGCCCGAAGTTACTATGTAAAGGTGGGATGTGAAATGTGCCACCCGCCTGTTTAGACTTTTGTGATAGCCGTGACCGGCAGGAGTGCTTGCCGGTTGGGCAATGGTGGAGCCAGGAGGCCCGAAACAATGCAAGGCACCCCCGACGTTATCTTTTACGGTTGATGAGTAGCTGAACACCCAGGGCCAGAGAGAGAAAAATGAAAAATACCAGACTACTGAGGCCTCCTAGCTGTACCCGGGCTTGTGTGGGGTAAGCCATGGTTTTTTCAATGGCCGACACTTTGTAGTCATGAAACTTGGCAAACTCCGGGTTGGTAGACATCTCCATCATGGTGCGCAAGCTGCGGTACCGGATCAGGCCGCCGCTCGTCCAGTCTTCGGCATTTTCGATGCCCCAGTGTTCTACCGAACGGTAGAGGGCTTCCCCTACAAACAGAGGATAGCTACCCTTTCGGATCAGGTATTTGATCACGTATTGGCTGTAGGTGTTCAGCACCTCCTCGCTGCTGCTACCGGTAGGCTCACCCTTGATGGGTAGCGGGGTATCATAGAGTTTGATGGCATTCAGCATGACCACCGGTCCGCCGGAATCTCGCTGGAGAAACTCCCGAAGATAGGCAGCATCTCTATCAGGATGGAGTGCCTGATACCGTGCTACGTAGTGGTTAATCTCTGCCTCGGACAAAGGACCTTCGAAAGCCCCGTGCCACCAAGAGAACAGGAGAAAAAGTAGCGCCCAAGTGGCCCAATTGATAAGTGTGCGTCGTTGCTTCATCGTGATCAATTATTGTGAAGGAGACCCCCCTTTTTTTCATCCAAGAGAATGGTCATGCAATGTACCTAAGTGCATGCCAACCTCCTTTTACAAATGTTGAGAAATGGGCGGTATTACCTCTGCCCCCGAATACGGCTGAGCTGCGTAGGGGTAATGCCGATCATAGAGGCGATGAGGTGGAGGGGAAGCCGCTCATGTAGCCTAGGATTGTTCTCCATGACATACTGATACCGCTCCTTGGAGGTGCCTGTGAGGTGAAGCAGGTGCCGCTGGCTTAGCTCTACAGCCCGGTCGGCCATGTGTTCCCGAACGATAATATTGAGGGTCAAATTGCTGTCGAGTAGGGGGAAATAGTCGGCCAGTGCGGCCACCAGTATGGCCATCTCCATATTACAGTTGCATGGCACCGAAGACCGCAATGTGAAGTATGAAATCGCAGAGGATGCAATTACTTTCTGGATAGATCGTAATCAGACAGCGTGTAGCCCTCAAGTCAGCACCCTACCAGATAGAGTGCCCGATATTGTCCTTAGTGTGGAAAACTATCTGCATGGGAATGGACAGGACGAAACGGTGGTAGAGTATTTTAAGGTAATTAGTGGAGAACACGATTGGTTTGGGGAACCGGGTACTGACAAGGATGTGGATGCGACTATAGAAGCTTGGCGATTTTTCCTTACAATACGATCGCAACGGCCGAATTTAGTAACTGATAGTTTCTAAAATCAAAAGTCTGATATCCCCGGTTAATACTAAATTTAACACCGCTGAGGGGGTATTTTATTTCCCCACCACCACAATACCTACCGAGATGAAGAGATGTTTATCGATTTTGGGATGGCTAGCCTTAGCGTCTACCACTACTCACGCCCAGAAACTGATTCAAGATACCCTACAATACGATGGCTTGGACCGTACGTATTCGCTCTTTGTTCCCGAAGGTTATGCTGAAGGTATGACCTTGCCTTTGGTATTCAATTTTCATGCGCGAGGGTCCAGCGCCGAGCAGCAAATCAACTTCACACGGTTCAACGAGGTGGCCAATGAGCAAAACCTTATTGTTTGCTATCCTAATGCTGAGGGTACGAGTTTCAACCAGAGTGGAGTTAGTGGTGTAGATGATTTTGGGTTTGTGGATACGTTAGCAACGCTACTGCAGCAACGCTACAATACAGAACCGGCAGGAATCTACGCTACGGGGCTGTCAAACGGCGCCTTTTTCTGTTATGCGATGGCATGTGCCTTTAATAATCGGTTTCAAAATTCCTATGACTATGATAACCGAGTGACGATGGTGGCAAGTGTGGCAGGAGCTATCAGTCCCTTACTCATAGAAAACTTTTGTGACCTTAGTGCCGATGAAGACCTCTCGGTATTGGTGTTCCATGGCACTGACGATGCGATTGTTCCTTACGAGGGCAATAATGACTATGCCTCGGTGCCCGAGGTGATTGACTTCTGGACGGGTACCATGGCCTGCACCGATGATCCGGTGGTGGATACCCTCGTGGATGTTAATGCCGCCGACGGATCTTATCCGGTGCGAACCCAGTACACGCACTGTGACGCCGATACCGAGGTGGTCCTTTATACACTAGTAGGGGGTAACCATACCTGGCCGGGTGGCACCCAAGGGGGTGCCAATCAGGATGTAGTTGCCAGCGACCTGGTTGGTCGGTTTTTCGTAGGCCAGTCCTTGGACGATCCTACAGCGCCTACTGATACTACTGTCCCCAACGTGGTGCTAAGCACGGAAGAAGCCGATCCTACGAACGCCGCTTTTTTTACCGCCACCCTGGATTTCTCAGAGGTGGTCACCGTTCCACATTTGGACGATTTTGCCCTCACTAATGCTACTGTCTCGGAATTGAGTAGTGTAGATGATTCTACTTTCACCGTAGTAGTGACCCCTAATGGCGATGGCTGGGTAGCTTTGACCTTGATTGCTGAGTCAGTGCAAGATGCTGCAGGGAATAAAAATGTAGCAAGCAATACCCTCATGCTCACGGCGGACTATACCGCTCCAGTGGTGCTACTCAGTGGTGAGCTGCCCGATCCAGTTGACGCACTAATAGTCTCTGTGAATTTGGATATCTCTGAGTCGGTTGACTTTACCGGTGAGGAGGTTATTGCCCTCAGTAACGCTTCCGTTAGACGACTAACGGGTTTCAATGATTCCACCTACGTATTGCAATTGATTTCCAAAGGGGATGGGGAAGTACTGGTCACGGTCCTTGCCAATGCTTTTCGGGATGCTGCAGGAAATGTCAATGAAGTAAGCAACACCTTCCGTGTGCCGGTAGACTTATTTCCACCTACCGTGGAATTGCAAACGGACTTTGTGGATACGGTAAGGGAAGATACCTTCCAGATCACCCTGCATGCCTCGGAGGCCATTGCCACCCCCGAATTGGATGATTTTGTGGTGGATAACCTTGTGCTCTCCGAACTCAGCGTCTTAGACGATTCTACTTTTCAGTTAATGGTCAACCCTGAGCGTTTGGGTAGTTTTAGAATCCAGCTCCCCGCCGGGGTAGTAGAAGATGGGGTAGGGCGACCTAATGTAGCTTCCAATACCCTAATTTTGTACTATATGCCCAGTGTCACGAGCCTGGGAGCGGAAGCCGCGCCTTGGCAGATATATCCTAATCCGGTATCGGAGACCCTAAACATCAAGCTTACCGCTGCGTGGGAGCGATTGATACTGATGGATATGGCGGGGAATACGCTTCGTCAAACCCAGCGTACTAGTACGGCACCTATTCAATGGCAGCTAGGATTCCTGCCTCCTGGGATGTATGTCCTCCAGTTGAGTACCTCTACAAATTTGTACCGTACCCCTTTGGTAAAACAGTAGTAGGGTAAGTGAGCTTACTTACTCCGAATACGGCTGAGCTGCGTAGGGGTAATGCCAATCATGGAGGCGATGAGGTGGAGGGGAAGCCGCTCAAGTAGCCCCGGGTTGTTCTCCATGACATACTGATACCGCTCCTTGGAGGTGCCTGTGAGGTGAAGCAGGTGCCGCTGGCTTAGCTCTAC
>DMST01000152.1:5972-11291 GCA_003454975.1 Cytophagales bacterium | reverse complement strand
GGTTCGGGAGAGGGGGTGGTGTAGCTACCGCTGCCCGCAGATACGATCTGGGCGGTAGCCGTCAAAGGCAGGAGGGTAAGCAAAGCCACCCCCGCCAGGAGGATACGCATGGCTTTCATATTGTAGTCTTTAGGTTTTCGAAGTCAGTAAAAAATCGTGGTAGCAAGGTGCGTACGAAATCCGTTTCGTCCTGCATTGCAGACTACATCTTGGCCTCCGGGGCACTACATCAAAACCTCTACGACCCATACACCCCACTACATCATCACCTGCTCAACCAGTGGCAGAATCGACCCTGGCGATGAATGAGAGTGGTTTGGGGATGAAGGCGGGTTTTTCTTCGATGAAGCTTTGGAGATGAGTTGATGAGCTGGTGAGGCGATGAGATGATTTCTACCCGTCGAGTATCTTCAGGCAAAATGCGGTAATGTGGCAATTTGACAATGTGCTAATGGGGCTCTAACTTAATTTGGAAGAACTAGGCCTCTAGGTTAGCTCGTATGCTCGTCGATTAACTAGCCTCTGTTCCTACGCAGGCTCCAAAGGATGTGTCGAGGCGAACGGTGTTGGTGTTTCACCGCCAAGATATCGATTAGTTGCTCTTCATGAACGATCTGAAAATAGACCGCGTAGGGAAATCGTGAAAAAAGCGCACGGTAGTATTGACGTCCAAATCTTGGGAACTGGTGTGGATTTGATTGAATTCGGTCTTGGATTTGGGAATAGGCTTCTGCAAAATCACTTCCTAGCCCAACTTGTTGCTCTTCATACCACTCTACGGCGTCTATCACATCCAATCGGGCATGAGGAGAAACGAAAACGGAATAACCCGTCATTTCTTGGGGTACTTGGCTAACAACTCTGCTTTAAACTGATCAGCAGTAATTCGTTGCTCAGGGTTTTCTTTCAGATGCTTAGCACGTTGGTCCAGTAATTCCTGCATTACCTCGTCATAGTCGGAATCCCTTACCTCTTGAAGTTTACGTGCTTCTGCCATGATGATTTCCTTTTAATAGCCAACGCAAGATAAAGAATAAAGATGTCATGTAGATGTAGGCGGGACGTTCTTTGGTAGGCTTAGGGTAACATGGAGCTATTACTCCCAGCCGTAACGAGCCTTGATTTCGGCTTCTACCTCTTCGGCAGGCCGAGCCAAATGGGGATTGGCTTCGAGACTGGCCACGCGGTGAGCTAGCACTTCATTGAGCTTGGGGCCATATTCTGCTTGATCCATCACCCTATTTCCAGCCCTATAGCGCTTGCGCACCTCCGCATGAAGGGTGAGCTCGCCATTTTGGGCTTGCTTTAGACCTTTGTCAATGGCATCCAATGCTTCTTGAGGTAGCTCTTCTTTACCCTCTTGCTGCCCAAGTAGTGCTTGTACAAACTCCAATACTTGGTGCTGGGCTGCTTCAGGTAGTAGAGCCATCTGTTTGAGTACCTGCTCTTGTGTGGACATAGGACTGCTTTATGGGAATAACTTAAAAATAGTAGTTATGGTGCCCGCTTACAACCTGTCCCATTAAAAAAGGGCTTTAAGCTGAGCTAGGGTGAACTCGATATATGCGCGTTGGTTAAAAAGGCTGCGGCATTGGAATAGGAGTATTATTCAAGCTGGAAGCTTGGGTTGGCCAGGGCGTTGAAAGCAGGATGTTTTCAACAGGGGGATCACGAGAATGGGACAGGTTGTGTTAAGAGGGTAATGGGACGGTATGCTATTGGGATTGGACCCTAGATAATAAACCGATGAGAGATTCAATCAACCGGAGCTACTCTTTTCCAAATATTTCCGCTAAGGAAATGGTGAGCTTGGGGAACTGGTTAGGAGAGACCTGCCCTTCACCAGAGTAAAGTTGAGGGATTCCGTATCGCTGAATCTTCTCTTCCAGACGCAAGACGGTGAGTTGGTCTAGTTCGGGGTCTACAATCCAGTACTCCTTTACTCCATGGGCTTGGTAAAGGAGGGTTTTGAGGTTGAGGTCTTTTTTTGCAGTGCTGGGGGAAAGAATCTCGATGACCCAGTCTGGTGCACCAATCCCTCCTTTTCCGTCAAGCTTGGAAGGGTCACAGAACACTGAGATATCGGGCTGCACCACGGTATCGGTCTCCTCCGCCGTTTGTCCTTTTTGGGGTAGGCGGACGTCAAAGGGAGCCGAGAAAACATCGCAGGAATTCCCTTTCAGAAAGCTGGCGATGGCCAGATACAGATTCCCGGAGATCCGCTGATGTCGGGTGTTGGGAGCGGGTGTCATGTTGTAAGCCACTCCATGAATCAGTTCCCAGCGTTCCTCCTCGGGCCAAGATGCGTAATCTGCATAGGTGTAGTGGTCTTGAAAGTAAATTGCCGGAGGTGCCATACTCAAAGATACAAAATACGGTTGGGTTTGGTCATTTACGTCCCTTCGGGAGTTACGTCAAGAGCTTATTGTTACTGAGGTGAAAGTTGTTTTCGTGTCTGCGAATGGCAAAGGTAACTCGGTTCCACTTTTAGTAGGCCTAGCAGCAGTTTATCATGTCCGATCAAATCCTGTTCCACTTAGAAAGAGCTTCCAACCGAGCTGGGGTGAACTCGATATGTGCGCGTGGGAGGGGACTTAGACAATGGCTTGATGAGCACGGAGAAACCTCTATGCCCTCCGGTTAAAAAAGGCTGCGGTATTGGAATATTATTCAAGCTGGAAGCTTGGGTTTGCCAAGGTGTTGAAAGCAGAATGCTTTCAACAGAGGGATCACGATAATGGGACAGGTTGTGTTAAGGGTGTAATGGGAAGGTATGCTATTGAGACTGTATCCTAGATCATGAACCCATGAGAGGTTGACTCACCTGGAGCTATTCTTTACCAAATGTTTCTGCCAATGAAATGGTGAGCTCGGGGAAAAGGGCGGGGGGAACTTTCCCTTCATTTGTGTAAAACTGAGGGATGCCGTAACGCTGAATCTTCTCTTCCAATCGCAAGATGGTGAGTTGGTCTAGCTCTGGATCTACTGAATGCACGGGTTTGTATGGCTTCTCAACAATTTTGCTGATACTATTTGGCCCTAGCGAGGATGATGGATTGGGGCAGGAACTTACGGGGGTATTTGCCTCGGGGGACAGCTTGGGCTGGGCTATTGCATGAGGGACCGCATAGGTTAGGGAAGGGCTATCGTCCATGGGGTGTTGCTGGCGAACACTGATGGAGCGGAAGGCAAGGGCCTGCTGTTTTGGGTCGTAGTGCATGTCGGCACGGCAGGTTAGGTTTCGGAGGGTAAGATTACGGTCCGGTAGCAGGGAAACCTATAAAATGTAGGTAGCCTCCCCTACCTGCAGGGTTGGGAAGAAAGTATCAGGATAAGCGGATTTACTATAAAATCAAAGTTCTTCTTTGGGCCGATCCCGGTCTACTCAAAGAGACCTTTTCTCTAAGGATAGGAGTCTCCAATCCTACCTGCATCCCAGACATAGGCTATGGCGCAATCATTCATTCGTCACAAGTAGCAGAGCAGCTGTTACCAAAGGCACCAAAAACCAGTACACCAGAAGTAAGTCAACGTTTTTAGACTTTACCATTATTCTCAATTCAAATTAAAATTCTCATGATTGAACGATCAGATTACACTGATTTAATGACGCTCGACGCCTCCCTGTACTCGGATGGGGACGCTGTACTTTTAACCCACCCCCACTACGGTGGTATTGGCCATTTGGTGCACGAAATCCATCATGCGGTCACTTCAGTAAGGGGGATGAAGGTGAAGATCACGGGTCCGGACGCTCAAAACCCACTGACCGATTGGTACTGGCTACGGGATGACACCCAGGTGTACATTGAATATTTCGAGGTTGAGGAGGGCCGAAACGATGTCCTGAATGCCGAATCGATTCAAGAGGCGATCGATTATGTCTCTTGGTCACAAGAGGAGTTTGTGCATGCACGAGCGGGGGTATACTCAGTGAAGGGTCCTATTTATCTCTTCGACAATGCCAAGGCGCTAAATTATGGAGATACGCCTCCTACCGGGTACGCCAATAATTTCAACCCAAATAGAGAAGGCAGAATAGGAATCATTGGCGAAGGTTGTACCGGGGTGACCGATACCCGAGATGCAAAATTCACATACGGAACGGTATTTAGATTCACGAATACGGAGTCGCACAGCCTTTTTTGCTCCGTCATCCAACCCAATTACCAAGTAGACAGTAACGGGAATATCGTATTGGACGGACAAGGAAACCCGACTTTGATCGGGGATAAATACAAGTACCAGCTATTTACCCTCAAGGATTTTACGGTAGAACATATTTCGGAAAGTGGGTACGGTATATACATCGAAACCGGCGCCAGCAGTCTGATCGAGAATGTGAGTGTGCGAGTAACCTCCACCAAAGGATCGGGAGTTCGGTTTACCAGTTCCTGGTTTGGGGTGGTGCGAAGGCTGATTTCCATTACGGCAAGAAACCCATGGAATTCAAATTTCATTCCCGAAGCAGGATCGATCGGTTTATTGGTGGGGTCTACCCAGGGTGGAGGAACATTTAGTGTTTCTGACTCCGTCATTGAAGGTTTTCATAATAATGTATCGGATGATCAAATTGATCATTTCCATTTGCAAGTATTGAATGAACCTTCCCCCATTAATTATTTAAACCATTTTCATCCCATGGTTTTTGAAAGCACGGCTTTTCAGGGATCCGAATCCGATAACCTTGTGTTTACCGGTGAGGTTGATTTAACCTTATCTAACTGTTTTTGGGAACGGAGTTACGGTTCAAGCCTGGTGATGACCAATAAAAACGCCAACCTATTCATGTACCGCGGGTATTTCTCGCTAGCCTATGCCGTACAGGAACCTGACCCTGAAAATGAGAATGAGACGATAACTGTATTTTATGGCTACACGAAGGATCCCATCATAGACCTCACAGATGTGGGCATGTACACCATTCAGGAGATGAAAGTGCGGCGTCCATTTTCCACTTTTGTTCGGGTAAGACAGTCTGCCGATAACGAGTTTGCTCCGGTAGGGGAAGTCAAACATGTGTCCTTCATTGCTTGGGAAAACGCCAAATTTATTACCAATGGGCCCATTTTCATGTTTGAAGCGGAAGCTCTCCCTCCCATACCTCCTTCTACTGATCCACTTCGTCTGCCCCCGCTTCCTACCCTGACCGATCTGCGAGCTTCAGGTTTTGATAGTAGTACTATCGAGGTATATGACAAATCGAAGGACTTGTATGCTGGTGCCGAAGTAGGCGTAACGGTAGCTGCCCGAGCGGGCTACGGGGAAATTACTCGGATCACTTCGGACCAAGCGATCTGGTGGGACGGTCAACGCCCC
>DMST01000152.1:4903-5939 GCA_003454975.1 Cytophagales bacterium | reverse complement strand
CCCAAAAAGCCGGGATTTCTGGTACTCTCCTCCACGGTAAACAATTCGCTATACCTGACGGACCCTGCGGATGAGGTACCGGGCCGAAGTGCGGTTATCTGTGTGGTTACCACTTCTACTGGGCTATGGAACGTTCGTGATCATAATCAAGCGATTGTTCAAACGATCAACCCGGGTGGTGCGTACCGAATCATTGCGGACCCTGGTGCGGGTACCTGGATCGTTGAACAATTAACGATCACAGTGTAGTCTCCGCTGATCCTGATAAGATAGCCCCGACACCCTCGGGGCTATTGGGGGAACCGAGTCCCTAGAAAAGTCCGGCCAAGTTTGGCCGCCGATAGCAGGCTCCGCAAATCACCTTATCTTTCGGTAAATAACTCCTCCGTCATTACTACCCGTTCCTTTCCTATGCGGTTATCTTTTCCCTATGCTTAGCGCTCAGTTAAGGAGGCAATGAGGCACTCCTCGTGGCCATACCGAAAAACACCCCATTTACAGGGGCCAACGGTGCAGGGTGAAAGCATTCCCAGGCACCTCTCATCCGCCCAAATTCTGCCGGAGAATCGACGGGCCGAGCCATCCCATTTGCCTGCGGCCTTATGAGTCGTTATTTTATGGCCTATATTGCCCATTCACAAAATTCGGAACTACGAACCCTATTCCTATCCATGAAAAGAAGAGGACTGATCATCATCGCCGTCGTGCTTGCGGCCATTGTTACGCTGTGGATTACGGTTGGCAAACCCAATGTGCTGGTAGCCACGGGCTACACGGCCAAGTACGTGTGCTCGGCCACCTTCCTGACGGATTTTTCGCAGGAGAACCTTGATAACATCCTCGATCTGGATTTTGTCCGTTTGGTGAAGTACGATGTAGACCAAGAGGACAAGAAGGTAACGGCTACCTTGTTTGGCCTGGCCAAGCAAACCTTTAGCTATTATGAAAATGGGAATTCCTGTGGGTGTGTGCGGGGCGAACCGGACTTCCCGGAGCAAAAACCGCTAGCCGCCTCGCAGTCCCCGGCGGCGGATGC
>DMST01000152.1:3685-4875 GCA_003454975.1 Cytophagales bacterium | reverse complement strand
TGCGGTGTGGCCCCAAGGCGATAAGCTGCGCGATTCTATCCCCGGGCACATAGACGTAGCCAAGCTACGGACGGTGCTGGAAACCACCCTGCAAGAGAATGAGGGGGTACTGGCGGCGGTAGTGGCCTACCAGGATTATTTGCTGGCAGAAGATTATCAGGAGGGCATCGACCAAGATGCCCGGATCCTGGGCTGGTCCATGACCAAGTCGGTGGGCAATGCCCTCTTCGGCATTATGGATAAGAATGGCGCCATCGACATTGAGGCCACACCGGACATTCCCCAATGGCAGGAGGATGACCGCAAGGACATCACCGTGAGCCATTTGCTACAGATGAGCGCAGGGCTGGATTGGACGGAGAGCTACAGCTCCCTAACGAACGCCACCCGGATGATCTTTATGGAGAAAGATCACGTGAAATACTCTTGTTTGGCGGAGGCCGAACACCCCCCGGGTGAACACTGGTATTACTCTTCGGGCACGTCCAATATCCTGTCCGGCATCCTGCGGAACAAGTTCGATAGCTTCGATGATTACCTCGCCTTCCCGTACGACTCGCTCTTTGCTCCCTTGGGCATGCACAGTGCGGTGATAGAAATGGACAATGTGGGCAACCACGTGCTGTCTTCGTACTGCTGGGCCACAGCCCGAGACGGGACCCGCTTCGGCTTGCTGTACCTGTACCGGGGCAACTGGCTGGGCAAGCAGATTTTTACGGAAGACTGGACGGACTACAGCACCTCTGCCGCACCGGCGTCTGATGGCAAATACGGGGCCCAGATCTGGATCAATGAGAATCCCTGGCGAATGCCTTCTGTGCCCACGGATGCTTTCTACGAACAAGGGTTTGGCGGGCAGCGCATTCTGATTGTGCCCTCCATGGATCTGGTGGTGACCGTAATGAGTGGCAACCAACCGGATTTCGATTTTAATAGCTTTTATGAGCAGGTTTTCGAGTGCCTGGGAGAGGAGTAACGATTTCTACCCTACCGATACCACCACAGGGTGACATCGGTCTCGTGGTAGCGGTTTAGCACCTCGCACTTGCTACCGAAGGCCTTTTTGCCCTGCCGAATGACCTCCGCGGGGTTCAGGTACAGCAGGCCGTTGTAGCCCCGGGGCTTTTGCTTATCGGACAAGAAGTTGAAACCAAACCCTACCCGGCTGGTGCGGGCCATGGCCGCCAAGC
>DMST01000152.1:3463-3606 GCA_003454975.1 Cytophagales bacterium | reverse complement strand
GGGTAGGCGTCTTCGTCGGTTGAAGGTGCCGCTAGCGATGGAATATTCGGCCACGCCAAGCTCCCCTACGGAAGACAGGAGTTGAAAGGAAACGTCTGGCTGATGGTCATATTTCCGGCTGGCCAGGGTGATCATCTCCGCAG
>DMST01000152.1:823-3416 GCA_003454975.1 Cytophagales bacterium | reverse complement strand
GGATCATCTCCGCAGATAGGTCGTAGCCCGTGTAGCGGAATTCTTGCGGGCACGCCTGCTGTAGGTAAGGCAGGAAGTCCCCTACCCCGCAGCCTACATCGTTGATGGAAAAAGGCTCCTGCGAAGGCAGAAACGGGAGAAATTGCGCAAACCGTAGGGCTTGGTTCTCCCGGCTCGACCAATTGACCGCTTCTACCGAGTCGCCGTAGGTAAGGGCGTCGCGATTGTAGTGTTGGGCTACCCGGCGCTGAGCACTCATTGGGCGGAATGAACGGATTTTGGCACTCCCTAAAGTAATGAATTATAGGTACGGGAGAATAGACCGAGGCGGTAGATTGGATGCGGTTTGACGGTCACCTTGCTATAGGGCTAAAGAACACGAACAGATGCTAGCGACTTTTGTGGAATGTGAATACAGAAGCATATTCATCAGTCTTTATCGGTAAAAAACAGCCACTCCCTGGAGGAATGGCCGATTTGAATTGCTGACTAAATCTGTCTGAAGTAAGGAATAACTTGTGGGGGGCCACCCATACCGTGGCGCCCCAGCCGCTGAGGGAGTAAGCTTCCTTCCGAGTGGAGGGCCTGGGGTGGCTGGATATCCCCGACGTAGTAGTTTCTGCGTCCAGCCTGAGGAAGGGTAACTGGGTATAGGGGTGAACGGTAGGGTAAGGTGTAGGGTATCTGATTTGGGAAGGTTGGGGTGGCCCACCTACCGGTGGCAAGCTCTGACCAAGCTTGCCTACCCGGAGCTAAGGACTACCAAAGGGCTTTTGCACTGAGGCACTGGCTGCTCTGGCCCGAATGAAACAGGTTCATGCAGTAGCCTGCCTCGTTACGTTGCTGCTCGGTATCCAGGTGAAAGAAAGACAAGGCCCGTTTCCGGAGGATGCTTTTTCCTTGCACCGGCATGTGGGAGGAATTCTGAGCTTTCATGTTGTTTTTGTTATGTGAGGGGATGGTAAAGTAGCCAGGCCTGCGGGCAGCCCTGGCAGAAAATCGGCATTAAAAAAAGCTGCCGATGGCTTTGGCGGCGAGGGGCACCCCTACGCCCAGCAAGGCGCCGAGCAGGGAGGGGTTTACGTCTCCGTGAGCAGATCCTCGGTTGGACCGCTCCACGCCCTTGCCCTGTACGGGGCGGTGCGATGGCTTATTCATGTTGTATTGGTCTTAGTTTGGAAAAAAAGACCGGGAGTATTCCCCCGGTCTAACGATTGGCTTAAAGTGCGCTTAATCCGCCTTTCAATGCATTGATACCAATGCGACCGAGATCACCCCAGCCAAATGAAGCCTCTACTCCAGCTTCCATAGAACCAGCGTTTACTCGTTGTACACCTTTACCTTGTACGGGCATACGGTTGTTTTTTGCGTTTTGCATTTTGTTTGTGTTTAAAAGGTTAACATGTATTAACATCTCGACTTGAGATCAACAGAGAGGGGGGCATGCCGGAGCATGCCCAGGTAGGGCCAGCCGGGGCTTAGCCGAAAATGTACCAAGAGCGAGGCTCGCCGATGGCTACCGGAATTTCCTTGCTCACATCGATGGTAAAGCGCCACACCTTGGGGGCATACTTTTGCCGATTCATAGGATTGAAAAAGGAAATGATTACGTCCTGGCAGTCCGAGTTGGGACGGCAAATAGAGCTCTTAGCTACTGAAATGCTCTTAAGCACGTAGCCTCCGCTTAGCTCCAGGCTGATTTTGTCGCCCACATTGAAGATGTTGGTGGCTGCGTAATTCAGAGCACGGTCGCCAGAGCTTACCCCCAGGTTTTGCAGCTCGAAGTAGATGCGGTTAACGAAGTTGAGGATTCGGGCTGAAATACCTTCCCGCCACTTTCCGTCGTTTTCGTCAATGCCGTCGTTATCGATGATCTCCACGGTATCCCGTACCAGATCGAGCGTGCGCCAGTTGTACATGGCCCGCAGATGCGGACGGATGACGGGGATCACCTGGCCCGAGAGGAGTTTTATCTGGCCGTCGATAACTCCGGGAACGGAGATCATATCGATGTGCACAGACTCTTCTTTGGTGACAGCTTTCTTCTCCTCGGCTTTGGCCCCCTTAGTGGTCTTTTTGGGCGCTTCGTCCTGGCCCGGATCCAAGAACTCACACAGGGTCTTGTAGATTTCTACTTCAAACGCATTGGAAGGTTTGATGGCGTAGATGGGGGTATTGTCGTGGTTCATGGTCCAGATCACCCGCGAGGCATCAAAGGGATTGGCTTCCAGGTACTTCAGGAGCTGATACGGATCATTGGGATTCGGGTATTCCACCACGTTTCCGTCCTTATCCTGAATGTCCATGGCCTTCATGTAGAATTTGAAGGAGTCCAGTACAGCGTCAGTACCAAAGTCAATACCCAATGAGCCCAAAGCATACACCAACTGCTGGCCGTCGCTGTTGCAACCGCAAGAAGGGTCTACGGCACTAGGGGATACCGCACCCGACGCCACCACAGATGCAGCGGCTACCGGTGCCGGACTAGCAGCTACCGCAGGAGCCGCCACAGGGGCTACTTCTGCAGGGGCCACAGCCTCTGCCGTCTGCACCGTAGCCTGCGCTACTTCGGCGGCTTGCACCCCGGCGGCGG
>DMST01000152.1:0-770 GCA_003454975.1 Cytophagales bacterium | reverse complement strand
AGCTTCGCTCATTTCTACAGAGGGGGCGGGCGCCGGAGCTTCTGAGGCCAGCACTTCGCTTGCTATTTCATTCATAGTCGTATGGATTAAAGGTTTGATTTGCGAGGGAGGAGTGGAAGGGAGGCCTTCCTGGGTAGACTGCTGCAGCCACTGGACAGCACGGGCCAGCTGTATGCGGCCACGCAGCAACCGCTGGCAGTACTGTTCGTCGGTTTGTTGCTGCTCCGTAGAGCAAGGCACGGCGGTAGCCAGCAGGGCCTCCTTGAGCTGTGCAAAGGGTAGCTGCGGGAAGCGGGCTTTGAGCAACGCCAGGGCCCCGGTAACCAGCGGGGTGGCAAAGCTAGTGCCCTGCCGGGCTACAGACTGGCTGGAGCCGTCCAGCGCACCCACAATGCCCGAACCGGGCGCCATAATGCCGTTTTGGCGGTAGGCCTCCCCCCAGTTGCTAAACTCCATGGGGTTGCCTTGGGGGTCTAGCGCACCCACCGCCAGCACCGTATCGTCGGCGGCCGGTACATGCAAGCAAGCGCAGCCATTGTTGCCCGCCGCTGCCACAATGAGGATGCCCCGTTGGTGGCATTTTTGCAGGGCCTTCTTCAGCAAGGGAAGCGGCTCGCCATCGTGCGATCGTTCGCCCCCGCTGATGTTGATCAGGTAGTGGCCGCCGTGCTTCTCCTGGTCTAGCAGCACGTACTCGATGGCCCGGGCCAGTTCCACCTGGTTGCTGGACTGCAACCGGCCGTCGGGCGTTTCACGAAAGATAGGGATGG
>DMST01000488.1 GCA_003454975.1 Cytophagales bacterium | reverse complement strand
GGGGCCAGTATACGCTGGTAGGTGTAGGCGTTGCCCAGGCGTACCAGGTCTTCGGAGGTAGATAGCATGCCCCCGCTGGGTAGCTTCAAGCGCAGGTCAACAGACTTAGCTTCCCGAGCCTGGCCTCCCTTGTAAATGAAAAAACCGGAGGTCTCCAGGGCCTCATACTCAGCCGGGTCCGGTAGGGTGTGCTCCATGCCTAGCGGCCTGGTTACGTAGGTGGTCAGTAGCTCTTCAAAAGAGCGCTGAGTGGCTTTTTCCATGGCAATACCCAACAGATTGTATCCGTAGGAACTGTACAGATAGTCCGTGCCCGGCTCAAAACGGAGCTTGTTGTTTTGAAACTTAGCCAGCCCTTCTTCCATGGACTTGGGTCGTGTGTTTTCTTGTTCCCATCTCCGGTAATGCCGGATTCCCGAGCGGTGACTAGCCAGGTGCCGCAGCGTGAAATCGTATTCTTTTTTCGGGAACCCAGGCACGTATTCGTACACACTGGCGTCAATGTTGATCAGTTCTTCTTCCTATAGCTTACCCAGCAAGGTAGCGGTAATGGGTTTAGACAGGCTAGCTATGCGGAAGTAGGTTTCGCTAGGATCAATCGGATGCTGGCGGTTCAGGTCACGGTAGCCAAATCCTTCGGACCATACCAACTGGTCGTCTACACTCACCGAAACGGCGAGCCCTACAATGTCCTCCTCCATTATCATTTGCTGGATGCGGGCCCTGGCTTCCCCCACAAAGGCCATTTCCGGTACAGTAGGTTGGGACTTGGGCGGTAATACACTCGGGTAGGTGAGTACCAATAGTAGCGTAAGGAATCCTTTCATAGGGCACGTAGGTTAAAAAGCGTGATTGGCATGAATCTCCCGAGATCTACTCCCCTTCAGGGCAAAAAATGCACTCCCCCAGGCCTCAGGAATTGACTGATAGCCATATAACAGGTGGAGGACCTAAAAGTTAGCAGTTGGTAATCCATCACTCAGCCCATTCGGCTGTGGCTAGCGTAGTCTTAGTAGCGCACCGTAGAGCCTGTAGCCCGCTGCTTTACTCCATGTATAAAAGGTAATCTACTCATTATCAGATGTTTAATTGAGTTTTTCGAAGGCTGATTGGTGGTGAAAGAATCTGGAAAGGAGGAGGGAGATTATTCGGCAAAAGCAACTTCCAAATCGGCAACGATGAATTTATTCATCTTCATCATGGCCTCGGTTACGGCCATAATTTGGTCCGCATTGCCGGAGCCCATCATTTCTTGGAACCGCAAGGGGACTACCTGCCAGCTCAGGCCAAATCGGTCCTTGCACCAACCGCAGCGGCCTTCCTCTCCGCCTCCGGTGGTAAAGGCATTCCAGAAATGATCTACCTCGGCTTGGTCCTCACATACGATCATTAATGATACTGCCTCCGTAAAGGTGAATTCTGGGCCACCGTTCAGGCCTGTGAGGCGCAGCCCGTCCAGTTCAAATTCTACCAGCTGATTGGACTGAGAAATGATCCGGGAATTCTTGAATAAAGAGCAGTAAAATTCGGCCGCTTCCTGGGCTTGTTGGTCAAACCAAAGAAAGGGGATGATTTTGGGTGAGTCGATGGCTGCCATAATGAAGTAGGATTAGGCAAAAGGTAAGGATAATTCTTCGGTAATGTTTGATGAGGCGAGCCATCAGAAACCAGATGCTTTTCAAGCAAGACTATCTGCTTGGGCCGCCTTTACCAATTGATCTTTTATGAAAAGAGCAGTGTGCAAATGGGATTGGATTTGGCGAGCACTGACCCTGAACCCACTTATGAATATGATCATACCCTCGGGGCGTGCTTCTACGCACCAGGAGTAGTTTTTCGCGAAGAAGTTTCTCAATTCTTTGGTGAATATTGCTCTTACGGCCTTCCCGTTTTCCCCCTGTAGGTGGTAGTTACTCGTAAATCCGGGATGCTCCTTGTAGAGAATGGTCGGTTGGTTTTCCGGTAGGTCCCAGTTATCCATGCCACGACGGGGAATCATAATAAAAGAAGGTAGACCACTAGGTGTATGGAACAGAACGGCGGTTTGTGTAGGGGAATGTTCATCATCCTCTTTTTCCACTTTGATGGTATAATCAAAATCGAAAATCCAGGTACCGGTATCCTCTCCTTCGCCCTGAAATATATTGTTGATTTTATCTGCCTCACCGTACCTACCTAAATAATACGGTGGGAGGAGTTTCCGCGGAGAGGGTATGGTTTCCTGTTCGGAAAACTTCATGCCAAAATCCTTCGATAATTTCTTCAGCTGCTGATCACGCCAATAGTAGACCCACCCAGAAATGAATGCGGTTAGCAAGGATCCGATAAAGACTACTTCATGGATTCCCATAAAAAGGGATGGTGTAGGTTACAGGATAAGGCTTTATTTTTTTTTCACCTTAAAAACCACGGTGTCCAGCCAAGAGCGTTGGTAGATCAGGAAGCCCGCAATCAAGTGGAAGGCCATAAGCCCCCTTACAATACCATAGTTTGTATGGGGACTATAAAACTGCTGAGCAAATACAAAGAAGTGGTAGAAGACAATGAGGATGGTGAGAAAGCGCGCTCGCCGGTTGTACATCATGCCCAATACCACCCCTTGGGCCAATAGCCGCAGGGCTTGTACGCCTAGGCGAGCATCTCCCACTTCCTGGTAGAGGAGTGTCATCAGGGTGAGTTCTACCAAAATGGTTAGCGCTAGGGCGATGGTGAGTGTTGGGTTATTGCGTAGCATGCCGAAAAATAAGAAGTATAGATGAGCTAATGGGGGAATTTGCTAATTCGATAATATCACCATGTGGCAATGTGAAGGTGTGGAGATGTTTAAATGAAAAAAGGATGTGGGTTGAATGTCTCGATAATACTCCTTCACTGAATCCGCACCGCGTAGGTTTCGGAGTACAAGCGTGGAAACGAATGAGTTGATGCGTGATAGGGAATTATATTGCTCTCTTCTGAATAGCCCAACTAATAACAAACCATTGAACACTCTTCCAATTCATAACTCATAACTAAAAACCATAACTCCCACATCGCCAGTTCTTTTCCTTCGATGAATCCGTTTTTTGACTTCGGGAAAAGCCGTACCTTTGCCGCCCGATGAAGAAAGTGGCGTTTTATACTTTGGGCTGCAAGCTCAACTTCTCCGAAACCTCCACCATTGCTCGGCAATTTGAGAGCAAGGGCTACCAGCGCGTGGACTTTTCGGAAGGGGCGGATATCTACGTGATTAACACCTGTTCGGTAACCGACAATGCGGACAAGAAATGCCGCAAGGTGGTGCGTGAGGCGCAGGCATTAGCCCCTAACGCCTACGTGGCTATCATGGGCTGCTACGCTCAGCTGAAGCCGAAGGAGATCAGCGAGATCCCGGGGGTAGACGTGGTATTGGGCGCTGCGGAGAAATTCCGCTTGCTGGACCTCATCGATGATTTTAGCAAGGAGCAAGACGCCAAGGTGCTGGCCTCGGAGATTGATGCGGCCAAGCAATACCATACCTCGTACTCACTCAACGACCGTACGCGTACCTTCCTCAAGGTGCAAGACGGCTGCAACTACCACTGTACGTTTTGTACCATTCCGCTAGCGCGGGGCAAAAGCCGTAGCGATAGTATCGCCAACATTGTGAAGTCGGCGGAGGAAATTGCCATGAAGGGCATCAAGGAGATCGTGATCACAGGTGTGAACACGGGTGACTTTGGGATCATCGACGGTAAGCGCCAGGAGCGCTTTTCAGACCTGGTACGGGCCCTGGATGAGGTAGAGGGCATCGAACGCCTACGCATCAGCAGTATAGAGCCCAACCTGCTCAGCAACGAGATTATTGAGGTGGTGAGCCAAAGCCAGCGCTTTGTGCCGCATTTCCACGCGCCGCTACAGAGTGGCAACAACGCGGTACTGAGTGCGA
>DMST01000382.1:7201-11861 GCA_003454975.1 Cytophagales bacterium | reverse complement strand
AGGCACCATAGCCCCCACCGATACACCCCAGGCTGCCCAGCGCAATGATGGCAAAGCAGGCCACCGAGAGCGATGTACTACTGGAAACCAGAGGCATGAGCAACCAAGGTACAAAGGCCCAAAAGGTATATAGCTCCCACATATGTCCGAAGTATCCGAAAGCCGCAGCTCTGAATTTCTTCTCCCGGAACATGGTCAACAACACCCGTGGGTTAAATTGCGCCGCAGCCTTACGATTGGGGCCATCGCCTACACCAATGCCCACGGCTATGCCCCCAACGGCAGCTACCAGAGAAGTGCCTACCACCACGCCCTGCCAGGAGATGCCCGACGTAAGCCCCCGAAGACCATGTGGGAAGGCGGTACCCAACACCAAGGCTCCTACCAGCCACCCCAAGGCAGTTCCTAATTTACCGGCATACCAATCACTGGCTATTTTCATCCCTACCGGGTAGATACCGGCCAAAAAGAAGCCAACCAGAAACCTAAACAGTAGCAATAAAGATTGCCCCTGTGCCAAAAAGACACCCAGATTGGCCAAAGCACCGAGCCATGCACACACCCAAAATACGCGCGAAGGCGAAAACCGGTCCGCAATAGAGAGGAAGGCAAAAAGCAGTGTGCCCAGTATAAAACCAAGCTGCACTGCCGAGGTTACTGCTCCTACTGCATCCGCAGCCAGACCCAAGTCGGATTGTAAGTCCGGCAAGATTGCATTGCCTGCAAACCATAGGGAGGTGCCGGCAAATTGTGCTAAAACGATAACCGGAAGTATATAACGGGGAGGCGGGGAAGGCATGTGCTAAAATAGAGGTATTAGGAAGTATATAGGAAATCCGGCGATGGATATGTCTTGTGACTGATAGCTTTTTGTGGGACAAATCTCGGGAAGGTCTCCTAAAAATTAGGTTATCTTTGAGCATGGTGGAAACCGCTGACACAGTCGAAATACCCAACATCCCGCCCTACAAAGCACGGGAATACGATCAGGTACTGGAAAGCCCTCGGGTATGGCCCATCGTGAAACTCAATGCTAACCGGGAGGAGTTCATGAAAACGGTGGCTGAGGAAACCCTGAAGGTGGTAAAAGAACAAGCCCGCTCGCGAAAAGGATTGATGGAGGAACTGGAGTCCGTGGTATACATGGAGCGTTCGCGGGTAAAAAATAACCGATGGAAGGCTGACCCCGACGACGAAGAGGAGTACTGGGGCAAAATGAAAGGCAAGCTGCTAGAAGTAAGTAAGCAGGAGGGGCAGGCCAAGCAGGATGCCGCCGAAGCACTACTCAAAGATATCATAGAGCGATACGTAGGCGAAATCATGGGTAGCTTCAACTACCGAGCGTATCGTTTCATCCGCCGTTCGGCTACCTTCTTTTTTGCCCGGTTGCTCAACTCGGCACGCATCAAAAAGTTTGGCGCACTTTTTCGCGGAGTACTCACCTTACAAGACAAAATCAACTTGGTAGGAGAGACCGAACACATCCGTCAGCTAGCCAAAAAGGGCACCGTGGTTTTGGTTCCCACCCACTTTTCGAACTTGGATTCCGTTCTAGTCGGCTGGGCCATTATGGCCGTAGGGCTTCCTCCGTTCATATATGGTGCCGGACTCAACCTGTTTACCATTAACCTGCTCTCCTATTTCATGAAGAATTTGGGAGCATACAAGGTAGACCGACGGAAGAAGAACCTGGTGTACCTGGAAACACTGAAGATGTACAGCAACCAGGCCATCCAATCCGGTTGCCATAGTCTGTTCTTCCCTGGTGGCACCCGGTCGCGCTCGGGGCAGATAGAAAATCGGCTCAAACTAGGCTTGCTGAGCACCGCCATTACCGCACAGCGGCAGGCCTTCAATGAAGCCAAGCCCGGCGAAGAGCCCAAGAAAATTTTCGTAGTTCCCGTAGTAATTAATTACCACTTTACTCTGGAAGCTCCCAGTCTGATTAAGGAACACTTGAGGCGTTCTGGGCAAGAGCGGTATTACATTGAGAACGACGAATACAGTAGCTCGTACAAGCTGGGGACGTTTATGCTGCGGTTTATCCGCAAGGGATCAGACATCTCGGTGAGTTTCGGAAAGGGCATGGACCTTCTTGGCAATTTTGTAGATGAGGAGGGCAATAGCTTCGACCGCACGGGTCGCGAAATAGATCTTCGAGATTACTTTACATCGGGCGGCAGCTTAACCATAGACCGGCAACGAGAGGGGGAATATACCCGCATGCTGAGCGAGCGCATTGTAGAAGAATATTATAAGATCAACCGTGTATTTGCCAGCCATGTAGTCGCCTTTGTCGCCTTCCGTATGCTGTGGCGTCAGCACCGTGATCTGGATCTTTTTGAAGTGCTGCGTACCAGCAACGACGAGGTGGTATTCCCTTACTCTGATTTCCGGACCGAAGTAGATCGGATTCGGAATGAAATCTTCCTTCGGCATGAGGCCCAGGAGCTAGATCTGGCCCCTCACATGACTTGGGAACTGGACCAACTGATTGATCATGGGCTAGACAATGTGGGAATGTACCATACGGCCCGGCCTTTGTTGAAAAACAAACAAGGAAACATCACTACCAAAGACCTTAATACACTGTATTATTATCATAATCGACTGATGGGATATGGGTTTGAAAAGCTCTTCGGCTTCTGATTCGAATACCCCAGTGGGGGTTATCGGTACGGGAAGTTTTGGGCAGGTTGTTGCCAAATTGTTGGCCGAGAAATCCCCCGTATGGCTGTACGCCCGCTCCGAAGAATCAGCACAACGCGTACGTGATAACGGATTGCCAGCCAACGTGCAGGTAACTACCGACCCGGCAGTAGTGGCCAAGGCCTGCGAGGTCATATTTCCGATGGTGCCTTCGGCCAATTTCCGGGATATGATCCGGCAATTTGCCCCATACTTACATCCCTACCACACCCTCATCCACGGCACCAAAGGCCTGGAACTCGCATCAGGCCAGGATTTACAGTCAGATGCTCCCCTCACGCGTGCGCAGATATGCACCATGAGCGAGGTCATTCAGCAGGAAACCGTAGTAGTAAGAATAGGCTGCCTGGCTGGTCCCAATTTGGCCAGTGAACTTGCTGACGATAAACCCGCCGCTACCGTGATTGCCAGCCGATTCGATGAAGTGATTGCCAGCGGACAGAAGCTCTTGCGTAGCGATCGATTTCAGGTATACGGCAACAGTGATCTTATCGGGGTAGAGATCTGCGGAGTGCTCAAAAATATCATCGCCATTGCCGCCGGCATGGTGCATGAGCTAGGCCTGGGTGAGAATGCACGGGCCCTGCTCATCAGCCGGGGGCTGGTAGAGATGATTTACCTGGGGCAAGCCTTCGGAGGCAATCTAAAGGCTTTCATCGGGCTGGCGGGCGTAGGCGATCTGGTAGCTACCAGCAACAGTATCACCAGTAGAAACTTCACCGTAGGCCGCCTACTGGTCCAAAAGAAATCACTGGAAGAGGTGAAAGCCCAAATGGAAGAAACCGCCGAGGGGATTAACACGGTGCTGCTGGCGAAAAAATTTGCCGAAACGGCCAAAATCCGAGTACCCATCACCGAGGTACTACACCGGGTCCTATATCAGGAACTAAGTGCGGAAGAGGCCACCACTCAATTGATGAAGTTCCCGAGCATAGCCGACGTTGATTTCCTTTGATTTTACTGGAAACTATTTCCCCTAAGGTCCGGTTCAGTCCCTACATATGGCAGGAATTTCCTTTCACACCGTGCGCGCCGGCAAGCGCTACCGCCTCACCAACTATGGTGAAGTGGCTGAATTTGAAGTGCTTGAAATCAACCCAGGGCCTGATTTTGTGGTCAAGGACCTCAACACCCTGGAAACTTACCAGGTAAGCGACCTTATCCGCTACGGAAAAGGGCCAGATTACGCGCTTTGGGAAATCTAGTTTGTGATAAAATTGGCCCTCTCTAAAAAAAGTCCTCAAACCTAATACCATCACTGCGGGTCCTCCGTTAACGAGGTGCAAAGACACCTTACAAACTCAATTTTTTAGCTAATGCCTAGACCTATCTGGCAGGTGAGCCTGTGGCTTTTCCTGTTGCTCCCCCATTTGGGATGGAGTCAAAGTAAACACACACTCTCCGGCTATGTACGCGACGCAAGTACGGGAGAGACCTTGATTGGCGCCAACATTTGGTGCCCGGAGCTGAAAGTGGGCACCGCCACCAATACGTTCGGCTTTTACTCGCTCACTCTCCCCTCTGGTACCCATGCCATTTCTATCTCCGCGGTAGGGTTTCAAGCCCAGGTCTTGGACTTGGTGTTTGATCAAGACCTAACCCAAGTGGTAGAGTTGACACCCCAAACCAGCACACTGGACGAGGTGGTGGTGGAGGGTCAGCTGCTGGCTACGGAAATGACCCAGATGAGTAAGCGTTCCATTGCTGTGGAGCAACTCAAGGATCTGCCATCCTTCATGGGCGAGATCGATGTCATCAAAACAGTGCAATACCTACCGGGTATTTCGCGCGGTTCGGAAGGTAACAACAGCCTATACGTTCGCGGTGGCAGCGCCGATCAAAACCTAATTTTGCTAGACGGGGTGCCCGTGTACAATGCCAACCATGTTTTCGGCTTTCTTTCGGTATTCAATGGTGATGCCCTTCAAGGTATCGACTTGTATACCGGTGG
>DMST01000382.1:0-7116 GCA_003454975.1 Cytophagales bacterium | reverse complement strand
ACGGCGGCAGGCTCTCCTCCGTGCTGGATATCACAATGCGCGAAGGCAATCAGCAGGAGCTAAAGGGCATGGTATCTGTAGGCCTCGTAGCTTCCAAGGCCATGTTGGAAGGCCCCATTGGCGAGAAAACCAGTTTCCTGGTTACGGCCAGACGTACCTATTTCGACGTCATTGCCTCACCTATCGTCAAATACGTTAACAAGCTGGAGAACCCTGAGGTAGACCTAAAACCCCGGGCATTCTTCACGGATTTTAATGGGAAAATCAACCACCGATTCTCGGACCGAAGCCGCTTATACTTCAGTGTGTATGCTGGGCAAGATCAACTGAGCAACACTTCAGAAGCTACCGAGACCGATGGTGATCTTGGGGTAGACTACATCAGCGGAGGCCGAGACGGCCTGAAATGGGGCAACACTACTGCTGCTTTGCGCTGGAACTACGTTTTTACTCCCCAGCTGTTTGCCAATACCTCATTGACCTATAGCCGATATGGTTTCGATGTCTTCTTCGATGAATTCACCCGATACCCTGAAGTGGATACGATAGAGGATGTGTTCGCAAACCAGCTGTACGAATCTTTCTTAGAAGACATCTCCTTACGCACAGATTTTGACTGGTCGCTCAACACACAGCATAGGCTAAAGTTTGGGGTCAATCTGACCCACCAAAACTTCGAACCGGGAGCGTTCTCCCTTACGCTTTCCAATGGTATGGATACCACCATTGGAGCACCCTCTCAGCAAGGTTGGCGAGGTTTTGTGTATCTAGAAGACGAAATGCGGTTTGGAGAAAAGCTATCTGGCCGGATAGGCCTTCACGCCTCCACCTTCATAACTGGTGAAGTGAACTATCCATCACTACAACCCAGAGCCAGTGTACGCTATCAGTTCCACCCAGACGTCACCGTGAAGGCCTCCTACGCGCGCATGCAGCAGCCCTTGCATATGCTGGTTACCTCTGGTGTTGGCTTGCCCATAGACCAATGGGTACCGGCCACCGAACGCATAGCCCCCGCAGTAGGTTGGGTTACAGCTTTGGGTGTCACTACACAGCTTCCGCAGCAGCTCACCCTTTCGGTAGAGGGTTACTACAAAGAGATGGACGGGGTGCTGGAATACCGGGACGGCTTTGGGTTCGCCAATTCACGGATAGACTGGCAAGACAAAGTAGCCGTGGGCAGTGGCACCAGCTACGGTATGGAGCTACTGTTGCAAAAACCGACCGGTAGATTCACCGGCTGGGCTGGTTATACCCTAGGCTGGAGCTGGCGTGAGTTTGAAGAGCTCAACTTTGGTGAGCGCTTTCCCTTCCGGTACGACCGCCGACACACTCTCGTTTTGGCGCTGAGCGGCCAGATAAAAGAAAACATGAAAGCCGGCCTTGCTTGGACCTACGCTACAGGAGAAGCCCTCACTCTTCCTCAGGGCCGGGCTCCCCAGCTGGATACAGAAGGATATCCGAGCGGATGGAACCTACTGCGGGATTTCCCCTTCTTTTTTGAATATAATTATTATGGTTCTCGAAACAGTAGCCGCATGCCCGATTACCATCGGTTGGACCTGAGTGTGGCCTACGAGAAACAAAAGAAGCGAGGTATCCGCACCTGGACTTTTGGTGTATACAATGCTTATGGCCGCAGAAACCCTCTCTACCTAGATCTGGGATATGAGGCACAAAGTACCAATGGCGGGCCGTGGATTGAGCAACGCTATTGGGAAGCCTTCTCACCCGTACCCGCTCCTATTCCTTACTTCAGCTATCAATTTGCCTTTTAAAGCCATGAACCGATTCTTATTTCTTGCTTGCGTCGTACTTACTGCCTTGGGCAGTCAGCAGTGTTTTTACCGTATAGAGCACGACCGGTTTGGCACGGGGGGCGTATTGGGAGTCAACAGCCTATATACTCCAGATAGTGTCTGGTCCTTCGATCTATTTTTGACTCTAGCCGTTCTGGATACGTCTGACTACGAACGGATTCCAGATCCAGACATCAGGATATTCGCCGATCAGGAACTGGTTCCTCTCTCTATCACTAGAGAAGGCAACCGATTCTTTACCGACTATTATCCCGAACACGGAGTAGAATACCGGGTTGAAATAGCCGTACCTGGCCATCCTGTATTATCAGCTGAAACTCGACTGGGAACACCCGCATCAGCTAGTCTCAATTCCTTTTCCAAGGAAACCGTGAGGACCGAATGGGGAGGAGAATACTATCCCCTCAGCCTAAGCATTGAAGACCCTGTGAATCAGACAGATATCTATGATTTTAGGCTAGAGGCGCAAGGCAATTACACCAGTGATTACCGGGATACAACCGTTCTAAATACCCGATGGGGAATCCACGTTTTCTTTTTTTCTGGCGACAACGTGACAGAAACCCGCACCTATCAGTTGGAACAAGAGGACGGAAGCATAGCCACCTATAATCTAGGATGGGAAGCTTTCGAATTCTCTGGTTTTGAGGAAGTAGATTACCGAATTGAGGTACAGCAATACGGCCCAGAATTCATAACCTACCTCAACTCGGTAGTGTCACAAAGAGAAAATGAATCAAATCCGTATACACAACCCACACAGGTGTACGCCAACGTGGTGGGTGGCTTAGGGATCATTGATGGGTTTAACAGAATTTGGCTAGACCTTGAGGAATAATCCAACCGGATGAAACCTGATAAATGGATTGAGGTGGGACTATTAAAGCTCAGAAATGAGAATATTATAGGCGGACTGGGATGGCCCGGTCCGCATTGCCCCGATCTGGGCTGGGGAAGACTAATCCGTTTCTAGGTAAGGGAATAAATGTACACCGCGTAAATAACCAACATCACAGTGCCTGCCACCCAGTTCAACTGACGGCGATATAACATCAAAGGGAAAATCACGAGGGTAATACCCAACATCCAGAGTATATCCACCTGCAAAATATCATCGCTCACGTGAACGGTGGTCACCATACTGGTGATGCCCAATATTGACAAGATGTTGAAGATATTGGACCCCATCAGGTTGCCCAGAGCAATATCCGTTTGCTTCTTCATAGCGGCTACTATGGCCGTTACCATTTCAGGCAAACTAGTACCCAAGGCCAGCACCGTCAGACCAATAATCCGCTGACTCACCCCCATCTCCAGGGCTATATCTTTGGCGCTACCCACAAACCACTCAGACCCAAAGTAAAGCCCCAAGGCACCGCCAACCAGCAAACCACCCTCCCTCAATACACTCCACTTATCTCTGGTCAACTCTTCTGGCTTAAGGTCCCCCTCCAGCTCTTCCATCATCTGGTTGTCCTTGCGAGACTTCCGTACGATGAAGATGGTGTAAATCGCCAAAATGGTGACAAACAAGACGCCTTCGTAAGAATCGATGTAGCCTTCGCGCACCAAAACGTATAAAAGCAAGCTACTGCCCATGGTCATGGGCCAGTCTATACGAATACTATTGGTTTGAACCCGAATGGGTGACACCACCGCGGTCACACCCAATACCAAGGCCAGATTACAAATGTTAGAGCCAATTACATTGCCCATAGCCATATCCGGGCTACCCGAAAGGGCCGAACGGAGGCTGATCAGGAGCTCGGGGGCAGAGGTGCCGAAAGCCACAATGGTAAGGCCTACCACCAAAGGTGACAAACGCGCACGTAAGGCAATTCGGCTGGCGCCACGCACCAGGAATTCTCCGCCTACAATAAGGCAGACAAGACCGATGACCAGAAGGGCGATGTTGTCTAACATATTTTATTGCTTATGCCCATATGCCAGATCTCCGGCATCTCCTAGGCCCGGCACGATGTATGACTTTTCGTTTAGATGACTATCTAAGGCCCCAATCCACAAAGTGTAGGGAGCATCAATATTTTCTTTCAAATACTGTACTCCTTCAGGAGCAGCAATGGCTACTGCCAAATGCCAATGGCGCGGTTTGCCATGCCCTTGCAAGGCTTGTATAGCCGCTACCAAGGACTTACCCGTAGCCAGCATCGGGTCTACCAAAATAACATCCTGATCCTCTAGGGCAGGAGCTGCCTGGTAGTTGAGATCAATGGTGAAGGAACTATCACCGGCAGGGTGGCTGCGGTAGGCACCGATAAACCCGCTAGGAGCATGATCAAACATTCGTTGGAATCCTTCAAAGAAAGGAAGCCCTGCACGTAACACCGTTACCAACACGGGCTGTTGGCGAAGCGCTGATACCTGAGCTGAGCCCAGCACAGTCTCTACACGGGTAGTCTGATAAGCTAATTCGCGACTGATTTCATATCCCATAACTTCACCCAACCGCGACAAGTTTTGACGAAAACGCCAAGAATCTTGCTGAATGGATTTATCACGTAGTTCAGCTATGAAATGATGTACAATACTTGCCTGTTCACTCAGGACCCGCATACCAATACCTACCTATGTTTAACCTACTCAACTATCAGTAAATCAATCAATTCTCCTAAATATACCATTCCCTTTGAGATTGGGAACTTTTGGAAGAATCTTCGCTCAGAACACCAAGAAACACAAAACTTACTGGAATACTGATAGTTAGCTATCTGTTTGTAAAGTAATGCTTGATTTACCAATCCTCCAAATCTTTTGCGCGAATAATCTTTCATAGAATTACCTTTGCGCCATGACGCATGATTGGTCTCTCCTCAAATCTCTCGTAGAAATACACGCCCCCTCTGGCGAAGAATCAGCGATAAAAGCATTCTTACTCAAGCACTTAAAGGAAAATCAAGCTAACTGGACCGTGCAACCGCAAGTGGTGGAGGGACCAGGATTTCAAGACTGTATCTTGTGGGTGTTTGGCCAACCCCGTACTGCCATTTTTGCGCATATGGACTCCATTGGCTTTTCGGTTCGGTACCAAAACCAACTGGTACCTATAGGCGGCCCCGAAGCCAAAACAGGATATACCCTAGTGGGTGAGGACGATCTAGGCCCCATTGAATGCACCCTAGAGGTGCAAGAAGGGGGGCACCTATTTTACCAGTTTGGCCGCGGCATTGCACGGGGTACCTCGCTTACCTTCAAACCTGATTTTAGGCTTACGGAAGACTACGTTCAAAGCTGCTATCTGGACAATCGGCTGGGCATTTACAACGCACTTAAGGTAGCGGAAACACTTACTGACGGAGTCATTGTTTTCAGTGCTTACGAAGAACATGGGGGAGGTACGGTTCCCTTCCTGGCTAAATATGTATACGAGGAGCTAAGCGTGCGCCAGGCCTTAATCTCAGATATCACTTGGGTAACCGAAGGAGTAGAGCCCGGGAAAGGGACCGCCATTTCTATCCGCGATCGGCACATACCTCGGCGTAGTTTCGTTAACCGAATTGCCAGCATTGCGGAAGAAGCAAATATCCCTTATCAATTGGAGGTAGAAGGCGCTGGAAGCAGCGATGGCCGTGAGCTTCAAATGAGCCCTTATCCCTTCGATTGGTGTTTTGTGGGGGCTCCGGAGGATCATGTACACTCCCCGGATGAAAAAGTACACCGGGCCGATATCGATAGTATGATTACCCTCTATCAGGAGTTAATGCGAAAGTTGTAGCCGATCATTCTGGCAATCCCAAAGAAAACTCTCCTCGAGTAATAGAGACCGTGGATTCTGATTCTCCTACATCCAACCCTTCAAATATGAAAATGCCCTGCACCCGATCAGAGGCTATCACCTGCACATCAATAACACCTGTAGTACCGAAAAAAGAAACCCCGTTTGCCACGTAGGTGGCTGCCGCCTGGGCTCCCGTCAAGCTTACCGTAAACTGGCCTACTTCTCCTCTGCACCTCAGGATCATTTGGTTACCCAAAGAGTCTTGACTGGTAATGGACAAATCAGGTATGGCGCCCGAGGAGTCCACTCCCCAACCGGCCACCGTGGCCGTATACACCACTCCATCTACCTCCGCATTGAAAAAATTGGGAGTGACCGGCTCGGGTTCACAGCCAAAGACAACCATGCCACTGATGGCTGCTACTAGAAGGAAGACAATGTTTCGCATAGCGCAAAGCAAATAAATATAGTAAGGGAATCAAGGGGGAAATGATGCCGATCCTTGTCATTTATTAAATAATAATGCGGCAACTACATCATACAAGATGTTAATTTGTCGTTGGTAAGACATATTTTTTAATTACGCACACACATCAAATGAGAAGGATTGTTTTCGCAACATCATTAGGGTTGCTTGTGTGGGCCTGTACGCCCGAACCACAAGACCTAGACGTACTTTTGGAGGAACGACTAGCCAGTACCTCTCCCTCAAACAGTGCTTCGGGATATTTGCTACCCGATTCAGAGGACCTAGCGTCCATTCCTCAAGACCCCAACAATCCACTAACTGCCGAAAAGGTAGCGCTGGGGCAGTTGTTGTACCACGAGACCGGTATTGCAGTAAACCCAAAATATGCCAGCAACGAGGGTTCTTACTCTTGCGCTAGCTGCCACCATGCAGCCGGAGGTTTCCAGGCCGGACGGGTACAAGGCATTGCTGAAGGCGGTATAGGCTTTGGCAGTTTTGGCGAAGGGCGGGACCGCAACCCGGATATTCCCGGCGACTCGCTGGACGTACAGCCCATCCGCAGCCCTTCGGTACTCAATGCGGCTTACCAAGAGGTCATGCTCTGGAATGGCCAGTTTGGAGCAACCGGTCTTAATGCAGGTACTGAAGCCTCCTGGACCGAGGCCACCCCCAAATTCAACAATTACCTGGGCTACGAAGGGGTAGAAATTCAGGCTATTGCGGGGCTTACCGTGCATCGTATGGGAGTAAACGAGGAGCTATTCCAAGCTACTGAGTATCAAGCACTATTTGACGCCGCCTTCCCTGATCTAGGCGAAGACGAACGGATTAGCCTGGAGACTATGGGGTTGGCCATTGCCGCCTACGAACGAACTATATTAGCCAACCAAGCTCCCTTTCAACAGTGGCTGAAGGGTGACCACACAGCCCTCACGGAATCGCAGAAGTACGGCGCCATGCTCTTTTTTGACAAGGCCGGGTGTTACTCTTGCCACAACGGCCCCTCGCTGGCTAACATGGAATTCCATGCCCTGGGCATGGGCGATCTGGAGGCTGGCGGCACCTACGGCCCCGGGGTTGATGATGCCACC
>DMST01000351.1:4459-4741 GCA_003454975.1 Cytophagales bacterium | reverse complement strand
GCGGGCGTGAACTTCCTGCCCAACGGGGAGATAGAGGTGGTAGGCGAGATAGGCCTGCCGGACTCCGTAGAGCTGATCCCGCGCAAGGCCTACGAGAAGAACATCTTCAAGGTAAAAACGCAGATTCCGCTGTTTGCCATACCGCTGGGCCCCGTCAGCTTGGGGCTGGTGCCTTTTATAGAAGGCGGGGGCGACTTCGAAGCGGGCATAGGCCCGGGCACCCTAGAGCAGCTGAGCCTGGGAGTGAAATACAACCCCGACCGCGAGGAAGAGACAACCATC
>DMST01000351.1:0-4405 GCA_003454975.1 Cytophagales bacterium | reverse complement strand
AGTTTGTGCTGCCGGCCGATGCCGGCATCGAGATCTACCTGAAGGGCGGTATCGGCCTCAGCGTAGTGATAGCCTCGGTGCAGGGTTTCATCAAGATACGCGCCAAGGCGGGCATCGAGGGTGGCCTCAACATGGAGGTAGACGTGCTGTGGAACCCGCAAGACGGCCTGGCCATCGACGCGCTGGCCGAAGTGCTGTTCCGTCCGGCGCTCACCTTGGGGGCCGACGTGGGCTTAGAAGCCAGCGTGGGCATCTGGCCGCTGGAGTACACCGCCACCTGGGAGACCCCAATTGCCGAGAAGACCTGGGGTTCGGACTTTGAGCTAGGCTTGCGGTTCCCGATGCACTACAAAGAAGGGGAGCCCTTCAACCTATCGCTAGATGATCTGGAGCTGGTGTATCCGGAATTTGATACCACCAAGATGACCGAAGACGTAGCCGAGGAGGGAATAGACGAGTAGGACTAGATAGCAGGACTACGTGTAACTAGTATTATTACGCTGCCCACTAACCTATCTTATTGCCCATGGGCAAACGACGAACCCGTACCGGCCCCACCACTACCCAAAAGTCGCCTTCCCGGGCGGCCGCCCTGGGTAATCATGCCTCACAAGCGGCCGCCTATGATTTGGAGCGGAGCATGGATGGGAATGAGGCGGCCGTTTCCTACGCACCCCCGCACCCCATCGTGCAGCGCACCCCGGAGGAGCCCCAAACGGACGAATTGGAGGATATGGAGGTGCTGGAACTAGAAGATGATTACATAGACGAGGAGAAAAAGTACAACATTCGGTACCGAAAGGCAGAGAAAGAAAACATCAACTTTTACAACCAGCTGGGACTGGCCCATTTCAACCTGTTTGGCGGCACCCTACCCGACAAGCAACCGATTGGGTATGCCAACCGAACCTACGAGCTACAGCAGGTGCTGCATGCAGTAGGCTTTGACCACCTGCTACTGGGTGAGGCCCTGGATACAGATGGTGCCCTGGGCCCACGCACATTTTACGTAACTGCCAAACTCGCCAGCACCTTTGGCGTTCGGGAGGTACTAAGCGCGGCACAAAGCCTGGGGCTCTCCGTATCGGGCCTGGAAAGCATAGCCGCCGCCCACCAACCCACGGTAGATAGCCTGCTCAAAAAAGCCCTGGCCCGCATCAAAACTCCTGAACTGCTCTTCAGCTGGACCTACGAGGTGGATGCCGAAGCGGCCATTGCCTATTACGCAGAAGAGAACTTGCCCTTTAGTCAGCACGGCCGTAATGCCCTGGATCGGATTTTCTTCCACAATGCCAACGTACCCGTGATTACCGATGAGGAACGAGTAGGCCTACTCACCTATCTTTTTAAAGGCAAAACGTTTTCCAGCGTGGGCTTTGCCTTTCGGGTGGAAAGAAGCTACGTATCCAAACACATAGATGCGCTAGAGCTGGAAGAACAGGTGGGCAGCCCACCGGGGGCAGGCATTTTCAACTTCATGAAAACCCCGGAGCAAGTAAACAAGGTGGGGTTCCTCACCGGGGATATGCCAGAGGCCGCCCAAGAACACTTACGCCTACTAGGGTACGACGATGACCTGGCCGCTCTGCATGGCTTCATGATTTTGCACTACTTCGGCGTTATCGATCCAGTGGAAGCACAAGCAGCGCTCTTGAAATATGTGGCGGACCGGGAGCTTCAGGAAATGCTGGCTACCATAGCCCTGCGGCAACAGGTAAGCGAGACCGAAGCCGCCATTGCGGCCCGAATGGAAGGCGACCCAGAGGTAGACGGCATGGAGGAGTTCCTCAACTTGGTCACCTATGCCGCTGGTGGCACGGTGGACAATTCGCCCGATGCACAAAAGGGCGAGACCCTACACAACAAGGCCAAAACGGAATACGGGCTGGTGGTGAAGCTAAGCAGCGACGGCGAAAACCAATTCATCTGGCTGCACCAGATAGAGCACCTGCAGCACCGTGCCAGCATCAATGCGGGAAGTCCTTTCCGTTTCGGCCTTTTCGAAGACACGGAAACCTTCACCGGATTCAACGCCTCCCATACCGGGGAGGGCACCGTGCGCATCCTCCGGTCCAAGCTCAACTTTGTACCCACCGAATCTAGCGATGAGGAGGCAGAAGATATTCTCTCCGAATTGTCCTCCCATACGCTTGACGTGCTGGAACCGGTCATTTTTCATACCAGCGAAATGAACCCGGACGATCCGGCCATTGTGTGGCTGTACAAAAACCTGGTAAACGAAAACGAATGGCAGGTAACGCGGCAGTGGGTACCGGCCGGGGCCTTGCCCAACATCAGTAATTCGTACTGGAAAAAGAAGGAAATGGACGACATCATGGAGACGGTAGACGTGGCTTTTACCGCCTTTGGGATTGCCTCAATCGGCTCGGCCGGGCTGATTGCACAAGGAGCCCGCACTTGGGGCATGAGCATGCTGGCTACCGACGTAATGGCCTGGCAAGCTGCAGCTACTACCACGCGCGCGGTCATAAGCAAGATGGCCCTGGAGGGTGTAAAGTTTGGTATGGGTGAGCTGGTAGGCATGGGGCTAGGAGCCGCTAGCAAGCACATTTTTGATCCGAAAAACAACTACTCCGACACCGTAAAAGACACTTGGGGTTTTGGCATGAAAGCACTTCTATTTGCGGGCATTGGGGGTGCAGCTAGCTTTACGGCCTTCAAAGCCATGCGCCGAAACATGAAAGGATTTGTAGACAACACCGTCATGAAAAACCTGGATACGGTGGAAAAGGAGTTATTGGAGATCAACGCGCATCTGCAAGGCAAATCTCCGGCCCAGCTAGCTTTTGAGGAAGGGTACCATGGCAAGCTAGACGATCTGCAAACCGAGACTACTGCTCCGCAGGCGGCCCAAATAAGCAAACTACTGACCGTCACTTGGCATGAAGGTACCAACCAACCCCTGTTTAACGGTCTCACGCTAGAGCAGTCAGAGCAGGCAATTCGCTATCAGCTTACCCAAAGAATGCAAGGGGATGCCGTCACTTCTGCCATTCGTGCAGAAGTGGATAAAGTAGCTGGCGAATTGACTCCCATATTCCTAGAACTAAAAAGGAATAGAGAGAGGCTAAGAGGCCCAGTAAACCAAGGGCAACAAAACGCCATCATCGGCCAGTCTATTGATCTGGCCAATCAAATTGAGGAACTGGCTAACAACTACAGCCTATGGATTGATTTGAAAGAAAGACGACCCGATATACAATATGCCCATCAGGTAGACATCCAGCTGATAGCGGCACAAGAATGGCAAAAAGCCCTGGAGGCCAATCATTTGATAGAACCGAACCTCCCCGTCGACGCAAATACCTCTGTACCTGCTCGTCCTCCCATACAGATGAAGTCCATCAGTGAAATGAATACCCGAAACGCCCCCGAAGATGGATATTTTGGAGGATTATATATGCCCGACACGAATGAGGTCTGGATCACCAACGTAGGGCAACACATCTCAGCTTGGCGGTCTATCATCGCCCATGAGCTATTTCATGCTGCCTTTGAGATCAGAGTAAGGCAGAAAGCCTCTCAGTTAGATTTTTGGAAAGATAGCTATCCTGATTCTGTGAAAGATCAAATCATTGCTCAGGTAAGGCAGGATCATTTGGCACTCAACGAAATGGTAGCTTATCGTTTTGGTTACAGCAGAGCCGCAGACATGGCCTTGAGAGTGGATTTGAAACAATGGTGGCAGCAGCAGGCAGAAAATGCCATTGAGGCATCTAAGGGATCACTGGAAAGTTATCTCAGGGTGGACGAAAACCTCGCAATGTTCGAGGCATTGGCCGCAAGCAAGCAACGAAGAAATGAAATACTATCGGAATTATATGGAGTGCCTGTGGAGAAGTTAGTACTTCTATCTGTCATCACCTTGGCCTTGTACAATGTAGCAAGTGGGCCGTCAGAAGGCGAAACCGTGCAATGATCCCCAGGTCACCATTTTCTTATGTTCTTCTACCAAGACAAAAAAACATATTCATTCCCTTAAAAGTGGCAAAAACCGATTGTACCAAGCGGACATAATCCTTATTTTTATACAAACCCTACCCTATCATGAGCCAACCCCGCACCCGTCACCGCCGTCGCAAATTCAATGGCCAAAAGCCGGCCGCCGATGTTCTAAAACAAGAGGGTAATCAAGCCCGGGTAGGCTATCAGCCGCCAGAGATGGATGGCCTACGTGTAAACGCCCCCAACGACCCCTACGAACAGGAAGCAGACCGCGTGGCCGACAATGTGGTCAACGGTTTGGCGGGCATTCATGCCCCGGCCAGCGTAGCGACTCCGGGCGTGCAACGGCGCGAGGATAAGCAAGAACCCATGGCAAAGCCGATGATTCAGCGCATGGAGGAAGAACCGGCAGCACGGCCCATGATCCAGCGGATGGAAG
>DMST01000402.1:5822-6178 GCA_003454975.1 Cytophagales bacterium | reverse complement strand
CCAGCGGGGCCTCCTCCGGGATGGCCAGTAGCCACCGCGAGGCCTTCTCGGGCTGGAATTTGATCTTGGCATAAGCCACACGATAGTAACCTGGCTCTATTCGGTGCAGGTATAGCTTCACCGGATAGGTTCCCGGAGTTACCCTTCGGGCAAAAGGCTGTTGGTCACGGCTGTAAAAGGGATCCGAAACAATGACCTGCCCGGTAGGTAGGGCAATTTCCCCTACCGTGACTTCAATAAACTGATCGGCATGTGATCGGGAAAGGTCGTGGGGCAGCTCAATCGCCCGGTGCAACGGGGAGCCCGACGGCGCCACTTCCGTCAGCGCATCCAGCTCAGTGTCGGGGGCGTACTGG
>DMST01000402.1:3066-5742 GCA_003454975.1 Cytophagales bacterium | reverse complement strand
GTACTGGCAGGCAACACTCCCCAATAGCAGCAAAAAATATAGCGGGTACCTCAATGTAGTTTTGATAGTCAGTGAAGACGTACCAAAAATATCTCACGATACATAGGATGCCACCCTTCCATGGGACAAGTAGGGGCTAGTGTCGTCCCCGTGTCAACTGATGGGAGAGCAGGAAACAAGGCAATAAAACGATGGTCAATCCCGAAATCGGGCCAAGTTGTAGTACTGCGGAAATTTGCCGATGCTATAATTCTGAGGTGAGAACTGGAGGTGGGTAGAAGTACAAGCACAGTTTCAGCTTGACCGATAGGATACTATGCGCTACAAGCCAACCCAGGCCAAGCACCACCAGGTAAATCCTTGTGGTAGCTTGGGCAAGCGGGAGGCGGCAAGGTGAAACAGCCGCCCCCACAGGTATCCTGCATAAGCAATGGTGGTAACGATTAGAACTGGTATTGCTTTCCTGACAGCCCTACCAGTCTTTGCCGTTAACCAATGGTATTCCAGTCTTTATTCCCATTCCCTCTACTCATCGCGCAGCGATTCCGCCGGATTGATCCTACCGGCTTGCCAGCCGTAATAGCTCACGGTACCCAGCACCAGCAGTAGGATGGCCCCTACCATGGCGGCGTAGAAGGTAATGCCCAGGGTGACTTGGTAGGCGAACACTTCCATCCACTGAGAAAGCATGTACCCTGCTATGGGGACGCCCGTAGCCAAGGCCAGGAGGGTGATTATGAGGGTCTGACGGTTGACTAGCACAAATAGGTTCCACAGGCTGGCACCCAGCACCTTGCGCACGCCCAACTCCTGTCGGCGGTTAAGCACCTGAATGCCCGACAGCCCAAATAGCCCCAAGAAGGCCACTGCGATGGCAAGACCCGCTGCATAGCTCACGAGCTTACGCTGCCGCTGAAAGGAAGCATACTGGTCCTGCACGTCTTCCTCCACAAAGGAGAATTCGAAGGGTAGGTCTCCCGCCACGGTTTTCCAAGCAGCTTCCACTTCCGCCAAGCCTTCGGCAATGGAGTTGCCCTTGAGGCGAATAAGCAGGCTGTACACCCCCTCCCAGTCAGGGTTGAAATGGATCAACATGGGCTCCAACGCCACGGTGAGATTCAGTACGTGAAAGTCCTCTACTACCCCCACCACTTCGTAGGCCGGACGGGCCGGATTGTTGCCCATGTACTGGGTACTGCCCACCACGTTTGCGATCCCAAATTCTTCTACAAAAGCCTGATTGACCAACCATTTATTGCTCAGGTTAGTGATGGAGTCCAGCGAATAGCCTTCTACTTGTTGAATACCCAGCAACTCAGGACCGTCCTTCTCCATCCGCATGGCAATGACATCCACGCGGTCATGTGTATTTTCTCCTTTCAGGAAACCGTACTTGCTCCACCCCTGACCAAAGCTGTTGTCGATGCCCGATACACCGGACACCGCAGTGGAGCTAGCCAAAGCCTCTTTCATAAGCCGCAATCGCTGCTCACCTACCGCCAGTGGCTGACCAAAGTGATTGGTTACCCGCACCACGTGTTCGGTATCCATGCCCAGGTCCTTATTCAGCAGGAAGGAGATCTGCTGATAGGTACCCCAAGTACCCACCACCAAAGCTGCGGTGAGGGTAAGCTGCACCCACACCAGGGAACGGAGAAAGCCCGATCGTACGTTGTAAATGGAACGACCCTTGAGTACTTCTACTGTGCGGTAGCGTGAGAAATACAAGGCTGGGTAGCTGCCCGCCAGCAACACCGTGACTAGCAATAGGCCCAAAATGAGACGTAGAGTCTGAGGTTGCCAAATATCCGCCAGCGATAAGGGCTGGTCCATTAGGCGGCCAAAGCCCGGCACTAGCCAGGTAACCAGTAGCGCCGACAGCAACAAAGCTACACCGGTAATGAGGGTAGTTTCGGTATAGAATTGCCCCAAGATAGAAGCACGGGTGGCCCCCATGGACTTGCGCACGCCCACCTCCAGGTTACGCCCGGCCGAACGGGCCAGGGAGAGGCTTACGTAGTTGATGCTGGCAATGAGCAAGATGGCAATGGCCAGGATGGTGAGCAACAACAGGTAGCGCGGATGCACCGATGTATAATGGGGTGTGAAATTATTCACGTGTACCTCGGGCAAGGGCACCAGTTGCAGGCCTTGGGCATCCTGGGTGGCGTCCAGGCCGGAAAGTTCCCGCATGTACTCCTCCTCTTCGGAGAAGTGCTGGGTATGCAAGTCCTGCAGGGCCTTATCTACGGTAGCGGAACTTACAACGGGGACTAACAGTACGTAGGTCTCAGAGTTTTTAGCTTCCCAGGCAGTGCTTTTGTACCCGTAGCCCGGTACGTGTTGCATGTGCATCAGAAAGTCGAAATCGAATCGGGACTGCCCAGGAGGATTCTCTACTACGGCACCCACGGTAAAATCCAACGTTTGCCCTCCGCTTGCCACTTGCAAGGTCTGCCCTAGCGCAGTTTGTGCGCCAAAAAACTCCCGGGCCTTGCGCTCAGTAATGGCAATCTGATAAGGATCGCTCAGTGCATCTGAAGACCCCGCCGTTACCGAAAAGCTGAACATTTTCAGAAAGTCTTCCTGCACGTAGTACACCTCCTCACGTTGCTTGCGGGTATCCCAGCTAAAGAGGACTTCGCCATCGTTGATAGCCACCGTGGCCTCCACTCC
>DMST01000402.1:0-2982 GCA_003454975.1 Cytophagales bacterium | reverse complement strand
ACCATGGTTTTATGGTCCGGCGCCAAGCCTCCCCACCACGTGCAATCGGTATGGTGATCTGCCCCCACAAACCGCCACTCAGACACCAGATACAAGCGGTCACTTTTCTCATGAAAGGAATCGTACCCGCGTTCGTACTGTACGTAGAGCAGGATCAATACACAGGCTGCCAGCCCCAAGGCCAGCCCTCCCACGTTGATGAGCGCATGCAACCGCTGCTTGCGGAGCGTGCGCACGCTAATTTTTAGATAGTTTTTAACCATGTGTTGTTGCATAAAAGGAACATCGAAGGACTTGCGCAGGTACCGCCAGCGGAAAAACCGGAGCACATCCCAAGCGAAGCGCACTTTGGCCGTGCGAGGTGTTTGTTCCTCGCAGCGCGCATCGAAGAGCTCATAAAGGTCTCCCTTGATCTCCTCACGGTACCTGGGGGCACAGTAGAAGTCAAAAAAGGCCTCGGCCCAGCGGGGCGGTATTGGTAAATTGTCCTTCATTTACTATTCACAGGAGCGCAGCGCGCTCATTATTTTTCTTCATGGCGTAATAGCTCTTACCTTTTTGGTATTCTATTCGCCAATCTTCAATCCTTTCATTCGTCCCGCAGAGAATCCGCTGGGTTCGAATATGCCGCCTTTACACCGTAGAAGCCTACCGTGAATAGCACCACGGCCAACAACGCCGTAGCTACAGTAGCGTAGAACTTCCAGTCCAGAGAGATTTGATAGGCAAATTGCTCTAGCCAACCGTGCAGCAGGTACGAGGCTAAGGGGATCCCAACTGCCAAAGCCAATGAAGCAATCAAAAGCACCTGGCGGTTGAGGAGGTAGAAGATGTCCCATACGCGGGCACCCAATACCCGCCGTACGCCTACCTCTTTGGAGCGGTTGAGCGCCTGAATGCCCGAGAGGCCAAACAACCCCAATAGGCTTACCACCAAGGCCAACACCGTGGCGGTACCAATAAGCTTTTTGAGCCGTTCTGACTCCAAATACGGCTCACGCAGATCGTCCTCCACAAAACCAAACTCATAGGGCAACTCCGGTACTAGCTCACGCCATACCGCCCCTATTTCTTCCAGTACGGCCACTCCGGCCTGGTCGTTTAGCTTAATGAGCACATCGCGTAGTTCATTGGGCGCCGGGTCAAACCGGATCATCACCGCCTCGTTCTCCCGGGTTTCTGGCAAGTAATCAAAGTTGGCCACCAGGCCAGCCAGGGTATATTGAGTATTCTTAAAGTCGATGATTTCGCCCTGTATACTTTCCAGGCCAGCTTGTTGCAAAAAGGTCTCATTCACAATCACCTTGCCCCTACCCTGTATAGTATCCCGAGGCATCTCACCCTCCAGCAACTGAAAGCCCATCACCTCGAATATCTCCGGCGTAACTGCCAGCTCTACCGAGTTGATCGGGTGTTCATTGTGAGTAAACTGAGTGGAGGTATATCCTCTTCCAAAGCTGTTGTTGATACCGGCCACCTCCTCTACGCCCGGTATTTGGCGTAGCGTCTGCTGTAAGCGAGCCACCCGGACCTCACGCGTGGCTTCCCCTTGGGGTAGCTGCCGATTGGTAACCCGCACTACATTGGCGGGCTCAAAGCCCAGATCCATATTCAGAATGTAGTCCATCTGCCGGTACAGCCCGTAGGTACCTATGAGCAAGGAGGACTTGAGCACTAACTGAATACCCACCAGCAAGCGTAGAAAACGGGAATTGATGTTGTAAAGAGAACGCCCTTTCAGTACCACGGCCGTCCTAAATTTTGCAAAGTAGGAAGCCGGGTAGCTACCGGCCAGCAATACCGTAATCCCCAAAATAGCCAACAGCGGAACCAACATACCTCGGTTGAAGAGGTCATGCCAGCCGAATTTGCTTTTGAGAATGGAATTGAAAAGCGGTAAAGATAAATAACTGATAAGCGTAGCCAGGATAAGGGCCAGCACCGTGACCAGCAGGGTCTCTACATAAAACTGCGTAACAATATGAGAAACCCGTGCCCCCAATGATTTGCGCACGCCTACTTCCAAATTGCGCCCCGCCGAACGGGCCAGTGTCAGGCTGATGTAATTGATACCTGCAATAAGCAGGATGGCGATCCCAATCAGGGCCAGGAAAGCCAAGTAACGCGGCTGCATATTGCCGTACCTCACCGAAAAAGGAATCACATGTATCTCCGTCAGAGGTACCAAAGCAAAACCGAAACCCCGCTGGTTTTCAGCAAGTCCGGCGCGCTCGCGGGTGATATCCAACATATGGTCGTAGTGCACATCCACAATACCGTCAAAGGCCGGCGTCAGCGTTTCAGGCTGCACCCCAGGAGCCAACATCACGTAAGTGGCCACACTTAGGCTATTCCAGTTGGTAGACCACTGCTCATAGTTGGGCTTACTCCGGGGATTGAGCACAATGTCTAGCTGGAAGTTCGTAGGTTGGTCGGTATGGGCCAATACCCCCACAACTTCTTTGGTCTGGGTTTCTCCCTGAAAGGTAACCTCAAGGGTTTGCCCTACGGCACTGCGGTTACCAAACCAGGCTTCTGCCTTGGCCTCACTGATCAGGATGTGGCCCGGATCTTTGAAGCCCAACACGGACCCTTCGGCCAAGGGAACATCGAGCATATCAAACAGACTGGGCGAAGCTACCGTGAAGCGTTCCCGCAGCACACTCCTGCCTACTTTTACCACCCCAGACTGACCACCTACCAGAGCTATTGCTTCTACCCCAGGCACTTGGTCCTTGATGGTTTCGGGCAGAGCTGCACTTACCATACTATTCACCCCAAAATCAGGGGCGGGGGCGCTCCACCAGGTAGAATCCGAGTCATAGTCGGGCCCTCCGTAAGACCACTGGCTGGCGAGGTACACCCTATCCTTGTTGGTGTGCCAGTCGTCATAGGAGAGGTGGTGTCGGATGTAGAGGAATAATAGGGAACAGGCGGCTAGGCCCAAGGACAGGCCGCCAATGTTGATTACTGTGTGCAGCC
>DMST01000076.1 GCA_003454975.1 Cytophagales bacterium | reverse complement strand
GGGAAGCTGTTTCGGGAAGCCTTCCAATACATCCGTAAAGCGGGGGAGCCCTTCCCTACCCTGGAAACCCAACACTACGGCACCCTAACGGGCCAAACAGACGTACTGCCCAAGCCCGTTGGAGCACACCTCCCCATGTTGCTGACGGGCTATAGCCAGCAGTCGCGGGAGTGGAACGCCGAGCACGGTGATGGCTGGATGTACTATCCCCGCGATCTGCAAACACAGCGCTTTACCATTCGGCAGTGGCGCGACCTGGTGGCCCAGCACAGTACCTATAGCAAACCCTTTATGCAACCCCTGTACGTAGTGCTGGAACATGATGATTTCAAGCCTCAGCCCATCCAATTGGGTTTCCGCATCGGGGTCAAATACCTAACTGAGTACTTTCAGTACTTGCAAGAGATTGGCGTCAACCACGTGGGCATCAACCTGCGATTCAATCACCAACCCATGGAGGCTACTCTGGAGCGCATCGCGGCTGAGGTGCTGCCCCATTTTCACGAACCTAAAACGGAATCCATTCCCTCATGAAAAAGACCATCTTCATCACCGGCAGTACCGACGGCATCGGTAAGCTAGCAGCTCAACGTTTGGCCTCAGAAGGCCACGAAGTGTTCGTTCATGGCCGCAACCCCAACAAGGTAAAAGCCACCGTGGCCGAGATACAAGCTTCTGCCTCGTCCACGGAGGTCCGTGGCTACGTAGCCGATTTATCGGATTTGAGGGCTGTGGCGGCTTTAGGCCAGCAATTGGCGAAAGAACTACCTCGCTTAGACGTGCTCATCAACAATGCGGGCGTATTCAAAAGCCCCAATGCTACCAATGCGGAAGGCCTGGAACTGCGAATGGTGGTGAACTACCTGGCCCCGTACCTTCTCACCCAGGCGCTTCATCCGCAACTACAGCAAGGCGAACAGCCTAGGATCATCAACCTGAGCTCGGCGGCGCAGGCTCCCGTATCCATGGCCGCATTGCAAGGCAAGGCCATCCCGGGGGTGCAAGAGGCCTATGCCCAGAGCAAACTAGCCATCACCGAATGGAGCTTCTACTTGGCCAAGCAGTGGAAGGATATTTCGGTGATTGCGGTCAACCCGGGGTCGCTCCTCAATACCCGAATGGTGCGGGAAGGCTACGGCACTTTTTGGTCGCCCGCCGAGAAGGGTAGCGATTTGCTGTATGAGCTGGCAGTGGGAGCCGAATACTCCGGCATAACCGGAAAGTATTATGATAACGATCAGGGTGGGTTTGGTAAAGCTCACCGCGATGCCTACGATAGCCGGAAGATTGCAGAACTCATCCAGACTACGGAAGGACTGCTTGCGGCTCTGGTCTGAGGGCAGTTAGGTTTTAGTAACCGAACCGGTATTCATTCCCGCTAAGGGAATGGGTACCGGCTTTTTTGTTTCTCACTCATCCACGGTTGCCGTTACATTCCTCAACTGTCTTTAGTTCCCTCCTTTTCAGAAGCCATTCATTCCCATTTTTCAGCCCTATCCACCATTCATAAAATCAGCTTCTGATTTTCCTTCAATCAGGGGTGCCATTGGAACCAATGGGACGATTCTGAGCCATCTGAGGGCATTCTTGCCTCCACCATATCATGGCTCGTATGCTCACAATTGAGGCCACAGAGTCATTTAAATTCATTCATTAACTCAAAAAAATTTATGAAAACAATTACCAAAGCAATCCGCTTGTGCCTTGCCAGTATAGTGTTGACTATGGCAAGCACCCAACTACATGCTCAGATACCCCAAATTTATGGCCGGACCCAAGCAGACTGTGGACAAATAGTAGAATATTCTACCAGCGTAAATGAACTCTCAGTACGGGAATATTACTGGTCATTCGGTTACTCTGACGGAACTTTCGAGACTTATTTTTCACCTAAGGTTTCAGTCAGAATGCCTGACGCAAGGGGAACATTAACTATCAGTTGCCGGATTACCTACAGAAGTTTAGGCCAAACCACCCTGTTTCTTGATACCGATTATGGGAATCCACCAATTGCCCCCTAATCTATTACAGGACCAACAGATGTCTGTGGAAATACGACTCATACCTACACGGCGAGTGTGGTGGCTGGTTCCAGTGAATACCGATGGGAAGTATCTGAGCCTTATGAAATTATTTCACCTAACTCATCAGATCCCAGGGTTTATCAAGGAAGTAGTAGAACGATTACGGTTCGATTCCCCAGCTCAAATTCCGTAACCAACGGCTGGATACGTGCTGCTGCAATAAGTGGCGGTACCTGCTCAACAGTGGGTAACTACCAGACATTGGATATCATTAGAGGACCGCAAACCTTCTCCATCACCGGTCCATCCAGCGTAGCAAGGACAACGGTCAATAGTTTTAGTATTCCCGGCCCTAACCTTTCTAATTTCAGTTGGTCAACCCCAAGTGGTTTAAATATTCTTTCTGGAGCCAGCACATATAGAATAGTTACTGAAGCATTAAGTACTGGCAGTGGAACTATCTACGCCACCTATCGGTCATGTGGTGTGCTAAAGTCAGCGTCAAAATACGTAACCATAACAGGTAATAGTGGCGGTGGCCCTGGCTTTGGCGGTTTTGCGCGCAACGCTCCCATGCAGGAGGAAATAGGCCTGAGTCCAGGCAGCCTCTACCCTAACCCTGCCACCGATCAGGTTACCTTGACCGCTGAGAAGCCCTTGCAGCAAGTGGTGGTAGTCAACATCATGGGCCAGGTGCTCAAAACTCTAAACGATGTTTCGGGAACAACCGCTTCTATTGATGTAGATGATCTGGAAGCAGGCTCCTACTTCGTCATCGCTCAGGATGAAGGCGGCATGCATACTTACCAATTGGTGGTAGAATGATGGGCCTAGCACTTGTGCATGAAGCCCTGGTGCGGCACGACTAGGGGCCCGTTCCATATTGGCGAGTGAGAAGCTATTTGCTCCTTTAGCTGTGGACACGGAGCGTGTGACCCTGAAAGGTTAACATTTCCCAAAAAATCACCGCAGGACGAACGCCAGGTCATCTCCTTTGGATGGCCTGGCTTTTTTTATTTAGTTCTGTAGGATAAAGCCCCCCCTCAGTTGTAAGAGCACGGAGCATCCTAGCTGTTGTTGGTGCATTATGGCTGGAAGCTCGCCACCGACGCCCCAATCGGATTGCCCCTCCCTTGAATACAACCCATTGGGTTAGGAGAAGAAAAAAGATCAAGAACCGCCATTCGATTCCGATCATCTAGATTCCAAGAGCAAGACTACTCTCCAATTCTTTCTCCAGTAGAGGCCCCTTCTCCCCTGCATTCTTCTCCTTAATCGTAAAACAGCCTATACAATTGAGTCTGTTTTGTATTGCATTCCTCTCCTCCTACTACCAAAATCAGTTCCGGTACTCCGCTTTATTTACCACTTATAAAATCAGTAGGAGTTCAGGGCCATTTTTGAGGTCCCATGGGTTCCCATGGGTCGATTCTGGGCCGTCAGGGCACATTCTTGCCTCACAATGTACCGGCTCCTATCCTCTAATCCGAGGACATGAGTCTTAAATTTTGATACATAACTCAATTAAATCATGATGAAAATTACCCAGTTTATCCGCTTAGGACTTGCCAGTGTAGTCTTGATGCTGGCTAGTACCCAGCTTCAGGCACAGATTCCTGGCGGACCACCTTCTATCTATGGTCCACTCGATGCCGATTGTGGGGAGGCCGTTACCTACTTTTCCAATTATAACGAGAACTTGGTGGATACGTACACCTGGACGTTCACCTACACTAACGCTACCATTCACACGGAAACTACGCCCCAGGTCAACGTTACTTTGCCTAATGCGCGGGGTACGTTAACCATTCTCCTGCGGCTGCTTTTCAAGGATGGGACCATCGATTATTTAAACTACACCACTCAGTACGGCCGTGCTGCCGACAGACCCGGTCCGATACAAGGTGATGTAGATGTGTGCGGGAATGGAAATACCGAGGTGTACTCGATTGATCCGGTAGACCGTGCTGCTAATTACCGCTGGACCGTAGATGCACCTCTGGAGATTGTGGGTGCCCCTGGGAATGGGCGGCAACTCATTGGCGGCACCTCCATTACCGTGAGGATTCCTACCTCAAGTTCTATCACCCGACAGATTAGAGTAGCTTCCGTCACTGACGGTACTTGTTCTGCCACCAGCATGAACCAGACGCTCACCCTCAATATTGGCCCACGAAGCTACTTCATTGAGGGACCCACAACCGTATCTCAAAATTCTGTAGTGTCCTATGAACTCAACGGCCCCAACTTGTCCAATTTTAGTTGGTCTACCTCCGGTGGTCTCAACATACTGTCCGGCAGTACACTCTACCGCACAGTAGTAGAGGCTCCTGGGGCAGGTAGTGCCAATGTCAGCGTTAGCTACCGCAGCTGTGGAGCCCTCCGTTCGGCCTCCAAAAACGTGACCGTAACCAGCAGCGGTGGTGGCGGCCCAGGCTTCGGTGGTTTTTCGCGCAACGCCCCCTTGCAGGAGCAAGTGGGACTGAGCTCCGCCAGCCTCTACCCTAACCCCGCTACGGATATGGTTACTTTGACCGCAGAGAAGCCCTTGCAGCAGGTAGTGGTAGTTAATATCATGGGTCAGGTGCTCAAAACGTTGGATAATGTGTCAGGCACCACCGCCTCTATTGAAGTGAAGGATCTCGAGGCCGGAACTTACTTCGTCATCGCTCAGGACGAGGGCGGCAAGCATACCTACCAGCTAGTAGTAGAGTAATTGCCAGCCATCATTGCTCTTCCAACCAGGTCATCCTCTAGGGGTGGCCTGGTGTTTTTTTATACGGGCCACATTCTGGTTCCCCGGATGTAAGGCTTACCCAACCCACATGCATCATCCATCCTAAAAGAGCCTCAAGCCCAAACTATACTCAAGTTCTTCATCCATTTTAGTACAGAAAGGTACGCGAGCCTGCCTTTGGAACCATTATTGCTTTTTCACAAATAGTTATCACTACCAAACAACTGCCTATGAAAAAGCTCATTACTTTCGCCTTATTAGGAGGTATCCTCTTCACCAGTTGTATCGATGAAAACGGCCTACGCTGGCAAGAACAACGCGTGCTAGGGCTGTGGAAGTTTACCCGGGTCAACTTCAGCGAACGCTGGTCCTTCCAACGGGAAAATCGGTTGGAAGATTTCGAGTCGCTGCGGCTGAATCTAGAGCCTGACTTCACCCTGGTGGTATCGGACCAGGAACGGGGTACTGAGTCAATCGGCACTTGGGACCTAAGCACTACCACCGTATCCACCGAAGACGGTGCGGCCTCGGTGGATGTACTTCATCTGGCTTGGGTAGACCCAGCTACCAGTGAGATTGCCACCATAGTGCTCAACGACCTCAGCACCACCCGCAACCGCATGTGGGCGGTCGATGATCGAGATTTGGGGTATTATCGGTTTAGGTTGGAGCGAGTGGAGTAAGAATTCAAAAAAACAGAAGGATAGGACTTTCCGGCTTCGACGCACAACTTCCATTAAGTCACCAAAAGCCCCGAGGCGGATGCCAAGGGGCTGAATGCTTAGCACCAAGACCACCCTCAAATAGCCTAGGCAGTAGCTTTGGCTTTCGCCATGCCTGCCATACTTCCCCCCAAACCCATACCTATAGGTTGCGAATCCACAATCGATAGGTTCGTTACTCCTATAAAGCCGAAGATGGTCCGCAAGTTCCATAGGCTGGAAAGATGACCAAGGGCTGTAGTCGCTACCACGACTGGTGATGCACGCCATTTTCTTTCTGAGGAAGATTTACCCTTGAGGACCCTTGCTCGGTGTAGTGACACAGCAAGCGGGGCCGCTCCATAACATCGAAGTAATACTTGAGGGCACAAGGAATGCCAAGATTTCAGCTAGGGAGGGGAACCAGTACTACGTCACTATCCAGAAACGGCTTAGCCATTGCCTCTATCGTATCCCATCCCGCTTGGCTAGCATCACTTACGCCCATTCCCTTCAGCATATCGCAACAACTCTTGGTGGTAGGCCTGGCTGCATCAATCAGGTTCAGCACTGTGATTTTTTGCTTCCGGAAGATTGACTTTAAAAAGCTCCATATAAGTTCTGGCAACCTGAAACATAGTGGATTGCTTTCCAAGAGCGATAAGGTGGTACACGTTCCAAAAATTAGATTCGGTGTATGGATAGAAATTGTTTTTTGAAACCTGTGATCTTAGGCTGATCTATCCTACTTACTCGTCATTCACCTGATAGTCTGTGGGAGCCTTGATCGGTGGATTGTACCATCAAAAACCCTGGCCACACAAACGATCTGTCTAAATATTGTTTTAACATCAGTTCAATTCCTTGAAGATCAATCGACACAGATGCCATTAGGCTTGCCTTATTACCCAATTCCTTTCAATTTGCTCCTACGTCTACCTAAGCATGAGCGGCATTACACTCAAGGGACTTCTAAATCTGGGCATACATCCTACTACGGAACCTCCGTTTGCTCGTAAAATACGCATCGCCAATCTGATGAGCATGGGCAGTATTGGGGGGGCTATGTGTTTCCTCATTCTCCAAGTACTAGGGGTTTTGCCCTTCACGCCATTAGAGATAACCGTCACCCTATCTCTCGCTACGCTGTTTTTGCTAGTCATGGTACTGAATGCAAAAGGCAAGCACCGTACGGCTATGTACTTCCTTACCGTAGAAATGACGTTGGTGGTCATGAGCCTGGAGCTGGGCTACGGAGGCAACGCCGATTTGAAAGCGCTCATCATACCGATGGTCCTTTTGCCTACGTTCTTTTTTGACAAACTCAGCTCCCGAATCATCCTCACGCTATTTATCGTCGCAGCTTTTTTTGGAAGCATTATTCTACAACCGTATCTGCCTGACTTTTTCATCACCGCCACGGCTACCTCAACCCAGATTTGGACCATTTACGCCATTGCACACCTGGCGATGTTTACCCTCATTACCCTGCTCATTAATCAGTTTCGGAAGGAGCACGACGGGTATGAGCGCATCATTCTGGAGAAAAACCAATCGCTTGAGGATCGCAATCTGGAAATCTCTCAGATGAATGAAGAAATCAGTGCGCAGCGGGACCAGCTGGAAATTACCTCACGGCAGTTGACCCAAACGCACAAAAACCTCACTGATAGCATTGCGTACGCCCACCGCATTCAGGAAGGGCTTGCCCCCAAACCTGCCGACATGCGAGCACGCTTGCCAGAGCATTTTATAATGCTACAACCCCGCGACGCAGTGAGCGGTGATGCGTGCTATTTCCGTGATATGGGCGATTACTACATCCTGGCTTCCGTGGACTGCACCGGGCACGGGGTACCCGGCGCCTTACTTACCATGATGATGTACACCATCATGGATTCTATTGTGCTAGATTTTCGAGTGAAGGTACCCAGTCTACTGCTAGAGCAACTCCACTTGGGCATTCAGCGGGCTCTCCAAGAGGAGGACACCTTCCAGAGCGACGGCATGGACATCGGGGTAGTGGTGATTCATCCGAAGGAACGAAAACTAGAATTCAGCGGTGCCAAACACGCGCTCCACTACTGGACCCCCGAGCAGGGCATGCAGCACATCAAAGGTACGCCCCGCGGTATTGGCGATGGCATGACGGCCCACCTTCCGTTTGAAAGGCATAAGCTCAAGATACCGCTCAACATGAGCGTGTACTTATTCTCAGACGGTTTTGCAGATCAGTTTGGAGGGCCCGAAGGACGCAAGTACATGAGAGCGCGGTTCCGAGCCTTGCTCACTGAACAAGCACACCTGCCTATGGCTGAGCAGATAAAACGGTTACAAAAAGCTTTGCAGGATTGGATGGGCACCGAGTATCCTCAGGTAGATGACATTTTGGTCATTGGGGCCCGGGTGGGTTAATCTTTATCCCTCCTCCGCCTTCAACGCCAGGGTATATTGAAACAGGGTTTCGTAAAGCGGGAGGTACCGCCTGCCCTCCTGGGTCAGATGATAGTAGTCTTTGGGCGGGGCTGCGGCCACACTTTTCTTTTGGATAATGCCGGCCGCTTCCAAATCCAACAGTTGCCGACCGTAGGTGATCTTTTCGCATTCCATCATCAGCCGCCGGATGTCGCGGTACTCGTGCACCCCCTCAGAGATGTAGTAAAGGATCAGGGGCTTCCAAGGCCCTCCCAGAGTCTCCAAAACCTGGGAGACCTCCCCCAGCTCCTGCTCTTGTACCACTGTATGTACCTCCTGGTACCACTCTGCAGATGATTCTGCCATGATTGTCTATATTTCTATGATTAGAATAACTCCGCAAGGTTCACAACGGTTCTTTTCGTCCCCTTTGATCCCATACGGACAATTCATGGATGGCAATGATCAGCTGTATCCTCGGGTCCGACACATCCCACTCCTTACGCTGACGATAGTACAACTGGTTCAGCTTTGGACCTATATCACCAAAATTGATCAGTTCTTCCACGTAGGCCTTTACTTCCTCTTTTTCCTCAGCCAGTGCCTTCAAAAATTGCAAGTAGGGGCCGTCCGGGGTATAGAATTGGTAGGCTAAGGAATCATCGGCCCGATTTTGCCAACCCACCAACCAAAAGTATCCCGTCACACCTGAGTTCAGTTCTTGGTACAAGGCCCGCTGAGCGGAAAAGTCCAAAGTAAAATCATTCTGTAAAGCGCTGCTTTCCCAACACTCTCTGGAAAAAGCATCGCTACAACTATGAGTCTGGAAAAACCGAATAATCCTATCTAAGTCTGCAACCTGTGCCTCGGTGAAATTCTCCTGCACCTGAGCATAATCTGCTAGCTGGGAAGCAGGGGGCTGGCAACCAGCGACCAGAAGAATCAAGCTAATAAGGTAAATGGTGTATTGCATGATTTTGGAAACACATGAAACTGTTGGTTTTCAATTTGCAGGAAACATCCAACCCTCCCTACAAAAATCGCCCAACTTCAGCCCTTCAAAACTCAAAACCTACCTGTATACCCGTATTGAGTTCGGAATGTTCACCAAATACCCAACCTACCACCGGCCCCAGGTGAAACCAGTCGGTAAGCCGCCAGTTGCATTCGGTTTCCAGATAAAGCCCCAGCTCGAACGGTCGTTCCTCGTTAGCCAGGCCAAAGTTAGGCCCCGTATTCACCGTGAGCCAGTGAGCGGCATTCCAGCTACCTATCAGAGCAATATCATGCGCCAAGTGTCCCTCGTAGCGAGTGGTGTATGAGAAACCACCTCCCAACTTGTGGGTGACCCAATACGTAAGGTGTACCTCGTGCCCCGGAGCCATGGGACCGTCCCAGCCCAAGGGGATGGAATAGATACCAGAAAGGATGAGCTCTGGGGTACCCGGCTCTATTTGGTGGGTTTCGTGGTCAGCCTCTACGGGCTGTGCCCAGCCCAGACTGGGTAAGAGAGTCAGTGAAAGTACTCCAAGTAGTCGATGGAAAAAGGGCATGCTTCGGTAGGTTTGGATACGAGTGAAAATAGTCTTTTCCGCTCTCCTTCTCAAAACCCAGCGGTGCGGGATTGATGAGAAGCTACCCCCTCTCCCATTCCAAAGCTGTCTCCAGAGTAAGGTCTGGTTCCCACCGAATGATGAGTCCGGTTTCTTCCAGTACTAGTTGCAGGTATTCCTGCATGGTAGGCAGTCCTACTTCTGCCCGGCGCGCATCCAGCTGCTCTATTTCTTTCACGGGCCATATCCATTGCTGGTCAGTAGTATCAGCAAAGGCCTGGGTACCATACACCTGTGGTTGCTCGCCCCACATCAGCAGCCGATCATACATAATGGCCCAATCGTCTGGTGCCAGCAGCCCCCGGTCTACTTTGGCTCTCACCGTGGGTAGGTACTCTGCCACCAGCACCGAATCACTATGCTGCAGAACCAGAAAGATCGTTTGGTGACTCTCCTCATTCAACGGGTCCTGCCAGCCGCAGTCTTCCAGGATTCGGAGTACTACCCGCTGGTTCTTCCGATCGGCTAGCTCCACTTTGCCCATAGCGGACAACAAGGCTAATTGACCCGAGCTGTCCGTTTGATATTGGCTTAGGGCCTTCATCAGTTCCATTCGGGGAGCCTGATCGCGTTCATGTACCTTGACCAATTGTTGATCTATCTTAGCCGGTGTACAGGGCCTTGATTGAGCCCATAGAATGGCTGGGTGGAACAGGAGTAAAAACAAAGCGGATAGATAGCGCGGCACCATGCAGTAGAGTTTAATGTTTGCTGGGAAGATGCGGGAGAAATACGAAAAGTTGCGTGCCTACGCCAGCGGTTCACCGCACTAGCTTGGCTACCAATACCAGCTGCCCCAGGTGGTACACATCGTGGTGGATGATACCCTCTAACAACTCGCGGAAAGACTCCTGTGGTTTTCCCGGTACGGTCTGCGAAAACCAGGCATCGGGTTTATCCCTCAGAGCTTCCAACAGTTGCTCCTGGGTAGTCTTCAGCCACTGCACTAAGGCTTCCCAGTCGGCGGCAGTATTGATGTCTACCGCCGGCCAGTCATCCGGGGTATTCAGCTCGATCTTAAGCACTGCGTCTCCGGCTATTTTCCGCAGGGTGTATTCGCGCCATACAATCATATGCCGCACCAGCTTAGCTACCGAATTGGAAAGTCCCATGGGTACCTCCATAACATGAGAATGGGGTATCTCTTCCAGCTTTTTCATGACCGGGTCTCCGTACCAAGGAGTTCCGGCAAAGGTGGCTTCCAATTGCCCCATCAGGAATCGAATATTCGGATTTTCCATACCCAGGAAAGGTAGCATTTTTCTAGTTTAAGGCCCCAAAACCTAAACCCCATGCGAAACCTCCTTCTATTTACTACCCTAGCCCTATTTTTCAGTTGCAACTCCTCCACGGCTCCTGACCGCAACGCCAAGGCCCTGGGCCATTGGGAAGCCCTGTGTGAGATGGTGAAGGCCGGAGCCAAACCGCTGGGTGTAAGCTACCCCATGGAGGCCTGGGACATCGAAGCTTTCTACACGGAAGCGCAAGAGATCGCGAAAGAATATGGAGTAGAGACCGTACGTGAAAAAGACTTTCTCACCGTGGGCTTGTTCGACCCTGAAATAGTCAAAGGAAAGGAAGTAGTATTGGTATACCAAGGCAACACCTACCGTGCCTACCAAGACCTAAAACAAGAAGTAGCTCTTACTTCAAACCATGGTGGGCGCTTTCCTGAGCAAATAGGCCGGAGGCTGGGCCGTTTGCTGGGCTATAGTCCCCAGGCTATCAACACGCTACTTGCCGAAAACACCGAATTCCGGGCCCTGACTAACTTTGGCGTACGCGGCCAGGGGACCA
>DMST01000080.1:2922-3766 GCA_003454975.1 Cytophagales bacterium | reverse complement strand
GAATTCGCTACCACCACGGGAGAGGGGGAGCTGCTCCAGTACTCGGACCAGGCCTGGCAGCACCTGGCCTGGGTGGAGCCGCAAGCGGAGGGCCTCCCGCATTATTTGCCCTTTGATACCTATGAGGTAGGCTTTGGGCCTACAAAGGTGTAGTCCGGCCAGCCACCGGTCAGTATTACTTACCACTCCATCCAGGCCTTAAAGGCCTTGACGTAGCTGCGGGTCACGATCACTTCCTCCTTGGTGGGTGGGCTTACGGTCACCAGCAGGCGGTGGTTGAAGTAAGCATCTACCCGCTGTACGCAGGTGCTGGACAGCAGATAGTTACGGCTCACCTTGATAAACTCTTTCGGCGAAAGCATCCCTTCCAACTGATCCAAGGTGTAGTCCACCGCGTAGCGCTTGCCTTCCCCGGTGATGAGATAGACTAATTTGTTCTCGGCCAAAAAGTAGGCCACCTCCCCTACCTCCACCGAAACGAAGCCGCGCCCGGCTTTCACCATAAAGCGGCACTTATAGGCCGGCTGATCGGCCAGCCAGCCTTCAAAAAGCTGGCGCATGGGGAGTGCCTGTGGCTGCTGGTAGCGCCGGTACTTGGCCAAACTAGCCCGCAAATCCTCTTCGCGAATGGGTTTGAGCAGGTAGTCCACACTGTTCACCTTGAAGGCCCGCTGCATATACTCGTCGTAGGCCGTGGTGAAGATGATGGGGGTGTCCACGGCCTGCCCTTCGAAAAGTTCAAAGCAAATGCCATCGGCCAGTTGTATATCCAGAAAGATCAGGTCCGGCTGGTGGTTAGCCAGGTAGTTGGCCGTTTCCAGTACACTGGGCAGCACCTCGAGGG
>DMST01000080.1:977-2851 GCA_003454975.1 Cytophagales bacterium | reverse complement strand
CTCGGCTGCCACCATTTTACGCAGGCGCCGCGCCGCCAGCAGTTCATCTTCTACAATCAATATCTTCATGCTACAGTGGGCCTAAGCAAGGGGACGGACACCCGGAACTCACCGTCTATTTCATTGACCTCCACGGCTTGCTCGGTGAAAAACCGGTATCGGTTTTTAATATTCTCCAGCCCGGTTTGAGTGGAAGGCTCCACTACGTTTTTGGGTTGCCGGGGATTGGTGACCCACACCCGATCGTCTGCGTAGCGAAGGCGAATGGTAAGTGGCCTGCTCTCGGATACCACGTTGTGCTTCACGGCATTCTCTACCAGCATCTGTAGGGTAAGCGGGGGGAGTTGCTGGGTTTGGATTTCTTCGGGCAGCTGGATGCAAAAGGCCAGGCCTGCGCCAAAGCGAGCCTGGAAAAGCTGCTGCTGCAGGGCTACAATCTCCATTTCTTCCCGCAGCGTAATCAGTTCCTTCTTACCCTGCACGAGCAGCTGGCGGTAGATCTCGGCAAACCGATGGCCGTATTCCTTGGCCTGCCGTGGATCTTCGTCTATCAGCCCAATCAGGGTGTTGATGCTATTGAATAGGAAGTGGGGGTTGATCTGGTTCTTGAGGGCATCTAGCTGCGATACCAGCGATTCCCTTTTCAGCTCCTCGGCCTCCACAATGCTTTGCCGCCACTGGGCGAAAAAATGGGTACCCGTGTACACGGCATTGTACAGGAGCGAAATGATGAGGAATACGAACAAGTTTTGGCGGAAGACCAGCACACTAAAATGGGCGCTATATACTTCGGCATAGAGCAAGCGTACGGCCCAATAGGTAAGCCAGACGGTGAGCAGCAGACTGATTCCCAGCTGGATAGCCACCCGATACACGGCCGGCTGACGCCAGGGCACCACCCGGTTGAGCCACCGGATCAGCAGGCCGTTGCCCAGCCATAAACTAACGGACATGGCGGTACACCATAGTAGCTCGGCCAGATAATGCTGCGGCACGCTGCATTCGTAGACAAACAGTGCCAAGGTAATGATAGGGATACCCAGCACGTGAAGAATCTGCTTTTTGACGGCCTGCATGTTGGGGGTATACGGCAAAACGGGCGATTGTTTGGGAGAATGCGGGGGTATTGGCCTAAAAAACTGACTGAGTTGCACTTTCACCGGACTGAGTTACCCAACCTTACCGCGCGCTGCGCGTGATGAAGGTATGCGCCGAAACGAAATCTTGCTTCTTGGGATGGTGGCTTTGGGACTGGTGTTTACCGCCTTCACGCTCTACCAGCAGGAACCCTTTGACTGCACCCAGCCGCTATTCTCGGAAACCTCTAGCTGTTCTGTAGCGGGTACGGCCTGCGTGGCACTCCCGGACAAGTATGGGCTTTCGGGCCTGTGGGATTTTGTGCTAGTAGCCGATGGAAAAAAGAAAAAAGGCTCGGCCTGTGCTCCACCTCCCTCCGCTCCTACTCCAGGCACGGCGCTCTTCGCAGTGGACAGTGCAACTGGGCCACTGATACCCGCAGGTGAGTAAGCCTACCCGGTAGGTGGGGCTGTTGGGTGCGCCTGCTCCACGCCAGGGGCGTTCTTCTAAGTGTTGTTTCACTTAAAAAAACGCTTGAATAACATGAACAAAGTATTTGCATTGCTAATGGTACTGGGCCTGAGTTGGTCAGTAGCGCAAGCCCAAACTACCTCCGAAAGTGAGAAGCCCGCTTGTACCCAAGCCCCAGAAGCTTGCCCACCCCAGTGCTATCCTGAAACGGAAGAGGCCAAGACTTGCCTGGCTGCCTGCAAAGCCAAAGCTTCGGCCTGCACCCCTACCCCTAAAGCATGCGCGGCCCCTACGGCTTGTGCGGGGGCAACCGCTGCTGCGGCAGG
>DMST01000080.1:0-908 GCA_003454975.1 Cytophagales bacterium | reverse complement strand
CACGTGCGTTCGGCAAGCCCGCTCCACTGCGAGCAAAGGCACAGCCAAGGTATCTCAAGAGACCGACCATACTTCCGGAGCGTAGCTCCTAGAAAAGAAAAGGGTGCCAATCCAACGGCACCCTTCTACACATGTCTTGGAGGTTTGGTCCACCGAAACACAATCCAACCTGTTTTCTCCTCTTCTAGCCTATATCGCTACACCTCAATCAGCGTTATTTTTGAACTTTTGGCTAGCAAAAACCAGAAACCGAACCCAAACGAATAGAAAGTAATTTCAATCCTTACTTCCCCTCCAGCAGGTAAAAATGGATCAATCTATCAAGACCAGGAATGCTAGCTTCACAGCTTACTAAAATCCACTAATATGAAGAAGTTGATATTGTTTGCTATTCTGGGGCTCGCCATGAGCTCCAGGGCTATGGTAGAAGAAACCGAAGCGGCCAGTGCTGGTGTGTGTTTGTGGGAAAACAATCCCACGGGTATTCAGCAATACTATTGCGCCGGTGACGTTTGTCCCGGAGATATTTTGTATTTCCGAGCCGCCCAAAGACAGCCTATCCAGTACGCATGGTCGGTAGGTATGGGTGCTTCCATTATTGGCAGCTCTACCACCCGCGAGATCGCCGTACAGTCACCCAGTGTGGGTGGGTTTACCATCACCCTCAACACGGGCACTACTACCTATTTCACCTTGGCCCAATATTCTTGCTATTGAGTCACCGATCGGGGTAATTCATCAAAGCTGGCCTTTTGGGCCAGCTTTTTTTGTTTCACCCTCCCCTGATTACCTTGTGAAGTAGTCTGAAAGGATCAGGCCGCGTAGGGAGGGGCACACAGCTTCGCTATCGTCCCGGCGGTATCTGCATGATGACGACAACCGACGGGCCGGGCACCGCAGGCCGGGCC
>DMST01000078.1:978-3977 GCA_003454975.1 Cytophagales bacterium | reverse complement strand
CCGTCGGCTAGCTGCGCGCCGGTAAGGTCATAGGTACCGCCACCCATGATGGCCGTGATGCTACCGCCCTTGAAGTTTTGCGAGTTGATGAACATATCGCCACCGCCCATAATGGCACGGGCAAATAATGTATCGGGGTCATCAGCACCGGCACCGTTGTAACTATGGTTGCCAAAGCGGTTGCCCCATTCGCCAAGGCGGCCTTGACGAGACAGGATTAGGATACCCGCGATAAGCAAGACCAGCGGCCAAATGGTGTCGAAGCGGAAGATGTTGTAATCGAAAAGGTCTTCCAGGATATCGAATAAAATAAAGGTGACGCCTATACCGATGAGGATAAAACCGGGTCGGCGGTTGTCGTCGGAAAAGATGATGATGCTACCAATGAGCAGCAAGATTCCTTTCCAATTGAAGAAGATGCGGGTGGCCGAGAAGGGTAAGATATTCAGGTTGCTAAGGAGGAACAAACCACCAAAGGCTACGAGTAGTATGCCAAGGGGGATGGATCTTTTAGTTACGTCGGACATGATAGAGTTGCGTTGTGTTGATAGTACAAGTGTACGCCGCATAGAGCAGCCCACCCATAGTGAATCGGCAAGACCGGGTAAAATATCGGGGAAACCGGAAAGGGCAGTGTGAGTACTGAGTGTGAGTAGGGAGGGGGATGGCGCAAAAACCAATGAGTGCATGTGGAAATGCGACATGTGCTATTCCGGTATTGTGAAGACAGTTTGTGAACTCTTGAGTAGCCCATAACTCTCCGGTAGGCCAACTAATAACTCATAACTAACAGCTCCTCTCCACCCAGCTAGTAGGCTGTTCTCCAGTGATTTCTTTGAAGGCCCGGTAGAAGGTGGAGCGGGAGGAGAAGCCTACCTCATAGCCAAGCCCTTCCAAAGTGAGGGTGTCCAGAACGCCGTTGGTAAGCTGTCGTTGGGCTTCGCGAATCCGGTATTGGTTGATATAGGTGCTGAAACCCTGCTTGAAATAGTGGTTGAGCAGGTAAGATATCAGCTTGGGCGGAATACCCGTTCTCTCGGCCAGATTGGCCACTTTCAGATCCGGTTGTGTGTACAACTTCTCGGTTTCCATCAGGTCTCCCAGTCGTTGGGCGTTGGTGCGCAGCTCCTGTGGGGTGTAGGGGTTGGGCCGGAAGCTGAAGCTGCCAGACATAAGGGTGATAGTGAGCAGATAAATATAGGCTACGATGGGGTAGTAGATGGGGAAGAAGAAGACCGTGGCCAGCAATTCGTTTTGGTAGGGCGAAAGGAACAGGATCAAATAGGGAAACCACAGGGCCAATACAGCCGTCATACCTCCTAATACTATGCGGCTCCATCGCAAGGTTTTGTGGTCGGCCCCTAGTTTGGCCTGCCGAACGAACTGCCAGCTGCGGTACATATAGTATACCAGAGAAAGGAACTGAGGAATGACCATGTGCCCTTCGTACCAGACCAAGCGGGCATCCCAGACTGCTAGTTGATCTTCACTAAGGCCCCAAATTAGGTAAGCCATAAGCACGATTTTGCTCAAAACAAAATCGAGGCTATCCAGCACGGCCGGCCAGAAGTGACGCTTGTGGCGTGGGGTGAGCTGGAAGTTCTGCGTGAAAAGCGACTGTACGTAGAAATAGGCAAGTGGCCCTAGGACCATGATCTGGTCGAACGGCAGGTAGCCGTACCATAACCAATTAATGACCGAGAATTCGCGCGTGTCTACCAGCAGGACCAGCAGGGTATCGAAGGTGGAGAGGCAGAGGATAAGCAAGATAAAGGCCAGCAGCCGGGTTGGGAGTGTACGCTTGCTGAGGGCCACCGTGCCTACGATGAGTCCTTGGGCCAGTCCCAACCACATCACGATGCTTGCATCCATGACGGAAAAGTAGCCAAGAATTGCCTGGATACAGAATTAATTGAAGAATCTAATTCTTGCCCTGAAGATAGACCGTATTCTAAGGTTCCTGCTCCAATGGACTTCTCTGTCTCGCTTCCTTATTGTAACCAAATGCTCACACCAGCTCCAAGAGAGACCGTGCTCATTTTTAACTCGTAGCTAGCTTTGGTGTGTGGATTAGTAGCCTGGGCAACTCTGGATATCTCTACGGGTACCCCTGAAGTGAAATCTGCTATGATGTTAAATCCAAAGTTTGGTTTGGGCATGTAACAATACCTCAAAGCAGCCAGTACCGTGACCGTTTGAAATGAGTGTTCAAAGGATTCGCTGCTGGGATAATTATAATAATAATCAGTCCAGGTGATGTCAACGGACTCTGTGCCAAAGGTGTAGCCCGCCCCTAGATCAAAGTATAATTGGTGGGGTTGAAATAAACCATCTTCTTGAGGGAGTAAAGGGAAATGTACGGTGCCTCTTACATCACGTAGTTTGATGGTTCCATATGCTTTAAAAACAGTGAATTCCTCGCTATTGTTAGCGGTAGCATTAATATTGACTGTACGGAAGGCTAAGCCTACTTGGAGGGTAGGTTTTATGCGGTAGCGTAAACTTGATAGCGTGGCGAAAGAATTTGAATTATTCTGATACCAGTTTGGCATACTAGATACAAAGGATGTTTTTAATTCTGAAGCTAGGAAAAGACCGGGAGAGAAGGATACTTCCAATCGTGACGGCTCACTCTCTTCATCAATAGCAGATTGGGAGTATTCAAGATCCGTTTCATTCATGGAGATGGAATAACCCAGATGGTTTAATGTGGTAGAATCTGGATGAGAGGAGCTAGCAAATTCAGAGTCTTCGAATCTTTGCCCACAACATAGAGTAGTTTGTAAGCATAACAAGAAAGCCGCTGTGCAACTGATGGTTGAGTTTATCATGTGACGGAATTAATATTGAAATAGGTGAGAATCTTATTTTCTTAAGGCAAATATATACTATACTGGCAAGAATGGCTACGCCAAATTGGAGAAGAGCATGCTTGGGATTAGGTTGGTTTTCTTGTCCCAAATCCTGATTTGACCCTTCAATTACACTACGGTAGGCCT
>DMST01000078.1:0-929 GCA_003454975.1 Cytophagales bacterium | reverse complement strand
CGGTAGGCCAATTTTGGGGCATGATGAATCCACAAGGTCAACAACGCAACATCCTCCGGTTAGCTGCGAAAGGAGGATTACTCTGGCTGCTTTTTAGCTTTTGCACGGCTACGCACGGCCAGTCTTCTTTAGGTATAGCTAGGCCATTTGTGCCTCCCGATTCTCTCTTTACCAATTGGGACCAGCCTGATGATCCGGGTGGGCTGGTGATGGTGATGCAAGGAGAGGAGGTGCTCTGGCAGCAGACATACGGCATGGCTCACCTGAGTCAAAAGCGGCTCAACCAACTGAACCAGCCTATGAGTCTGGCTTCGGTCTCGAAGCAATTTGCCGCCACCTGTATTGCCCTGCTGGAGGAGCAAGGAAAGCTTTCCATTGAGGACCCCATCACGAAGTACTACCCGGAATTCCAGGCAGAAAGTGAGATAAAAATCAGGAACCTGCTGGATCATAGCAGTGGCTTGCGTGATGGCTATGTGCTGGCTCTGCTCACCATGGGCCTGCGGGGGCTACGGTACGAGCAGGTAGAACCCAAGGAGTTGGTGGCTATGGTGGCTGAACAGCGTGAGCTCAATTTTACTCCGGGTTCGGAGTTTGCCTACACCAATACCAACTACGTGATGCTAGCCGATCTGGTAGAACGGGTGAGCGGTCAATCGCTTCGTGAGTATGCAGACAGCGCCATCTTTCGCCCCTTGGGCATGACGAATACGTACTTCAACGATGTGGCCGGGGCCGACGGACCGGAGGGATACGTGCAAAAGAAGCCCGGTAAGTACACCCGCAGAATGGTGCGGGGTGGGGTAGTAGGCGATAGTCATTTGGTGAGCACTCTACCCGATCTGGCTCAGTGGGAGGCCAATATGTGGAACAACCGCCTGGGCAAAGGCGACCCGGCGCTGATCCAGCGCATGTGGACCCCCACTCAC
>DMST01000392.1:576-3756 GCA_003454975.1 Cytophagales bacterium | reverse complement strand
CACCAAGCCTCCTGCGCGCAGCCCGGAGGGGCTGGCATCCTGCGGTGAGCTGGTCAGTTGCAAGAACCGATGGGGTAGCCCCGTCCCGTTACCCGTATACACCGTAGGATTTGCACCTACGTCCAGGGTAAGGTTCCCTTCTACATTTAGAGGACCGGAAGGCACCACCGTATTGTTCACGTTGATCTGCCCGTTGAGGGTGGTCTCTCCGGTTACGGAAAGGCTCCCGCCCAAAGCCGTATTGCCCCCTACCGTAGCATGGCTGTCTACCATAAGGCTGGCATCCTTAACGTGGGTATCTCCGCCTACTGTGAGCCGTACCCCATCTACCGGATCGGTAGCTAACCCAACATGTGTTCTGTCTACAAATACAGCATCCGACACTTGGTTGATGGTCGAGTCGATCAGCCTACCGAACTGAGATTCGGTGGGCCGGTCTCCCGTCTCAAAGTATTCTTTGAGTACGCCTCGGGTTTGTTTCACTTCATTAGCCATAAAAAGATCTTCTTACTGTGGGGTCTAAGAATCGTTTAGTTAGGTCCGGTTACAGTTTCATAATGTAGGCCAGGGCGAAAAACCGGGGACGGTTTTCGTGCGCTTGGTTGGCACCTGAAGCTGAGTTATCATATACCGCTGTGGCGTGGGTGTGGGCCCCTGCAAAATTGGCGGTGGGGGGGATACCTCGATTATTTACTGGCGAGCCCACTGCACCTCCACTGCTTTGCCCTCCTGAAAATGTGATGGCCTGTGCACCAATATCGATCGTTCGTTGAAGGTCGTGTTCGTGCAATCCCCCTTCTAATACCTCCACTCGGTGATTATGTGCCGGGCTCCCTGATTGGTCTGCGGTCAATGTGATTTCATCATCACCGCCTGTTTGCCGTACCGCATATTTTCTTCCCGCAGCCGGAATAAATCGGTCTTGGAGATCCGGTGTATCGCCCTGACCATCACACAAGGCCCACCCCGAAGGGATGGTTGCTATATCACCGTACCACATGGAGATTATACCCTTGGGCAAAGCCGCACGCAGTACCGCATTGGTCACGTAGTTATCGGTCAGGTTGGTACTGATGGCGTCTACATACCGTTTGGGCGTCAGGTCATTCACCCCATTGGGGGTATAACCATCGGTCACCTCCACATTACCGCCAAAATGGGCATCGCCCGCTACCTCTAGCTGATGGCCAGGCGTGGGCGTACCAATGCCTACCCTTCCTTTTACAATCAGGTCATTCTTACCGGGGTCGGCGTAGTCAAAATTTTCCGCTACCAAAGCGCCCCCCGTCTTTACTCCGGAGGCAGAGATACCGCCCGTTTGGTTGGGCGAGTTGTACAGGGCCAAATACCTGCTTTGCTCAGTGGTAGCTGTACCGGTATACAGCGGAGCGTGTTTCCCGGCATCAATTACCAGCCCGCCCCGCAGGTCTAGTTTGGCCTGGGGGTCACTGGTGCCTATTCCGGTGTTTCCGTCACCGTCTACCACCCAGCGGTACCCGGCTCCTTCCTGAAACAGGCCAAATCCCTGATTCGGGATGTTAGCCGCATTGGCAAACCCCCAAGACCGCCCGGGTACTTTCATCTCCATGGTTACGGACTTGAAGTCACCCTCTGCCGGATTTTCCAAGGTCAGCTGTGAGGTAGGCACCGATTGCTTGATGTGGATGGGGTGCTCGGGCACCGTACCCACGCCTATACTGCCCATCACGATGAGCTGGTTCTTGGCGGGGCTGGGGTCAGTATAGTCGTCCGAAATCAAGACTCCACCTGCTCTAAGTCCCGAAGCCGAGGGAGAAGCCGGAGAATTGCGCAGTTCCAAAAACCGATTCTGCTCAGCATTTGCCGTACCGGTATACAGCAGGGCATCGGCTCCGGTATCCAGTACTACAGGGCCGCGTACGTCCAACTTCCCTTGGGGGGTATCAGTACCCAGGCCTAAGGAGCTACCCGTAAAGTAGCTGGGGCCCGTAGGCGATAGAAAAACGTCTTCGTTGTTGTTGGTAATCCGTAGTGAATCCTTGAGTTGCACGGTATCCTCAAAGGCAACGGTGCCGTAGAAGGTGGAACTTCCCTGTACAGATACCTCTGCCTGAACCGAAAGTGGACCGGTAACACCCAGCGATCCCCCTACCGTAGCATTGCCATCTACCGCCAGGCCTTCATCTTTTACGTGCAGGGCTCCGCCTACGGTAAGCCTTACGCCAGGTGCCGGATCAGCACCCATGCCTACCAGGGTACCTTCTACGAACACTGCGTCCGAAACCTGATTGATGGTAGAGTCGATCAACCTACCGAACTGCGATTCGGTTGGGCGATCTCCCGTCTCAAAGTATTCTTTGAGTACATCCCGGGTTTGTTTTACTGTATCAGCCATGTATAGTTGGTTTCAGATTAATCCGTTTCGGTCTCTTCCTCCTCTTTCTTTTCCGGAGGGTCCACGATAAAGTCCACGTTCACCACCATCTGTCCAATACCGATGAGTAAGTTGCCTTCGCACTTGTAATCTCCGGCCTTGTATACATTGATGCGGTGCTGCTCTGAAGAAACCAGAATACTGCGGCCCGTACGGGCCCGAGCCACGTCAGTATCTTCCATAATCACGTCGTCTGGCAGTACCAGAAAGTAGTCCAGACCTACCACGTTGTCCACGTAGAACAGGCTCTTCATAATGCCCAACATTTGGTTCTTGGTCACCTCCTGCCCTTTGGTGTTGGACTTACCGAAGCGGTCATTGAGTTCTATCACCAGCTCTTGGGCGGGCGTGTTACCGTCTTTGCCCACTACCACGCCCAGATAGAACTGGATCCGTATACTCGCCACCACGATGACATTGCCAATGGCCTCGTTGGTGTAGGTGTAGGTAAAGGGAATGGTTTCGTAGGGGGCTCCTGCCTGAGTAATGGCGGCCATCACGCGAGAGTATAATCCCGCATCACGGTACACGTGGTACATCGTGAAATCATTCACAAAGTCTACGTACTCCCGGTCTTCGATGTACTTTAGAATGGTAGACTTGTAGGTCTTGCCACCAAAGGGCAAATCTTCACCTTCTTCAAAGGCCCAAGGCGACATGAACTGCTGTAGGTCGGTGAAGAGCTTCCGCCCGTAGAAACCCTCGTCGCGCCCCTCATAGAAGCCCACGTTGAAGAACAACCGCAGGGGTTCGTAGGTGGGGTTGAC
>DMST01000392.1:220-544 GCA_003454975.1 Cytophagales bacterium | reverse complement strand
GGTGGGGTTGACCACGTGCAACGACAGGAAGGGATTGACCCGCGCCTGCAAATACTCCCGTATGCTCGTCCGCCGCAAAGCGCTCACCTTGGGCTGAAAGAGATTGCCCTGCCCGTGGCGGCGCACATTGGGGATCACGGCCACCAGCACATTGCCAGGGGCAAACTCGCTGTCACCGTCGGTATGGTTGAGGCACTTTACTTTGTAGATGTCCGGGAACTCAGCCAGCACCAGGCGCTCGTAGTCCCACACATTGGCGGCCCGGTCGCGATGACGAATGCGTTCGCTCACCCGGCTGTAGAATACCTCGCCCACCTCGGCGCT
>DMST01000392.1:0-152 GCA_003454975.1 Cytophagales bacterium | reverse complement strand
TAGGGCTGCTGCACCGAGGCAATGCCTTTCTGGCTGGCCGCCAGGCTCTTGATGGCATTGGGTTCCAGCAGGCTCACCTGATCGTCAGGATCTACGCGGGTAGCCTCCATGGCCTGGATGTGCGCGCTCAGCACCCGGTCCAGGGCATCGGC
>DMST01000247.1 GCA_003454975.1 Cytophagales bacterium | reverse complement strand
CCGGCTGGCGGGGTACGTGCACGGCTACTCAGCGGAGGAAGCAAAACGTTTGTATGATCAGGCTCGGACCATCGCTGATCTGCTGCACTGGGACTCCTATTGGGAACCGGGTACTCGGGTGCTGGAGGTAGGATGTGGGGTAGGGGCCCAGACCCGCATCATTGCCTTGCAAAATCCGGAGGTTGAGTTTGTGGCCGTGGATGTTTCTGAAAAGTCACTGGCCCAAGCTGAGGCCACTATCCAAGAGTTAGGCATTAGTAATGTGACCTTTCAACCGGCCGACGTGCTGGACTTGCCTTTTGAGGACGGGGCCTTTGACCACGTTTTCATCTGTTTCGTGTTGGAACATTTGCTCGATCCGGCGGGTGCTTTGCGTGAAATTCGGCGCGTTCTATCGCCTCATGGTAGTATTTCGGTTGTAGAGGGCGACCACGGTTCTACCTACTTTTACCCTGACAGCGAGGCCGCCCGGAAGGCTGTACAAGCGCAGGTAAGCTTGCAGAAACAGAATGGCGGTAACGCCAATATGGGCCGTGAGCTATATCCCTTGCTTACCCAGGCGGGTTTTCATCAGGTAGAAGTAACACCCAGGCCCGTGTATGTGGATGCTTCTAAACCGGAGCTAGTAGAGGGCTTTATCAAGCATACGTTCACGGCCATGATTCAAGGCATCACTGATGAGGCCGTAGCCAAGAAGGTAATTTCACAAGCAGAGTTGGAGGAAGGAATCAAAGCGTTGTTTCAAACCGCAGAGGGTGGCACCTTTAACTATACTTTTTTTAAGGCAACTGGAAGGAAAGAATAATATCGATGTGTTGAGCCTATATCTGGTGATTCTAACCGAACAATGTTGTTTCAGCCTGAAACAGTTTTAGCTGTCGTTTTTTTAGTAAAGGCTTGATAATTAGGGATTTGACTATTTTGGCATAGCATTCGCCATTCAGCAGGCAAATCTGCACACCATGTATTTCAATCACCTTCGCTACGCTCTTCGTCGGTTACTCAAGCACCGCCAGTATACCATTATTACCGTGGTAGGCCTCACTGTGGGGTTAGTGGCCGCTTACTTTTTATTCACTTATGTGCAGCATGAGCGAACCTACGACCAAGTGCCAGGACACGAGCGTATCTTTCGGGTGCAGAACAACTACGTACGCAACTATGAACTCATATATGCAAGTGCCGCCACTTTTGCCGGGGTGGGGCCCAATATGGAGCGCTACTTTGCCGAGGAGGTAGAGGCCTACGCCCGTTTTTACCCCTTATCGAGAAATCTCACCTGCAACCTGCAAGCCATGGGAGTGCCTGGAGCAGATGCACTTCACACGGAGGAGCTAGCCTATGTGGATGGCTCCTTTTTAGAACTATTCTCGGTAGATATGATCTCTGGAAATGCTCAGTCAGCACTTTCTGTACCCAACCGAGTGGTACTATCTGAGTCGGAGGCCTTGCGGCATTTTGCAAGCTTGGACGTGTTGGGTAAAACGATTCGGTTTGTGGATGCCAGTGGGCAAGAAGATATGCTAGAGGTAGCGGGGGTGTTTCGGCCTACAGACCAGCCCAGTCATCTGTCCTATTCGGTTTTAGTAAGCTACACAACACTATATAGCCGCTTCGAGACTCCCGAGCAAGCCATCCAGCGGTACGAGGAAGAGATGGGCAGGTATGTATACTACACCTACGTACGCCTGACAGACCCCACCGACGCTGCCACGATCCAGTCGCAGTTCCCAAGCTTCGTAGATCACTTCAAACCCAGCTATCTGGAAACCAATGAGGCAGGTGACCGCATTCGGCGGAACGATTTTACCTTGGTGCCTCTAGCCGATGTTCATTTGCATTCTCGACTGCAAAATGAGGCTACCCCTGCCGGTAATCCACAGCAGATTCCCTACCTGCTGGCCATTGGTGTTTTCCTGCTCATCCTTTCGGCTACTAACTACATCAACTTGAGTACGGTACAGACCTTCTACCGCCGCAACGAGACGGGCCTGCGTAAGGTGCTGGGGGCTAGCCGCAGTTCGCTAATGCTACAATTCTTCACCGAAACACTGCTCATCACGGGTGTCTCGGTAGTCCTGGCCGTTACTGCGCTCCAGGCTACTTGGCCTTGGCTCAATGGCTTGGTGGGTGTAGCCGTGCTGCCTTCCCGGATTACCTTAAGCCAGGTTCTGAGTCTGGGAGGTTTGGGGCTCCTGATCGCCCTGCTCTCTGGCTTGTACCCCGCTTTGGTGATGGGCAGGGCAGAAGTGCTACGCAGCCTGAAGGGAAAAAGTTTACCGCCCAAGTCCGCAGTGCACTTGCGTCAAGGTGTAGTAGGTTTTCAACTGGGACTTTCCTTGCTGCTGATGGGAGCCACGGGGGTGATGGTACAGCAAATGCGGTTTTTGAGCCAACAAGAGTTGGGCTTTTCTGAGGCCCCTATTCTGGTGGTAGAAAGGCCGGCTGAAGTAACCGAACCTACACTGCAGGGGGAGCGTTTTCGGACGGCTTTGGAAAAATTGCCTGCGGTAGTAGCGGTGGGCCAATCGGCACTGGTGCCTGGCCATGTGATTCAGCGCGGCATGTTTATCTCGCGGGCAGAACATGCCGAGATCGATCAAGGATGGAGTATTGAGCCGGTGTTTATCGGAGAAGGTTTTATGGAGGCTTATGAGCTGGAGCTACTAGCAGGAAGAGTATTTCAGCCAGGTTCTGCCGTCGATTCCGCTGGGATATGGCTGAATGCCTCAGCAATAGCTGAGATGGGCTTTACCTCTCCTCAAGAGGCCATCAACGAGACCTTGTACTTGTACGGATCCGTGCCGCGCACTATTCTGGGAGTACTGTCGGATTACCACCAGGAATCACTCAAGCGGGCCAAAGACCCTATGATGTTTTACGTGGGCCGTGGTGCTGATGCCTACTGCAGCATCCGGCTGAGCAGTGCTCCCTCTCAAGCCCTGATGGCAGAAATCACCGAAGCCTATGCTTTGGCCTACCCTAACAACCCACTCAAGCATTTCTTCCTGCAAGATTTTTTCGACCGCCAATACGCGGCCGACCAAAAACTGGCGAGCACCTTCCAATGGTTTTCAGGTTTGGCTATCCTGATTGCTGCTTTGGGCATTCTAGGTTTGGCCTCCTTTGCGGCTTTGCAACGCACCAAGGAGATGGGCATCCGCAAAGTGCTGGGGGCCAGCCTCAGCCGACTGCTCCATACTCAGTTGCGTGGTTTTATGCTTATGCTCCTAGTGGCTATGCTGGTGACAATGCCTATTCTTCAGTGGTGGAGCCATAGCTGGCTCACGGATTTTCCCATTCGCACGAGTTTGGGTTTGGCTACTTACCTGTTGCCCAGTGTACTCTTAGCCCTGGTATTGGTGAGTGTGATTGGTCGTGTGGTCTGGCGCGCGGCCACAGCAAATCCTGCGAAGGTGCTGCGGGATGAGTAAGGGGGGGGATTACCCCTTCCCATACACCGCCAGTAGTCCCTTCAGCTCTTCCAGTGTATTCGCATCCTGCGGTTGTTTGTCGTGTCGAATACGGTGAATGCGGGGAAAACGCAAGGCTACACCCGACTTGTGCCGCTTGCTCTCCTGTATGCCCTCGAAGGCGATTTCCATCACAAGTTCGGCCTTCACAGTGCGCACGGGCCCAAATCGCTCCCGGGTATTACGTTTCACGAATTGGTCCACCTTCACTAGCTCCGCATCCGTAAGGCCGGAATAGGCCTTGGTAAAGGGTACCAACTCCTCGCCTTTCCAGACCGCAAAGGTGTAGTCCGTGTACAAATCGGCGCGGCGGCCATGGCCCCGCTGTGCGTA